>JAFRAP010000010.1 GCA_017405345.1 Candidatus Saccharimonadota bacterium
AATTAAGTAGTTTACCAGGCCGCGGATTTCGTCGTCCGAT
The DNA here is from genome assembly GCA_017405345.1 of Candidatus Saccharimonadota bacterium. Taxonomy (GTDB): domain Bacteria; phylum Patescibacteriota; class Saccharimonadia; order Saccharimonadales; family Saccharimonadaceae; genus Nanosyncoccus. The sequence continues at coordinate 41 of JAFRAP010000010.1, forward strand.
AGCTCCGGCAGACCAACGGTCTTAGACCAATGGTTCAGCCCGTAGGCTGAGGCCCAGACAGCTTTACGTCTAGCCTGCTTTGCTATTTGGAAGTTCATTTCCACGGCAGCAGCACCGTCCCGGTGGCCATTGTAGTAATCGTATTTTACTACTTGAGCCGGATAGATGCCACGCTTGTTAGCGTTGCGCTCCAGCTTGACCGTCCAGGAATAATCCCCGACGGCGTCCAGAAAGCTGCCGAAGGCTGTCCAGTAATTGTCAATCTGGACTGAGCGCCTGAACTCCGGGTCATCAAATTGTTCGATCTTAAGCTTGGCCTCACCGGCGGAAGCAAGCTCCGCCCGCTCATCTTCTTCCTGCTGCTCAAACGGCCCCGGGAAGAACTCCCGTTCGTCTTCTCCGTAAAGCTCCGGGAAGAAATGTTCAGCTACTTTGGACATTTTCCCACCCCCTTTCAAAGCGATATGCCCAACTACTTCTATTATACCACACTTTAGCAAAAAAGTAAATACCCCTAACGCTTATCTGAGCTAGGCTGGCTTATCTAGTGCTGGTAACGCTTGATGGCCTCTAAGGCGGCTAGGCCTTGGGCCTCTTGCTTAGAGTGGCCAACACCAGTACCCATCAGACGATTCCCCACATAAACGCCCACAGTGAAGGTCTTATTGTGATCTGGCCCTTCATCCTTAAGGGTGCGATAAACTGGGGTGGAACCGTCAATCTTTTGAGTAGTCTCCTGTAAGTGAGACTTAGGATCACGCCAAGTTTCTTGCTCTATAATCTGGTTAAAGCGGGTGAGGATATGCTGATCTATGATGCGTTTGGCGGTCTCGTACCCCTGATCTAGATAGGTGGCACCAATCACCGCCTCAAAGCAATCGGCCAAAATAACGGCGTGGGCGCGGTCAGAGCCGTGCTGCTCGCCCTTAGAGAGGCGCACTAAAGGTGCATAACCCAGCTCCTCGCCAGCGGCGCCGATGGACTCGGTGCGAACCAGGGCGCTGCGCCAAGAGGTGAGCGTGCCTTCTGGCTCGTTAAAATTGCGGTAAAGATAATCTGTCACCACCAGCTCTAAGACGGCATCTCCGAGGTATTCTAGGCGCTCGTTATGCTCTAAATGCTGCTTTTTATGTTCGTTAACATAAGAGCGGTGAGTGAGGGCGGTAATTAAAAGCTCTGGCTGCTTAAACTCAAAGCCGAGTTTTTCTGCGGCAAAAGCCTGATATTCCTTGATAGTAGCCTGATCCATTTAAATTTCTCCAGAGCGAATTTTATTTTTTGCGATAAGCATGAGTTTCTCAATGTCTTCGTATTCAATAGCGTCTAGGGCCTCATTAAAGGAGAACCACTTAATGCCATTCATCCACTTCTCCTTGGTGGGGGTCTCAGAATTGTCCAGAGAGCGAACGAGATAAATCTGGGTGGTCATCAGCACCAGCTTATCTAGACGGCGGTATTTAAAATGAATCTTCCCCAGCCAAGTTAACACCTGAATATGTTGAAGGCCGGCCTCCTCACCAATCTCGCGGATGGCGGTTTGCTTGGCGGTCTCGCCTGGCTCAATGTGACCCTTGGGGATAGTCCAACGGTTTTTAGAATCCTGAATGAGTAAAATTTCTATATCATCGGCGGTCTTATTCATGCGAAAGACGATACCGCCGGAGGTTGGCTCGCGGACAATCTCTTGGATGGCCGGCTTTTTACGAAAAACGCGGTTTCTTAACTTTGAAAAAGTTGATTCCTCGTAATTTTTAGTGGGCAAAGCCTCTGGGACTTTACGCGGATTTTTCGCTTGATTTCTTCCCTGATTTTGCGGATTTGGCCGATGATTCGGCTGCTTTTTTGACTTCTTGTTCGGGCTTTTTCCCGGATGATTGTACTGCTTCATGTTGCTCCTCTGAGCTATCCAAGCTGAGGTTACGGAAGGCCGTGCCAAGCACTCCGTTTACGAACTTGGATGAATTGTCTGAACCAAAAGCCTTGGCTAATTCCACGGCTTCGTTAATGGCGACCTTAGGCGGAACCTCGCCAGCCTCTAGCTCGTAGAGGCCGAGGCGCAAGACATTGCGATCAATGGCCGCAATAGTCTCTAGCGGCCACTCTGGTGCGAGTGGGGCTAGCTCCTGGTCTAGGGCTTTGATTTTGTCTGTGACTCCTCTAGTTAGGGCATAGACAAATTCTGTATCGCCAAGAGCCTTGGCGTAAGGCTCAATGTTTTTAGCAATAATGGTGTTAATATCGGCCTCTGTATCGCCCGCCTTAATACGGAACTCGTATTCATACAAGCTCTGCAGAGAGATGATTCTACCGAGGTGCCGATTGCTCGCCATTATTTGCTCTTTTTCTCGCTTTTCTTAGCGGGCTTAACGGTCTTGACCTTTAAGTTAGGGGTCTTTTTGGCTGTCTCGTAAGCCTTGACCGGTGAAGTTTTATTAACGGCACGAGCAAGCGTCAAGCGCAAATGACTACGGCGAAGGCCAGTCTTGCGTGCGCTGCTTTGTTTTTTAGGTTCAGGCATTAAATGCTCCTTTTATAATATATTTGCTCTATATTAGCACTTTTTGGGGTGAAATGCAAGGATTAGCTAAAAAAGAAATTAGATTCTGGAAAAGTGGGGCATGGTTTATTCTTCAAGCCAAAGATCAATGATATTAAGCGTGATGGCACGATTATTGTTTGGGGCAATACCGAGGGTAAAACCGATAGTCTTAACACCTTGCAGGGCAGTAATGTCAAGATCTCCTTCTAGATTGCTTACTAAATAACCGCGAACAGTTTGACTTAATTCTATGCCAGAAAGAAGGTTGGCCGCAGAAGAAATACTCAGTGTATCCGTCCCGTTACCATTAGTGGTGATTGCTACTTTATAATGTAAAACTGAATAATTAGTTACGTCCACATTGGTTGTGTAAATATATCTGGCACCATAGCTAGCTATTGAATTTTGGTTAAAATTACAGATAGTGCCATTGATCCGGCAGTCTGATGCGCCGGTGAAGGTAACAGCGGCAGAGCCATTATTCACCAGGTAGGTTAAAGGAGTCCAGTGAGCAGTGTAATTAAGGTTGCCGGTAGTACCTTTGGGAATTTCCACGGTCTCTTGTGGGATGGCACCATTACTACCAGTCCAGCCGGTAAAGGCATAATTGGGGCGAGTAGGCTGCTCTAGAGTAAAGGTGGCGGTTTCTGTGTCGTAGCTGGTGGGGTTGGCTGAGCTATTAGTGCCGCCGTCTAGATTATAGGTAATGGTGTAAGAGTGAGCAGTGGCGGCAACACAGCGGACGGAGTATCCGGATCGCTTGTAGAGAGTGCCTTGAGGAGATATACTTGAAGTACTGACGTCCAATGCATATCCGGCTGAATTATTGCTAGCAGTACGCGACCACCAATCTCCGGTGGAACCTTGGCTACTGGCGGACGAGCCGCTCCATAAGCCGGATTTGACTGCGGAAGTAGCAGAGATGAAATTACTATAATTGCCATAAGCATTGTAGAGTTGTTGAAGTTCACCGTTATTGGTAGTGGCATTGATGGCGCCACCGTTTGGCAATCTCCAACCTTTGGGGCAGATGGACTGCGTGACGATGGCATCGGCAGTGGTAGAGTAAGTGCCAGAACCAGCGGTGGCAGTGTACCAGTTGTAATAATTACCGATGTATTGAGTCTGAGACGGTGGGGTACCGCTGGTTTGAAGTGAGGTGCCATTTAGCCAAGCATCACCGTTGTCATGCATGCGATTAATATCTACGCCGGCAGCATTATTGGTAGCACCAAAGCTATTGCTGGTTGCGGAGAGAGTAAAATCGCTTGTGACGTTACTGTCTGCTGGGGTGAGAGTGATGGGGCTAGAGCCACCAAGGCGTAGATTCTGTGCCATCCAGCATTTGCCGTCTGCCAGCTTTCTTACCACATAGGTTTTATTATCCCTGGTATCTGTGAGTATGGCCTCATCACCCACCGTGGAAGCGGCGCAAATTTCTGGGGTCATATCTTGCATGTTAGTTAATCCGGTTAAGTCCTGTGGCACATAGTTAGTCGTAGCAGAAAAGACGATAGTATCACGATAGACCCCGGCCGGAACACTGGTGTCTACTTTGGCAGCAAAAGTGACGCTAGTGGCATCTTCTGTGGTGGGAGCAGTAGTGGTCTTAACGGCGGCAGGAGAAGTGGCTTGGGGTATAGATGAGAAGGTCTGGGTGGTGTTGTCTGAGCCAGATATAACCTTTGGCTCTAGTGAATAACCCCAGCTATTCATTGGGAAAGATGCTTCGGTTGCATTTGTACTGATGGATGGAATGGTGGCAGTGATGCTGGCATCTAGATGATGCATGGCAGTATCAGTGTCATTATCGGACATAGTAAGGGTATAGCCAGTATCGTTAGATGTGCTGACTAGGACGGATAGGTCGTCTTTAATAAATTTGCCGGAAGCTACTGGATCCACACTTAGGGTGAGGTTGTCTATGTCGCTGCCGTTCTTAGTGACCCTGATACTAATGACAGGGTCTAGGGTGACAGAGAGGTCTGAGGTGGTGGCGTTTGCCATGCCGAGATAATCTACCGAACCAAAAAACACTGCGGAGAAGACAGCAGTGCAGAAGAAGAGGCAGAGAGCCTTAAAGCTATTACTTAATAAGTGACTTTTATACCCCCCCCC
>JAFRAP010000011.1 GCA_017405345.1 Candidatus Saccharimonadota bacterium
CATATGGCGAATCATAAGCCGAGAAATAGGCGTGCACATCACCATCGTTCCAATATTTCGTACACATGTAGTAGGCGTGGTCAGAGGTAGTCAAGCGACGATAATCTTCTATTAAGCTAGCATCACCTGACGCCATTACCTCATCATGCATATCATAGAGTGTCTGCATGGCCTCTTCTTGCATTGGGTTACCCATCCAGGCGGACAAATCACGCTCCGTATCAGCCCAGGTTACTGTTTGCGGCATAGATAGCTCGTCTACTGGCTGCTCTAAGTCCAGTGCCTCAGACACCGTAACGAACTTGTTGTCAAACTGCGCCAGCCAACGCGCAATCAGCTGATCCATAAAGGCAAAAATACCGGTGTCTTCCCACTGATGCTCACCAAAGGTCTCAAAATCCATAAAGAGATTTATGAGATTGCCCCGTAGCGCATCCATATCTAGCCAGCCTTGGTATTTTTCTACTGTTAGCGGCCACTCCTTCCAATTGCGATCAGAGAACCTAAAGGCGATATCATCGGACAAGCGGTAGTTCTTCAGCAGTAAGCGCGCCTGCTTGGCACCAGCGATTTTATAGACATGGTTCGGGCTTTTCCAGCCCAGCACCTTATCCCAACCTTCTGCCAGCACCCCCTTAAAGCCAAACTCATCTGCCCATCGGCCAACTTCATCATTGTAGGCAAACTCCGTATTTCTAAACACCTGCGGCACCACACCAAAGAGCGCCTTAAACTTATCCATCTGCTGACGCACCTGCGCCTCAAACTCTCCACGATTATAAAAGAATGCCAGGGAATGATAAAAGGTCTCTGCCACCAGCTCTACCTGGCCAGTCTGTACCATCCGTTGCAATTGCTGAATTAGCGCTGGATCCCAAACTTCCGCCTGCTCCAACCATACACCGGTGACAGACAGCGACACTTTAAAGCCTGGGTATTTCTTGATATTTCGCTCCAGCATATCTAGTGTGGGGTGGTAAGACTTCTCTGCTACCTTACGAAAAATCCGTTCATTGCTCTGCTTGGAATGAAAATCGTCGTCAAAGTAGTGGCTATCTCTTGCTACATTAAAAATAGAATACTGCCGATACCGATACGGCTGATGCATATGAAGATAAAGACAAATAGCTCTCATCGCTTTGCCTTTCTTTTACTTAACCGGTGCACCTCTATATCGTCCGTCATTACCTCACTCTTTAACTCTTCAATAAACATTCCGTTTATTCTTACTCACTTCATTATAAACCGTTAATACTTTTTTCGCAACATCTTCCCATGAAATTTTATGATATTCCTTCAAGATTCCGTCTCTTAAGGTGTTAGCCAGAGCAGAACTTTTAGCAATCGCCACAATCTCATCTGCTAATTTTTCCTCATCCCAAAAATCATAGGCCATCACACTGCGCAGCACCTCAGCCACGCCAGACTGCTTGGTCAAGATTAAAACGTTGCCATGATGTGCAGCCTCTAGCGCCGTCAGGCCAAACGGCTCGCTCACACTAGACATCACAAAAATATCAGATATGCTGTAAATATCTCGTAAACGCTTACCCCTGACAAACCCCGTAAAAACTACATTATTGGAGATTTTATAGCGCGC
>JAFRAP010000001.1 GCA_017405345.1 Candidatus Saccharimonadota bacterium
CGGCGGACATCTGGTATTCTTGCCAGATCTTCTGCCAGCTGGGCGGTGGCATCATTGACACTGAAGTCACCAAGCTCCGCCGTGTTGCTCTTCAACTTGATGGGAGCATCCGCATCCGCCGGGGCGGACTTTTTCTTCGGCCCCTGTTTTGCTTTAGGGGTGGGGTTGCTGTTACCGTTGCCTAATGTTTCTGAAAGAAATCCCATGATTTTTCCTCCTGTTGTTGAGGGGACAAACCCCTATCTCCGGTAACCCAATCTGTTAAGGTATGTCTCCATTGTAGCATACTTCTTTTGTTTTGTCAAGTAGTATGCCATAAAACTATGAGTTGCTGGTGCAGGTATGCGCATGGTGAAATAGACTAAAATGTTATACAATAGGGTTATGGCTGGCGAAAAAATCATCATTAACCGCGTCATGAAGGAGCAGAACAAGGCCGAGGTCTTTCATACCTCTGGCTATGCCCAGGCACAGAGTGGTGCTGGGATAGGAGCAGTAGGTGCGAGCAAAGTAGACTTGGCCAAACGCGAGGCTTTTGACCAACAGCGGAAGCTGATACAGGGATACCGTAATTCTAAGATTATGCAGGGAGTGCGGGGGATGCAACGAGCGCAGAAATTTGTGCCTCGGACCGAGGGCGGAGTGGGGGCGCTGGGGAGCGACTCAGGAGAGCGAGCGCGGATTGGGCGAGGTGATGAGATGATGCGGGGCGGAGATATTTCTAGAGCGGGAGAGCGAGCAGCGAATGGCCTACGTGGTGGAACGCCGCGTGGAGGGCAGCCGATTGCCCGGGGTGGCGAGCGGAACCGCTAGTTTGTAGCTAAATAGCAAAAAATGTGCTATAATTGAGAGCGAAACTTTCTGGTGGGTGTAGCTCAGATGGTTAGAGCGTCTGATTGTGGTCCAGGAGGTCGTGGGTTCGATCCCCATCACCCACCCCATAGTTTCACCTTAAAATCCAAGTTGCGAGTGTAATACAACGGTTAGTATGCAGGTTTTCCAAACCTGATATCAGAGTTCGATTCTCTGCACTCGCACCAAAGGTGCGACACAAAGTGAGCGCACCAGAGGTGCGACACAAAGTGAGCGCACCATTTTTTATGCAAGAATTATTGGAAGAAGGCCAGATAGGCGACTGCGCCAACGGCGGCACCTAAGATGACGGTGAGGATAATAGCGATAATGAGGGCGAGAGTATTGCCCTTAGAGGCGGAGCCAGTGGCAAAGTTAGAATCTGCGGAGGATTTTTTGGACTTTTTGCGCTTTAGCTTCCCCATACGCTTGCTGGGCTGCTCTGATGGAGTGGGCTTTTCTTTCCTGGAGAGGAGTGGCAGACGCTTTTCTGAAGCAGGCTCGGCGGGCTTCTCCTCTGGAAGATGAGAGGAGAGCGGGCGCTTGTCTATTTTGTCTGTATTGATAAACGGAGAGGTGGTGCTGGGAGCGGTGGTGGAAGTACCAAGATCCTCAATGATGCCAAGGCCAGAATCCTCAATGTCTAGGAAGGCATCTTCCTCGGTGAACTGAGAGCGCTGCTGAGAACTGGGGTAAAGGATGGTGGTGGACTCTACGTGCTCGTGCACGATATGACGCGGAGGAGTGGGGCGCGGAGCTGGACGGGGTGCAACGACTGGACGCGGAGTGCGCTTAACAGTGACCGGCTGAGCACCCGGCTGAACGGAGTGCATAGCAGGGCGCGGCGCGGCTGGACGGGGTGCGCTGGGGCGCTTGCCACGAGGGGCGAAGTCCATAAAGCGACGCGTAGATTGTGGAGAATTGTTCATAATCTTATGACCTCACTCGTTTTGCTACCTCTATTATATCAAGAAATTGGTCCGCAATCAAGGAAGTACCGCCAATTAGCAAGCCGTTCACACCAGGAATAGTGAGGTATGCTCCGGCATTGGAAGGATTAACGCTACCACCATAAAGTACCGGGACATCTTCCGCCTCTTTACCATAGAGAGCCTTTAGCTCCTGACGAATCAAATCTACAGAGGTGGCGATATCATCTGGTGGAGCGAGGCGCGCGCCCTTAACGCTGCTGATGGCCCAAACAGGCTCATAGGCGATAATGACCTTCTTGATGTCCTCTTTAGAAACGTCTGCCAGGCCACCGAGGAGCTGATCTCGGATGACATCAGCAGTCTCACCGAAGGTCTTTTCATTGTCTGTCTCACCGATACAAAGGATGGGGGTAATGCCATTACGCAGGGCGGCGGCGACCTTTAGCTTGATATCTTTATCGGACTCGTTAAAGATGTAGCGACGCTCTGAGTGGCCGATGATGGCGTAATCTACCGTACCTTTAAGCTGAGCGATGGAGACCTCGCCGGTAAAGGCGCCGAAATCACGATGGTAAAAGTTCTGTGCAGAGAGGCGAATCTTGTGGCGATCCGTCTGGAGAGCGAGGGTCGGAAGAGCGATGGAGCTGGGTGCGACCACGATTTCTAGACCCCGAGCGGAAGTTAGCCGCTTTAAAAGTTTATGAAGATAGATGGAAGATTCTCCTACGGTGAAGTTCATCTTCCAGTTGCCCACGATGTAAGTTTTCATAGTTTTATTATACCATAACGCAATGAAAAAGGGGTCGCATCCATGCGACCCCTTAATGTAAGGTATATGACCTTTTCAGCCGGACCACAAACGTCCGTGTAAGCGACCCGACCAGCCAAAACCCGGCTGCTTAAAATAAAAGGCGCTTATTCACCTCGGTGAAATCGTCCGGACGGAAGCCGAATTTATTCACCAGGGCCTGGCCCAGAGTGTCACCGTAGAAATCTTCCATCGCGGCGATATTTAAGCCTTTAATGGAGAGAATCTCCTTGGCCTTCTTGCGGTCTACCTCTGGGTAGACGTAGGCGGCGATGCGCTGGGGCTTCAGCTCATTTGCCGTGGTATAAAAGGCGAAGGTGTATCCGTGGCCGGCATAGGTGAACTCACTATAGCCGTTCTCGCCCTCGTGCTTGGCACGATTTTCTTCTACCAGGCTCTCAAAATCCTCCGGATTCTCTGATGAGAGCTTCAGCGGGAAGCCAAAGATCCACATCAGAAACATGTGCTTCTTGCGTGGAGTCTTTTGCCTTGTGACGGAGTATTCGCCGTCCTCATAGGTAACGGTGAAAGTGTCTCCGGCCTTGGCACGGCCACTCCAGATTTTCTTCTTACCATCATAGATAGTAAGAAGCCCCGTGATGGGGCTGAAATCTTGGTACAGAGCCGCTAGTGGCTCTGAGTCGGCAGTGACGTGGCGCTTGGAGTGCCGGGTGCGGTGCTTGACAGTGGCACGGGTCATCTCATCTTTTAACAACATTGCCATAAATCCTTTCCCTACTACCCGGGCCTCTAAGCCGGAGTTCGTTCCCAGAGGGCGTAGCTGACAAAGACTACGCGCTCTTGCCACTGATGGTGGCCGGGCGTTACTTTAATTAAGAGGTAGGCGGGGTAGCACCAAAAAATGGGTGAAAGGAGATGGCAGTTGCAGGCTGCCGGAAAAGGTCCATTTTAAGGTGCCACCCCTGGTGAGGAGATCTATGTCTTCATTATAGCATATGTGTGGTAAAAAGTCAAGTTAGCCGAAGAGGCTAAGGATGCCTGGCGCTAGCCTAAAATGCCGAGAATGCCGCGCAGACAAAAGGCGGTGTCCTCGTGCGAGCGGACGGTAATGGTATCTATACCCATCTCTACTACGGGGTAATCATTGCCGCCGGGCTGGGTCATGTCGCCAAAATAGAGAATGTCCTTTTTCTCTACCTTTAGCTCTTCCATGAGGTGAGTCATGCCAAAAACCTTATTCATGCCAGGAGTAAAAGCGTTAATGGAAGTGGTGCCGCCAATCTCGTATTCAAACTCTGGAGCGAGCTGCTTGGCGCGGGCGACAATAGCCTGGCGCTTCTTGGTGTCTGGGTCCCAGGCGTATTTTTCTTCGGTGCCAGCGGTCTGACCAAGGGCAGAGAAAGTGACTTGGGAGAGACGATTCTCAATAATCTCATCGCCAGCTGGGAGCTTATCCTCCTCCCAGTAGCCAGTCTCACGCGCGGCTTGCTCAATGGCGGCGGTAATCTTGGTGATTTGCTCATTTGTTAAGGGATGGCTGTAAACCTGTTGCCAATTCTGCTCGTTATAAGGGGTGGTGCCGTCATAGCGGTAATATTGAGTCCCCTGAGCAACGAAGAGGTGAAGGTGAGTGAGCTGCTCCTCTGTGACGCCGGCTTCTAGCATGGGATTAACAATCTGAATAAGAAATTGGTCAAACTTTTGGCCAGAGATGGGGGCGATTTCAAAATGGTTTAGGCACTGAGTGAGTAGGTCTGCGACCTCTTGGGTGATGGGAGTCTTGGCCACGTTTAAAGTTTGATCAATGTCAAATGAGAGGATTTTCTTCATGGTTACTCCTTTACGATGGCGAATTTGTTTTTGCCCTTCTTTAAAATGGCGGGGGCGGTAACGGTGGTGGTGTCTGGGGTGGCTTTGGTGCCGTTAATGCTGATGGCACCGGATTTTAAGAGCTGGCGCGCGTCGGACTTAGAGGTGGCAAGCTCGGTTTCTACCAGGGCGGATAGAAGATCTGCAGTGCAAGTAGTAGGGAGCATCTCTGAGATAGCAGAAAACTCGGCAGGAGAAAGGCTGGAGAGAGCCTTGTCGCCAAAGAGTAGCTCGGTGAGAGTGGCGGCAGCCTGAGTGGCCTCGGCGCCATGGACGACCTCTGTCACCCCCTTAGCTAGAGCAGTCTGGGCGATGCGCCGGGACGGATCCTCGGCGTGGCGTAGTAGGATATCGTCAATAGTGTCTTTATCGTAAATGGTGTAGATTTTAATTAAATATTCTACGGATTGATCTGGCTGGTTTAACCAGAACTGGTAAAAATCAAAGATAGAGGTGAAATTGCCAGAGCCATTATCTGTGCTAGCAAGCCAAACGGCGTTGCCCTCGCTCTTGCCGAACTTGCGGCCAGTGATAGGGTCAATGATTAGTGGAGTAGACCAAACGTCCGCCTCGGCGTTCTCTAGGCGCTTAATTAGGTGGATACCAGAGGTACAGTTGCCGTATTGGTCTGCACCACAGAGCTGCAGGGCAATACCCTTAGTGCGATAGAGGTGGAGAAAATCGTAACCCTGGATAAGAGTGTAAGAAAACTCGGCGTAAGACATACCAGAGCCGCCCTCGCCGATGCGAGCCTGGACGAATTGGCGATCTAGGAGCTGAGTCATGGAGAAGTTTTTACCGATTTCGCGCAAGAATTCAAGGTAGTTTATATCCTTGAACCAATCAATATTGTCCACCGTTGTGACATTGTCAGCACGAATGATGCGTTCTATTTGCTCCTTGATGCAGGATTTGTTGTGCTCTACTTCTGCTAGGGGTTTTAGGTCGCGCTCGCCGGTGTCTTTTGGGTCGCCGATCTGGCCGGTGGCACCACCAACGAGCAAAGTTGGCTCATAGCCGTGGCGGACAAAGCAAGCACACATCATCAGAGCGGCAAGATTGCCAATGGTGAGAGAATCTGCAGAAGGATCTGCACCCCAATAGAAGCGCTTGTTCTCGCGGGTGTCAAGGTTTGCTGGATCTTTAATAGTGGTCTCTGCGTGAAAACCGCGCCACAATAACTCTTCTGATAATTTCATATGGCAATTATATCATATATGTTATAATAGAGTGAATGACAAAAGTGGATAAAGAAATTGATAAAAGTGGCAAAAAACGCGAGAAAAAGTCGCTTTTTAAGCGTGAGGGGAAGCCGCTTTTTAATAAGTCGGATAAACCAAAGAAGTCGCTGACTGCCCGAGCAGGGGCTAGCAAGAAGATGAATATTTATTCTAGCTTATCTTATCAAGCTAAAGTAAAAAAGGATGCTAAGGCTCGCAAAAAGGCAGAGGATTTGGCCACGTTGCCAAAGCAGCCGGTGAAGCGTTTCTTTGCACATCTGCACCCTAAGAGAGTATTTAAATACTGGTTCTCTCTGCGGGGATTAAAGACTTTCTTGAAGATTATCCTGGCGTTAATTTTGCTGGGAATTATTGCCGTGGGGGCGCTATTCCTCTATTACAAGAAAGATCTGGACGCAATTCGCCTGGATGAGATGAAAGTCTCTGAGACGGTAAACGTTTATCTAGATCGCAACGGTGAAGTATTATGGGAAGATAAGGGTGATGGAGATTATCGCCTGGTGGCAGACGGAGATAAAATCGCAACCTATATGCGCCAAGCCACAGTGGCAATTGAGGACAAAAACTTTTATAACCACTCTGGGGTAGACCCGCTGGCGCTAATCCGGGCGGCCTTTGCTACGCTGTCTGGCCAGGGTGTGCAGGGTGGCTCTACTTTGACACAACAGCTGATTAAGCAGGTTTACTTCTCTGATGAAGCTGGGGATCGCACGGTGTCTGGTATTCCACGAAAGATAAAAGAGTTCATTCTGGCGCTGGAAGTAGAGAAGATGTACGATAAAGAGCAGATTATTACCATGTACCTGAACGAGTCGCCTTATGGTGGCCGACGTAACGGTGTGGAAAGTGGGGCACAGGCCTACTTTGGCAAAAGTGCAGCAGACTTGAGCCTCGCAGAGGCGGCCTTGCTGGCCTCTATCCCTAATAACCCGGCCGTACTGAACCCTTATAATGAATACGGCAACGAGGCACTGCTAGCTCGGCAGCACAAGACGCTGGACGTGATGGTGGAGATGGGCTACATCTCTGAGGAAGAGGCCGAGGAGGCCAAGGCTGTGCCAATTTTAGACCAGATTTTGCCGGAGACGAGCCAATACAAGGATATTAAGGCGCCACACTTCGTGCTAGAGGTGAAGAAATTACTAGAAGAAAAATACGGCGTAAAGACCATGCGCGCAGGCGGTTTTACCATTACTACTACGCTAGACTATCGTGCGCAGCAGATGGCGGAGGCGGCAGTAGCAGTGGGTGCTGGTATGATGCGGCAAAATGGCAGTGATAATATTGCGTTGTCCTCTGTGGACGTGGAGACTGGGCAAGTGATTGCGATGGTGGGGTCGTCTAACTGGGAAGCGCCAGTTTATGGCGAGGTGAACGCAGCTACTTCCCCGCTAGAGCCTGGCTCCTCTATCAAGCCAGTGCTAGATTATACCCCATTATTCATGCAGCGTGAGGGGCAAAATTACGGCCCTGGCTCTGTGCTGAAGGATGAGAATATTGATAAGTTATATTGTAGTGGCTATGTTGGCTCGTGCCAGCTACGCAACTACACAGGGCGGTTCTATGGCAATGTCACTATCCGTCAGGCACTAGCGAACTCTCTTAACATCCCGGCGGTGAAGGCACTTTATATTAACGGCGTACAAGACAGCCTGGAAGTGCTGCACGGGCTGGGTGACTTATCTTACTGCTCAGAGCGTGACGACGCAGGCCTGGCAATCGCCATTGGCTCTGGCTGTAACGTACGGCAAGTGGAGCATGCCAATGCTTACGCCTCTCTGGCGAGAGGTGGTGTGTACAAGCCACTAGCTTATGTACTAGAGCTGAAAAATTCCTCTGGAGACATCATTGAGACTTGGCAGGATACTCAAGGTAATCAGGTGGTGGATCCACAAGTGGCTTATCTCATCTCTGATATATTAGGTGACGCTGGAGCGCGCAGTATGGTGTTTGGCTCGCAAGGGCAAGGATTTGGCTTTGTGGTGCCGGGAGTATGGACGGCCTCTAAGACTGGTACTACCACCACTTCTAATAGTGCCGTAACTAAAGATTCTTGGATTATGAGCTACTCACCGGTGATTGCTACGGGCGTATGGAATGGCAATCATGACGGCTCTGGGCTACGCAACAGTACCAACAACTTAGTGCGGCGGGTGATGCATAATTACATGGAAGCCGTGCACAAGGAGCTGTATGGCCCAGAAGGTAAGTGGACGGCCAACCAAAAGTTGGTGCAGCCAGCTGGCATCCAGAAATTGACCGTAAATGGTAAAACCGACCTTTGGCCAAGCTGGTATAATTCTAAGACTTCTGGCGTAGAAACGGTAAACTTGACCTTTAATAAGTACAACAAGAAGCTGGCCGCAGAGTGTACGCAGGCTGCCTTTAAGATTGAGCTAGAAGCTACCAAGATGGTAGACCCAATCACAAAGAACGAAATCTGGAATGTGCCGGAAGGATACGACCGTGAATCAACGGATGACTGTTCCTATGCTCCGCCATCTGTAACATTAACCCAAGATGGCACCACCCTGAAAGCAAAGATTACACCTGGCTCAGCGGCACTCGGTAGCTATACCTTGGTGGTGGATGGCACCACGATGGAGAGTGGAGCGATTACCACCACAGACCTAACCTTTAGCTATAAGCCAACTGGCAAAGAAAAAGAAGTGAAGGTTACCGTCAGTGATGCGGCCGGTTATACCACTAGCGACGAGCTTTAGACTTATTTCTAGCTAACTTTGCAAACATCATACGGCCAGAGGCAGTTTGATGAAAGCGGACGAATTCTACCTCTATATCTTTATTTAGGTATTTTTCGGCATTGTCTACTACCACCATAGTACCATCTTTTAAATGCCCCACACCTTGCTTAGGATTGGAGCCAAGTGAGGTAATCTTCACCATGGCCTTATCTCCGGGGAGATATTCTGAACGGAGTGTGAGGCTTAATTCGTTAATATTAAGCACGTCAATGCCCTCTGTGGCGGCAACTTTGCCCAGGTTAAAATCTAGAGTGCAGATAACACCGTGATTTTCTTTAGCGAGACTTAGCAGGCGCTCATCCACTGGAGTGCGGTCTAGTTCGTCCTGAAGGATGGTGGTATTACAATAAACCACACGCTCTAGTTCCCTGGCGACATCCATGCCAAAGCGGGCGCGAGTGCGCTTCTCTTGGTCTTTGCCGTCGGCAAGGAGCTGAAGTTCGCGGATAACCGAGCGTGGAATGATGAGATCGTCACCGATGAATCCGGTCTGCGCAACAGAGAGGATGCGGCCATCCATCAAGGCGGAGGTATCAATGTAGACCTTGCGCTTTTGATTGCCTATGGGCAAACGTTTTTTACTGGCTTTTGCTGCGATATAGGTAGTTTCTAGCAATATCACAGAAATGGTAATGATTAAAAATAAGTTCATGAAAAATATTATAACATATTTGGCCTATTCTACCTTAGTGATTTGGCCGTTTTTAAGGTGGAGAAGGCGCTGGTTTTTAGAACCGCGAAACTTAAGGGTGAGATCACGCTGGGCGAGAATAAAGGGGCCGTCTATGAGAGCGTCTAACTCGCAAACAAATTCCCAGGCTTTACCGCCCTGCTCTTTTAGCTGCTCATAAGTATAGCCAGAGAAGCTCCAGACATTCCAGCCAAGCTCTTTCTTAACGAAGCGAGCAATTTCTAAACAGGCCTCGGCCTGGAGCGAAGGCTCGCCGCCACAGAAGGTGAGGCCAGATTGGCCTTTTAGAGCGGCGAGCTCTTTCTTAACATCTTCTACATCTACCAGGGTGCCGCCTAGCGGAGACCAAGTTTCTGGGTTTTGGCAGCCCTTACAGTGGATGAAGCAGCCCTGAGTCCAGACCACCGCGCGCAGGCCGTAGCCATTGACGATGTTGTCGTGCTCGGTAGGGCCAGAAAGACGAATGTTCATTCTAGGCCTTTCCGACAGCTTTCTTGGCGGTGCGCTTGGCGGCTTCACGGGCGGACTTGGTGCTGGTGTCATAGACTCCGTCCTTATTGTTCAGACAGACATTGTGTTTGACGCGAGCAGCTTCCTCGGCCTTTTTACCATCGTTCCAGCGTTCCAACGAGCCAACGAGGTAGCCAGTGATGCGGCGCAGGCGCTCAAAGGAAACATCGCTGTTTTTCTCTATGCGACCACAAGATGGGCAGCGATCCCCGGCAATGATGCCAGAGAAGCCACAGACTGGGTCGCGATCTACTGGGTGGTTAACGGAGCCATAGCCAATCTTAGAATCGTGCATCTTGCGGATGACCGCCTCAAAGGCTTCTATGTTCTGAGACGGGTCGCCGTCTAGCTCAATATAGCTAATGTGCCCAGCGTTACAGAGAGCGTGATAGGGGGCCTCAATATCAATCTTCTCAAAGGCAGAGATGGGGTAATAAACTGGTACGTGGAAGGAGTTAGTGTAAAACTCACGGTCTGTAACACCCTTAATAGTGCCAAATTCCTTGCGATCAATCTTGGTGAAGCGGCCGGCAATACCTTCTGCAGGGGTGGCAAGTAGGGTGAAGTTCAGCTTGAACTTCTTGGCAAATTCATCACACTTTTCGCGCATATGGGTGACGATGTCTAAGCCAAGCTCGCGAGCTTCTTCGTCCTCGCCGTGGTGAACACCCAGCATAGCGACTAAGGTCTCTGCCAGACCGATGAAGCCGATGGAGAGCGAGCCATGCTTAATGACATCGCGCAAGGTGTCATTGGGGCCGAGTTTTTCTGAGCCAAACCAGTTACCCTCACCCATGAGGAATGGGAAGTTGCGGACGTGCTCACGACCCTGGAACTCAAAGCGCTCTAAGAGTTGATCGCGGCAAAGCTCCATCTTCTCATCTAGCTCTTTGTAAAAACCGTCCCAATCAGCCTCTTTGCGCTCACCCAAGCAAATGCCATGCTTAATGCCGATGCGCACGAGATTAACTGTGGTGAAGGAAGTATTACCACGGCCAGTGATGATGCCATCTGACTCTGGAAAGACACTGGAGAAGACGCGAGTGCGGCAGCCCATAGTGGCAATCTCGGTGCGGTAATCGCCCTTCTTGTAGTATTGCAGATTAAACGGTGCGTCAATGAAGACAAAGTTGGGAAAGAGCCGCTTAGATGAAACTTCCATGGAACGTTTGAAGAGATCGTAGTTAGGATCCTCTGGATTGTAGTTAATGCCTTCTTTAACTTTAAAGATGGAGATGGGGAAAATAGGCGTTTCGCCATGGCCTAGGCCGTTTTCTGTGGCTTCTAGCAGATACTTGGAGACGAGACGGCCAGAAGGCGTGGTGTCTGTGCCGAAGTTAATGGAAGTGAATGGCACCTGAGCACCAGCACGAGAATGCATAGTGTTAAGATTATGGATGAAGCCTTCCATGGCCTGAAGAGTTTGCTTCTCGGTATCTTCCTTAGCAGTCTTAATGACGCCCTCCGGAATCTTGAGCTTCTTAGCCTTGTCATCCTCACCATAAGCGAGAGTATCTGGGATTTTAACCTTTAAATCTTTACCGGTGTACTCGGCGTATTTTTCTAGGTTACGCTTTAAGGCCTTGCGGTAGGACTTGTCCACGCCCGGAGCCATGGCATAGTCAAAGTTGGGGATGGACTGCCCACCGTGCTGCTCGTTTTGGTTGGCCTGAAGAATAATAGCGGCGAGGGCAGCGTAAGAACCGATAGAGTTAGGGGTGCGCAAATGCCCGTGGCCAGTATTAAAGCCACCGTCTTCAAAGAGCTTGAAAGGATCGGTCTGGCAGCAGGTCAGAGTACCAGTGGCATAAAAGTCTAAATCGTGAATGTGGATGTCTCCGGCATCATGTGCAGCACCAAACTTGGGATCCATCAGTAGTGCCTTGGCAAAAACCTTAGAGCCTTCTGCGCCGAATTGAAGCATTTTACCCATGGCGGAGTTGCCGTCTACGTTAGCATTGCTGCGCTTAACATCGGAATCTTCTGAGGCATCGGCGATGGAGATGGTTTTGTAAATCTGCATGAGGTTAGACTTGGCAGTACGGACTTGCTCGCGCTCCTGACGGTAGGTGATGTAGGCCTTGGCGGTCTTTTTAAAGGAAGACTCCATTAAAATTTGCTCCACGACGTCCTGAATTTGCTCCACAGACGGGGTGCGCTTGGTGATGGTCTCTTCCATGCGCTTTAGGACTTTATCGGCAAGCTGCTTGGCACGATCCGCCTTAAACTCACCAGTGGCAAGGCCGGCTTTTTCAATGGCCTCGGTAATTTTATCTGGATTAAAATTGACGATTTTGCCGTCACGCTTTGTGATTTTTTTGAACATAAAAATATACCTCCTTTACTGATTTTTAAGTCCTTGATTTTTATTTTGTGGTGTGTAGTGACGCTATATTTAGTGTCTTATTCTATTTTAGGACGCTAGATGTGGGGTGTCAAGTGTTTTTAGCAGAAACGTGATGAGGCCTAAGAGGTGGGCAAAAATTTTACTGGTTATTTTTGTGTTGTGTTATTTACAACCTGTGTGCGGAGCGGTGGGGATTGTGCCGGCTGGAACGGCAGTGAGAGCCTGGGGCGTGCCAGGAGTACCAGAGGGAGAGATGGGGATGAGGGTGAGGTCGGTGGCACGAGGGAGGCTAAGTGTCAGCTGATGTGTAGTGGTGATAGTGAGCGGAGCATCGCCTACTAGCACCAGCGTGGCGGCAGTGTGCTCTGTAGTGAAGGAGAGCGTGGCAGAGCTACCAGAGAGGGAGAGATTAGCAGACGTAATACGGGCAAGGTCGGGGCTAAAAATACGAAATGGTGCTGCGGCGGTAGAATAGTAACCAGAATCCGCCACAGCCTTAACTTGGATGAAGCCAGAGAGCGGCTCTGTATAGATATGGGAGATGGTGGGAGTAGTGGTGGTACGCTCAAACTCCCCATCACCGTCTAAATCCCACTCGTAATGTTGGATCTGTGCGGATGCGGTGATTTTAACCTGCAGCGGCTCACCTAGCGGCGCATGATAAAACTCTTGGTCTAGCTCTAAGTGTGGGCGATTTTTTAAATGCTCTGTGATGATACTGGAGGTATCAATCGTGGAAACAAAGCCACCAGTGGCACGAGCGAGTAACTGATAGCTTGGGGCAGTACTGGCACCGGTGGCGATAAAGACGTTGACTGGGTCTATCTCTAGCGAACGCTGAACGACTTGGGGCAGAGTGGTGCCGTCTAAATCTGGACTATGATAAGAGGCGTCTGTGAGCAGAACAATGGCCTTTTCTGCGCCTTTTTGCCACTTGAGGGTGTTCATAGTATGAAGCAGACCAGAAAGAGCAGATTCAGCGAAGTTGCCGCCCTGGGCGACCTTCAGCTGGCTGAGTGCAATCTGAAAGGTGGTGAAGTCGGCAGTAAAATCACAGAGCCGCTCTGGACGACGATCAGCCAAGTCGCCATAAGTGTAGAGTGCCACCCGGCCACCAGCCTCGGTGGTCTGGCGGGCCAAGCGCAGCGCCTCTGACTGATAAAAACTAATCACGCTGGCCATGGAGCCGGTGGTGTCTATTAAAATAGCAACGTCCTTTTTAGAAACCTTTGCGGTGATGCTGGCACTAACCGCAGTGGGGAAAAATTTCTTAATGCTGGCGATAATAACTGCGGCAGCCTCTGGATAAGCATTGTTAGAAGTGTAAGTGGTGTGCCCCTTCATGAGATTAAAAAAGTCAAAATACGAACCGCACATAAAATCGCTGACATTACACCAGGCACCAAGTTTATCCTTATAACCCTGGGGCTGATAATTCTTTAGCGCAGTGAGGATGCCGGTATGAGTGCGACAGTCTGGCACGGTCTGGCGATAATTGGAGAGATTTCTACCGTAGCAAGCATCCGGAAAAGTCCCTTTGCCCTCTGGCAAATGCAGCTTAGGGTCGCCAAAAGTGGCGGCGTAAATAATCTGACTGGACTTTAATTTAGGGAGAGATTTACTAATGACCATGGCGCCCTGAGAATATCCGGCCAGCACAAACTTGGTGGTGGGGCAGTGCCGAGTGGTACGTGTGATGAACTGCTGTAAATTAGCCTGACCAGCCTGAACGCTGTCATTAAAGGAGAAGGCCTCACCGGCGGTGACCTTGGTGGCGAGAGTTTCGGCAAAGTTACTGGCACCAGCAGCGGGATAGTCTAACTCGTGATAAGTGACGGCGAGCCTTGGAGCATGCTTTTTTATTAGAGACTGAAGGCTGGAGAGAAAAGCTTGATAATTAGGGCCATTTTTAGGCTCGCCAGTACCACGAGCAAATACCACAGCAACATCAGCGCAGGAGAAATCTGCAGCAAACAAATGGTGTGGTGTGCTAACGACAAAGAGCATAGTGGCGACAGCAAGGATAAGGAACTTTTTTAAACGATTTTTTAACATTTTATTTCCCTTTTTTGAATTTAGTTTTCTCCACCCTAGCATAAATTTGAAAAAAGTTGCAACCACTACTGGAATCATCAGATGGGCAAAATTTTTATGGTTGCGAGTAGGCGAAAAATACTTTATATTAGAGAAAATGGAGGTTATATGACAGATAAAAAGCAGCTATCTTGGGATGAATATTTTATGGGGATTGCTGAAGAAGTGGCACGGAGGAGTAAGGATCCTTCTTCACAGAACGGCTGTGTGATTGTGGACGGGCGGCATCGTCCAGTATCCTTTGGCTATAACGGCACTATCCAAGGCGCAGATGAGAGCAAGCTAACTTTAACCGAGCGGCCAATGAAATACTATTTTGCAATTCATTCAGAAATGAATGCGCTGCTATTTGCCGAACGAGATTTAACTGGCTGTACACTTTATAACAAAATGGCAACTTGTGAGAACTGCTTAAAATACTGCTTGCAAGCGGGGATTAAGCGCTTTGTCTATAAGGAGCTGAGGGTGGCGAGCTACCGCAACAAGGCGGCTGGCTCTATGAACACGATTGACACAGACGAGGCAGTGGTGCGGTTGCTGGCGGCGATGCCGGATGTAGAGACTCTAAATATTACCAACGGCAGGACTTACATTGAAGATTTATTGGCGGAGTACGAGCCAGGGTCGGAGGAGCGGAAGCGCCTAGAAAAGTGGGTATAGCTACCAGTTAATGGGAGCTAGCTGGTGCTCTTTTAGCCAGGCGTTAGCTTGGCTGAAAGGCCTGCTGCCAAAGAAGCCATAGTGAGCAGAAAGTGGTGAAGGGTGGGCAGATTCTAAAACGAGATGTTTTTTAGTATCAATTAAGGGCTTTTTATTACGGGCATCACGACCCCAAAGGATAAAGACGAGATGCGGGCGGGTTTCATTAAGATATTTAATGGTGGCTTCGGTAAAAGTTTCCCAGCCGTGGCCTCGGTGCGAGCCGGCCTTGTGTGCTTCTACAGTGAGAACATTATTGAGTAGCAACACGCCCTGCTTGCTCCAGGAAGTGAGGTTGCCAGTGCGAGGATGCTCTTTACTCGGCACCCGAAAATGCTCGGCGAGCTTAGGAGACGAATGCAGCGTGGCGTTATAATCGGCATCTAGCTCTTTGTAAATGTTCTGCAGACTAGGTGGGATGGGCTGAGTAGAATTAACCGAAAAAGCCAGCCCATGCGCCGCACCGGGAGTGTGGTAAGGGTCTTGGCCGAGAATAACGACCTTCACTTCATTTAGGTCTGTGGTAAAAGCACGGAAAACTTGAGCTTTAGGCGGGAAGATGGTCTTTGCCTCATATTCATTATGGAGAAATTTTGCTAAATCTTGAAAGTAGGGCTTTTTAAACTCGGCATCTAAGAAAGGCTTCCAGCTACTATGCATGGCTAAATTTGAAAAAGTTGCTTAAGCTCGGCGGCGATATCCTCAATGCTGGCGGAAGCGTCGGTGATGGGGATGTTAAACTCTTTGGCAATCTTTGGGTAGGCATGATTGACTCGCTGCTGAAAATCGTCGGCCTTGGCCTCAAAAGTTTCCTGGGCTTTACCACGGCCTTTTTGGCGTTCTAGGCGCACTGCATCTGACACGGTGAGGATAGTGGCATGAGTGGGGGTAACGTATTCTGCTGGTAGTAAATCTTTGGTGAGACGGATGATTTTACTACGAGAAACACCCTCGCCGTAGCCTTGATAGGCTAAGGTGGACCACCAGTTACGTGCGGAAATAACTACGCCGCCGGCTTTTAATACTGGCTCGGCAACCTTGCGCCAAAGCTCCAAACGTGAGGCGGTAAATAATAGCACGTTAGTGAGTGGCTCTAGGTGATAATCTTTACCTTTGATGAGGATGAGATCGTGCAAATCGTGAGCTTGGGGGAGATCGCCGTCTGGCTCGTCCATTAAGACTACTTGCTTACCCTGCTTTTCAAAATATTCCTTGAGCAGTTTAGCCTGGGTGGACTTGCCGGTGCCGTCTTGACCTTCTATAACAATGTACATTATTTCTTCCCTTCTGCGTATTGATAGTAGCACTTGGGACAAAGGGCGCGATATTCAATTTTGGTGGTGCCGTCGTCAATTAAAATGTCTGGGCCGGCAGTGACAATTTTATCATCTAGGAAGCGAGCCTGACGTGTGGCCTTTCTGCCGCATTCACAGATGGTTTTTATCTCGTCAATTTCTTGAGCGATTTGGAGTAGGCGGGTGGCGCCCTCAAAGCCGCCATCTGCTTGCTTAAAATTGAGCCGGAGGCCATAGGCAATCACCGGGATGTTTAGCTTATAAGTAATCTCTGCTAGCTGGTCTGCCTGGGCTGGAGTCATAAATTGAGCCTCATCCACCAAGATGCAATCTACGTCTTTATACTGCTGAGAAATTTTATCGTAAAGATTGTCTTTGCTCGTGAAGGTAAAGTCCGTAGGACGCTCTGGGCCAATGCGGGTGAGGAGCTTCTGATCATTCTTGGTATCTATGGCTGGCTTAATGACGCAGACTTTTTGGCCGCGCTCTTCATAGTTAAAAGCCACTTGCAGTAGCTGCATAGTTTTGCCACATCCCATCGCCCCATAGCGAAAATATAATTTGGACATATGGTAATTATAGCATACTGGGGGAGCTGGAGAGGTGATAATGGTCGCCAAACTCGCAGCGATAGACAGAAAGTGGGGCTTTTAGGCCATGGTCGTGCTGAGCCACGGTTGCAGCAACCTCTGCCTCGTCGCGAGTAGCGTAACAGATTTTTTGAACATCGCCAACCCAGCAGAGTTTTGGCTGATATTGATGGGTGTTTTTTGTAGTCATTGTTACTTATTGTAATACATAATGCGTTTTTTACTAATGTCTTACAACATACCTTGACCGACATTAGAGACTCTAAGACCTATGTAGTACG
>JAFRAP010000012.1 GCA_017405345.1 Candidatus Saccharimonadota bacterium
GCTAGCACGCCAGCGATACCGCCAGCAATAGCTCCGAGTGCCGCTCCTAAAAAGAACTTGCTACCTTTTTTCTTAGTTGTCATTTGCCCACCTTTCTAGTGATTACTTCTTAGATTTTTTACCTTTACCAGTATTATAGCGTTCTACTAGCGTTTTGACAAGCCCCCCTACGCTAGTCATATCTTTAACGTTATCCACCACGTCATCAGCTTTTTCCGCAATAGATTGGCCAGTGAGGACGATTTTCTTAGCCTCTGTGATAAAACCGATTAACTTGACGATAAGAACAATCCCCACTACGAGAAAAATGAACAGTGTGACCGAGAGGAAGATAACTAAAATCCAGGTGGCTGTTTCCATTTAAGACTCCTTTATAATATTACGCACGTTGTCAGCATAAGGTTCATTTTCTAAAACGTATTTAAGGTGAGCGAGGAAGTAGTTCTGAGGGTCACCAGTGGTCATCCACTCGCCACGAGTTTTTTCTACGTAGACGTTGCCGCTTTCTGCCATCTTGGTAATGGCATCTACCGTCCAAAGCTCGTTATCTAGCCCGATATTCTTTGGGTCTAGATGCTCAAATACTTCTGGCGTTAGAAGATAGCGCCCGTATGAAGTGAGGTTGGATGGGGCATCTTCTACGGCAGGCTTTTCAACGATGTTGTCTAACGTCATCTTGGCCTCGTCTTTAAGACGGATGATGCCGTATTTATTTAATACCTCTCTGGGCATCTCCTGGGAGATAATGATAGCTTTAGCATCTGGATGTGTTTCGTAAGAGTCTATTAAGGTCTTTACGTCAGAGGCGCCAAAGACGACGTCGTCAGAATATACCACGATGAAGGCTTCGTCATCAGCGATAAACTCGCGTGCAGAAGCAATCGGGGAACCGTTGCCATAAGGCAGGGTGGGATCTTGGATGATGACAGTGATTTTTGGCAGGCTTAATACCTCCTTGACACTCTCATAGCGGTCAAGTTTACCCTGCGAGGCAAGCTGCTTCTCTACCTTCTCTACTGGATTAGTAAAGTAGTCCTCGTAAATAGGCTTGCCTTCTGGTGTAGCAACGATGATGATTTCTTTAATGCCAGCGTTAGCACATTCTTCTACTACCAGCTGCATGATGGGCTTGCTGGCGATGGGCAGCATGCCCTTAGGGATGGTCTTAGTAATGGGTAGATAACGGCTAGCAAAGCCGGCATCAGTAATAATAGCTTTTTCAGGTTTCCTGTAACTCATAGCTTCATTATACCATATTAGGAGCGGGCTTTAGCTTTAGCTTTAGCCTTGGCTCCGGCTCTCTTGACGCGCTTGGTTTTACGCACATTCTTCTTAGCGGTTCTCTTTTGGACGCGGCGAGTGGCTGCAGCCTGGCGACGCTCTAGCTTAGCGGTGTATTTTTGGTCACGGTTATGCACGCCATAAATGAGGCTACAAAGGCCAAAAATCATCATATAGGCGCCGAAGAATTGCAGGAAGGTGTTTTCATAGCCAAGCGTACCAGAATTTAAGATCACGAATCCCATAATTACCCCACAGATACCACAGATGGTCCAGATGAGCTTATCAGTAGAATCATCAATGGATTTTAGACCAATCAGAATCTCAAAGATGCCGCGAAAGGCAGTGTAGCAGGCGATGATGGCTAAATGCAAAGCGATATTTTGGTTTAAGGTGAAGAGCAGGGCTAGCGCTACGCCGATTTCTACCACAGCGATGGCCAGGCTTAAGCCCCAAGTCTCTTTGAGGTGCGTGCGGCGAAGTAGATTAAATAGCTCTACCACGCCAAGACCTAGTAAGAAAGCGCCAACGATGGCAACTAGTGAGGTGGTGTCTGTAATGCCGGTGAACATTACGAACCAGCCAAACAGTAAAGAAATAATCCCTTGAAAAGAGAAGACTAGCCAATGGCTATCAATATATTTTCTTGGTGTTGTCATTGAGGTGATGCTCCTTATTACGCTTATAGCTATTATAGCATATATTTTTAATTGTCTATTCTTAAACGTGCCTGATCTTACGTCTGGCAGTTTCAATTAATTTGGTTTTTTGATATTTTATTTTATCTAAAATCAGGTCATGTGCAGGGAGGTACTTTAATTCTGTCACGCCAAAGCCACGCTTAAAAGTGGAGACGCCATAAAAACGGTGCTTAACATCATTCTCGTCTACAATACCCCAGAAGTTATAGCGCTTAATCCCCCGCTCGCGAGCATCACGCATGGCTTCCATGTGCAGTAATGGCGCGCCAGATAACTTGGTGCCAAGCTCGCTAGATACGCCATAGTGATAAGAGGCCTCATTGCCATAAAAAATCATGAAGTTTTGGGCTAAAATTTCACCATCATACTTAGCGGTGTAAAGTACGGCCTCGCCGTGTGGGGCAAAGGCTGCAAACTGCTTGGTTAAAAAGTCTTCAGAAAAGGCAAAGAAGTCATGGCGTTTGGCAGTCTGAAGCTGAATTTCGTAAAACGTATGAATATCTTTAGGGTCGGTGCTTTTTTCTACGGTGATATTATTCTTGGCGGCTTTGCGTAATGCCCGGCGCAGACGCTGCCGCATACCCACCATAATTTCTTCCTCAGGCTTGGTAAGGTCTAAGATACCAGCATGCTCTACGGAGAGGTACATCGGCGCTTTTTTTAGGCCGAAGTCTCGGAAAAGTTTAATTGAACGGTCAGAGAGTTTTAGCTGTGGGCGAACCCGGACAAAAACACAGCGCTGCTCTTTACCGATAATAGCGATATCTTTAAAAACAGTTTTCACTAATTTCTGATCGTTCCAGTCTAAAATTGGGCCGCCAGCAATAGCCAGGTGCCGGCCTCGCTTAGCGTACTCCACTACGCCAGCGTAAGCTGCAACGATATTACCCTTATCGTCCAGAGCAATACGACGAACGATCTCGTTCCCACGGCTCTGATAGAACTCATAAAAATCCCAAGATTGGAGAAAGTTGGCTTCTGGATGGCTGGTGACAAACTTATCCCAAGCAGTGCGATTTTCAGCAGTGGTGATTTTCATTTTTTAACCTCCTTGGCAATTAAACTAGTGACATCGTACTTTTTGATAATCTTGCGAGCGGGAACCATGGCTTGCTCTCCATAATATGTGGGTAGATTAACCAGCTGCTGGCTGAGCTTGACCGCCATAGGGCATTCATCCTCTGGAAAATTGGCTTTTTTATAATAGCGCTCTGGAGCAACTGGAGTGTCATACCAAATATCATACATGATAAAGCCGTGGCTTTCTAGCTCTTTTAATAGCTCATCGCGACGCTCCACTAGGTAAAATTCCCGAATGGGAGAGCGATTCTTAGGTAGACGCTCTAGCTGGTACAGGGCGAGCTTTGCCTGTGGGTAAGTTAGCCGGCGGGAAAAATCTAGCGGAGCATCGGCGGATTTTTGGATAAAGTGAAGTTTTAACATTAGGCTGGTAAAAAGTCGGCCGAGCTTTATATGGTAAAAACCTCTAATAGTAGCACCGATTAAAGGATAAAACCTGGCTCTTAGGCTATCGCTGAGTTTAGGGCGACGTAAAGGTTCTTTAGGATGCGGCAACGTCTTATTGCGTAGGATGAGCGCACCACCAGATATGGCGTCAATGGATTTACCTTTACCAAAGGAAAGGATGGTGGCGTCGCCAACAGTGCCGACCTCTTGGCCATTAGGGTAGGCCGCGCCGGCGCAGTGGGCTAAATCTTCAATAATAACCAATCCCTTAGCTACGCGTTTAATGGCGGTAATATCTACTGGTATGCCGAGGTTATTTTGAACAATTATTGCCTTTATATCTGGGTATTTTTTAAGAGTAGCCCTTAGCTCAGGCGCACCAAAATGCAAGGTCTTAGGCGACACATCTACAAAAATTGGCACACAATGCGCCGCCTTAACCGCCTGAACCACAGCATAGCAGGTGAGGCTGGTGATAGCAATTTTACTGTTTTTTGGTACGGTGGCTTTAATGGCGGCACTCAGGGCAGTGCGGCCAGTCTGATAAAAAGCTACCCTGGGCGACTCTACCTGATAACGTTCAGACAGGTGCGCGCGCAGCTGCTCTAGGCTCTGGCGAGTACCAAAAGCAAATGTATGTCGCAAAATATCGGCTGCCTTAAAATTGCCCGCCTGCCCAAGAAAATACATCTATTCTAGGCCTTTCAAAGTTTGATAGATGGCATCTGCCAGCTCTTTAGGGTGAGAGATGTATGGTGAATGCGTCCAGTTCTCTTTAAGCGTCAGCTTGCTGTCTTTAATTTGCTGGTGAATAAGTTTGGCCTGGTGTGGCGGGGTGACGGAATCTGCCTTGCCCCACAGGATGGTGGTGGGTACTGTGACCTTAGTGATGTCTAGATTTTTATCGGAGTCTAGCATATTAGCTAGGGTCTGCTTCATGTTGGCCGGGGCATGATCGTAGTCAGAAGCACCGAGTAACTTGTGCACCACCTTGCGCAGTGGCTTAATCTTCTTGAGTGGGGAGAGGGTCTTAGATAGCTTACGAGCGATGTTGCGCTTTTTAGACTCCTCATAAACACCGGCAGAGTCAAGTAAAATTAAATGGGAGAGTTTCTTAGGATACTGAGTGCAGAGATTGAGCAAAATACGGCCGCCGTTGCTGTGACCAAGTGCCACTGCTCCATCTGGCAGCTCTGCCTCTGCCCAATGCACGTAATCACTGATAGTCCAGACTTTTTTACTAGGGTCGGTCAGGCCGGGCACGTGGAGCATCTTCACCTGTACCCCCTTGGCTTTTAGAATTTTTAGGGTGTGATTCCATGGCTCAGTGGTGTAAGTCCAGCCATGGATGATGTAAAGTTTTTTCATTAGCTTAATCCTCTCTTTAAGCGGCGCCTAACAGCGGCCTTTTCCCTACGAGGCAACCTGTCTGCATCGGCGGGATTTTTTAATAGCTTCTCAATAATCCACTCTAGATATTGACTACCCTTAAAGAAAATAGTCTCTTTACCGGTGGTGTTTTGCTCAATATAGGCAAGGGCGTTTTTTGGCTCCAGTGTGCTATAAGCAATAACCCCAAGCTCTTCTAGACGTGGTGCGGTGTACTTTTGGGTGCGGCGCCCCACTAAAATAACTTGCTCAGGCTTAACCTTGGCGATAGCATCAGCTAGCTTGGTGTGCTCTTCGCCCTCAATAGAGCCTTGCTCTACCATGTCGCCCACTACTAGCCACTTGTGCTTGGCTTTCATAGATTTTGCCATATCTAGAACTGACTCAAAGCTAATCAGGTGAGCATTGTAGCTGCTATCTATTAAGTCTAGCCCTTTCTTGCCCTTAAAATAAGAGTTGCGACCAGGAGGCATAGCTAGGTGCCTTAAATTAGTTTTTAGCTTGATGCCGAGATAATCTGTCAGCTTTTTTAGCATTGACAGCTGGATGGCTAAGTCGCGCGGCATGGGCTGAGCAAAGTGGAAGGTGGCTCGGTCTAGAGTGAACTCGGAATGGTCTGGATAGACAGCGTACTTCTTTAAATCTGACTTTTTGCAGATGATGACTTCTGCCTTAATATTGTGCTTTGTCTGGATCTTCTTGATAGCCTTTTTCATCATGGGAACGTCGCCGTCAATATAAATCTGCCCGCTAGTATATTGGGGTAGCATGGCAAATTCATAGGTGATGGCCTTATCTATATTTT
The DNA here is from genome assembly GCA_017405345.1 of Candidatus Saccharimonadota bacterium. Taxonomy (GTDB): domain Bacteria; phylum Patescibacteriota; class Saccharimonadia; order Saccharimonadales; family Saccharimonadaceae; genus Nanosyncoccus. Next base: position 5,644 of record JAFRAP010000012.1, read on the forward strand.
TAAATTTACCGGCTTCTACACTCTGCTCAAACTGCACCGCATGAGAGCGCCCAAGCGAGATCCACAGAGTAACCTCTGGCCTTAGCCAGCTAGCTAAAAACTCCGTTTCATGGGGGCGTTCGCCATCAATCTCTACCACATAAAACGGCTCCGTATGCCGATAAAAAAGGCACTTGATGGGGGCGGCGATAAAGAGGTAAAGCCAGCGGAACTTAGAGCCAGTGACGCCCCGGAGATTTAAGAGGTCAAAAGAAATACCAAAGGCGGAATTGGCATCATGAGAATAATGCGCCTTGCCCTCTAGCTCGGCCTCTAAAAGATGCAGCATGGTAGTTTTGCCAACTGAACCAGTAATAGCTACAATGCGTGGGTGCCAGCGCTTTAATGAATGGTTGGCAAAAAAGCGGAAGTATCTCGCCACTGTAAAATACAGGCGCTTTTTTAGCTTGGAGAATAAGCTCATATATTTATTATACTACATCTTAATCTCAGCATCCACACCGGCCGGAAGCGAAAGATTCTGCAAGCTGTCAATCGTCTTAGGTGTGGCGTTACTGATATCAATCAGGCGCTTGTGTACCTTCATTTCAAAGGCTTCACCACCGGTCTTATAAACATGTGGTGATTTAACCACAGTAAAGGTGGAGCGCTTGGTGGGCAAAGGCACCGGGCCAGAGACGCTGGCGCCAGTACGGATGGCGGTGTCTACAATCTGCTTAGCGGACTGGTCAATCACGCGGTGATCATAGGCCTTTAGGCGGATGCGAATCTTTAAGCCTTCGCTCTTAGCTGTGGTCTTTTTGGCTTCTGCCATGATGGTTATTCCTTTCTGCTAGCCCTATAACCTCAGATTTCACCTAGACGGGAAGTCCATGAGTGACTAGGGCTTGATAATTAATTTAGTACTCTTATATTACACTATTTGATGGATTTTGTCAAAGATAGTAGCCTTGCTCATTAAGCCGCTGTGCAGCTTCGCTCTCGTTCGTGCCGTTGTAATCTGCTGGCCCAATCAGGTTTGTCTTTTTATTTACCTGAGCATAAGTATATCTACGCTCTAAAGCCAGCTGGTTAATTCTTCCGATTAGCTCATAGCATTCTAGCTTGTTCCCTGCTAGAATTTGCATGTCTTCAATGACCGTCTCTAGATGAGCGCGTACTTTTGGTGGTATTAAGCCTACTTGCTCTTCGTCTTTTATGGAGAGCGTCCGGGGCAGCGTTTCCCCGTGTTCAGATAAAAGCTTGTTGCGCTCATCAATGAAGGTTTGACTATGGGCAAAGCGTGTAGCCGAGCGCTTTGGGTTAGAATAGAGGTCGCCATTGGCAATGTTTTGTTTAACTAGTTTCTTAAATAGCTCAGATTCTGGTGTTTCTGGATGAACGATATATTTCTTAGCTTCTTTGGTTTTCGGCCTTTTTGACAGGATTGCTCTGACCTGAGCAAATACTTGCTCGGTATATTTTTTATCTTTTTTACTAAGTTTGTTTGCTTTACCAGCCACACGCTCTGAATTATCTGTCGCGAGAAGGGTCATTTTACTAATGAACTGCTTAAAATTTGCAGGAATCTTGGGCTGCGGCTCACTGTTATACCTTGGTCTAATTTTTTCTGGATTCATGTTTTTATAATATCACAGCTCTAATGTCTCACAACATACCTTGACCGACATTAGAGACTCTAAGACCTATGTAATACGCAAGCTAGCTGATGGGAATTGTTGGATGGTGAAGAACTTAAGGTTAGTAGGTTCTCGTACCCTAACGCCAGCAGATAGCGATGTCACTAGCAGCTTCTCTTTGCCAGCTAGCTCTGATTCTTTTGGCACGACTAACGATGCTGCTGGAGTCAATATTCCCAGACTAAAAGACTCTGGTAATGCCAGCTATGGAGTTTATTATAACTGGTATACTGCTACTGCTGGAAGCGGGACTTATGCTATCGCTTCTGGAAGTGCGGCTCAATCAATTTGCCCAAAGGGGTGGAAATTGCCGACTGGTGGCACCATCAACACTACTGGCAACGGAGAATTCCAGCAACTGTATGGTGCTTACAATAATTATAATAATTTTACAGTGACCACTTCTGCCGTTCTATCTGGTTATCGGAACGGAACTGATTACTCTGATTTAAATATTGCTGGAGTTTGGTGGTCTAATACAGCCTCTACTGAAACGAATGGTTATGGTTTAAGTTTTAATTCCTCTAGCGTTTACCCTCTTTATTCTGGACAAAAGAGATGCGGCCTCTCCGTTCGCTGCGTCGCCCGATAGCCTCTTGACAAAAATCTAATGTTTATAATATTATGATTATGTAGGTAGTGCTGTTGCTACCTTTGCAGGGTTAGTTGGGCGCCTAGTGCGCCTAACTTTTTTCTCTTCAGAATAAGCAGATGAAAAAGTTAGCGAGCGACGCAACGGATAGTTCGACCATTCCCCCTGATGGCAAGGTCGTATGGAGAGACAGAAGTACTGCTGATAGTAAAGACATAGGCATCGGTCCTGGTGTCGGCAGTTGCAGTATACCAATACCCAACTGCGCCCTGGTTGCCAATCCGGCCATTAGACCACCAATAAAGACCGCCACGAGCTAAATTAAGGGGAGTGGCTGTAGCCTTGCTGGCTCCAGTAGCATCATTTGCAATGCCGTACGCAGTAACGAAAAGATTTTGGACAGATTTCTCACCACTTTTGTCTGGTAGTTTCCAGCCTTTTGGACAAATACTATCTGGAGCATCATTGCCAATAACCGTTGATGTACCACTTCCAGCCGTGGCTGCGTACCAGTTATAATAGTTGCCGATAAGCTCCCAAGGTTCACCTGAAGTGGCACCTTGAAGATTACCAACGCTGTCTGCTGTGCCGCTTCCCATCCCACCTGGTAAATAAATGTTACCTGGATCCATGCTTCTAGCGGTATCGCCCCCGTCCTCTGCCCACACCGTCCCGGTGGTTGTCTGAGTACTATTCTGCGGTGTCCAGCTTGCTTTGGAGTTTAAGTCTGTATTCTGGTTAGTTAATGCAACTGAAGTAGAGAGGTCTAGGTCTAGATTTTGCACCATCCAACA
>JAFRAP010000013.1 GCA_017405345.1 Candidatus Saccharimonadota bacterium
AGAGGCGTTTACCAATAGCGTCGTAATCACCGCGCATGGCTAGGGTGTTTTGAGCGGCAATAATACCGTCAATGTTGTTATTCTTGAGCATTTCATCGTAATGCTTAAGGACGTCATCCGTGACCTGCTTGCCAAAGAAGGTGGTGTATTTTTGGGTGGTGAGTTTGCGCTGAGCTTCTTGAGCATCATAAGCATCAGCAATCACAGAGTTTAGAGCATCGCTTCTGACTTTCTGGTCAATTTGGCCAGTACCAGCAATTTTCTGGAAGTAGTCGGAACCAGCACCACGGACAATGTACCGCTGGTAATTTTCCTGCTGTTTGGTGGTGGTGTTTTTTGCGGCGTCTTGGATGGTGTTGAAGTAGTAGCGCTCATCGGCACGGTCATTGAGGCGTTTAGCAGCCATTTGAGTGCGGAGCTCAAGATAGTTCTCGCCCTGCTGGTGTGCGAGGTTTTTGATGGCCTGATTTTTAATACCGTGCTCCTCGGCGTAGGTACCCATGGTATTCATGGCGTTGTCCATTTCCATAGCTTTGCCCTGGCCGCGGAGTCTAGCCTCGCGATTTTGCATTTCGCGCTCCATGTCGGCGCTGGCGAATTTACCAATGATGCTTTTGTCAATAGGCAGCTGAGAATAGATGACGCTGCCGTCCGGACGGTAGCCGGCAACGCGCTGGCCGAGCTTAGCGGCGTTGATGCGTTGCTGAGTAAGCTGAGCGGCGGTGTCAAGATCGGTTTTAGTGCGGTCGGCAAGCAGGGCGTTACGCTGGGCGGCACGAGCACGCCAGTAGCCACCACTCATGACGTTGAGAGGGTTACCACCGGCTTTAGGATTTAATCCACGTTTCATGTTGCGCGCAAGGTGTGCGGCACGTTTAGCGTCGGCTTCGGCGCGAGCACGGTTGTTGGCGGCGCCTTTGGCACGGTCGGTGAGACCGCTGAGTTTATTGCTGAGACCACCCAGGAAGGTGCCGGAGAGTTTCATGAGGCGGAAAGCGAGAATGAGCGGGTAGTATTGGATGGCAAGACCCAGTAGGACAAAGAAGCCATTTTCCATCTTGATGCCATTAGTGATGACAATGTAGCCGGCGAGCTGGGAGGCACCAAGCAGGAGGCTAAATAGAGGGTAGAAAATAAGCATTTGTTGAAGATATTGACGCCACTTAGTAAACCATTTTTCGGTGTTGGGCAGGAGGTAGCAGACGAAGGCGAGCGGGCTAATCATAACCAGAAGGAAGACGGCGGCCTGGCGGACACCGAGCATAATGACGCCAACGAGCACAGAGAGGACAGCGCCTAAGATAACTGGGACGAGGGAGATGAGTAGGGCGGCGGCACCACCGCTAGCGCCGATAGCAAAGGCACCAATGGTGCCACCAGTAGCGACGGCGGCAAGGAGTTTGGCGACGGAGAATTTGGCGTCTGGGTTGATAGCGCCGGCGGACATGGCGGCTTCCTCGGCGGAGGTGAAGATGCCGCGGATGCTGGCGCCAATGACGTTGCTGGCGTCTACGGCTAATTGACAGATGAGGAAGCTGAGGTTGACTAAGATAGCGGCGATGATGATGCGAGGGAGGGTCTTTTTGATGCCATAGCTGTTTAGGCCGACGCCGGTGATTTGCGAATAGATAATGACTAAGAGGAAGAAGATGAAGAAGAGGTTGGCGATGCTACGGGCGTAGCCCCAGACAACATACATGGGGTCGCTGTCGCCGGCGGTAACGGGTTGGACGGCGAGAAGGTCGCCGATGGCGTTGTAGATAGCGTCAGTGATAGTAGCGAGAAGATTGGCGGCGGGGCAGACAATCCAGCCCAGAGTGCCAATGTGATTATAACAGGTTTTACTGTCTTCTTCGGAGGTGGTTTTACTTTTGTTTTCCTCGTTGTCGGCAATGATATTCTCCAGAGGGTCTATAGCGACTGATGTTGTGGTAGTTGCAATTTGCTGAGTTTGCTGAGGTTGTATGGTCGTGGCAGAAACTGGGGCGGTAAACTGGCTAAACAGGGATAAAAATGCAAAAACTACCCCAATAAGAGGCCTTACCCATCTTTTTGTAATAAATTGTTGACACCTCATAGGAAAATTAACCTGTTAATAAGGCATGGTTTCATTATAGCACACATAAGCGGAAAAGTCAAGAGGTATAACACTAAATCTGCAATTTTTTAGGCTTTTTCAAAACAGTTGTTCGCGCCTAAAAAGGTCGTAGATTTGGTGCCCTGCCTATGAATATGATATAATTGGGCTATGAAACGAAGAATTTGTGCGATTTTGGCGGCGGTGACGATGCTGTTTGGGTTTAGTTCCCTTGTGGCACCGGCAGAGGCTTATGCCGCGGCGACAACGCAGTCATGTAATTCATCAAGCTTTTTGGGTCTGAGACCATGGTATGCGGGGTTGATGGAGGCAAAGGGCGGAAAATGTGAGCTGAAAGAAGTAAAATCAGACCAGATTGCGGGGAAAGTTTGGACAATTGTATTGAATGTCCTGGCAGATTTATTCGTGTTGCTAGGATATATATCTATTGCAATGGCGATTTATGGTGGCTTTATTTGGATGCTTTCTAAGGGTGAGCCGGCACAGGTAGCAAAGGGCGTAAAGACTCTGAAATATGCCGTGATGGGGACGATAATTGCGGCGCTGGCTTGGGTAATTACAAACACAATCGTAAGTGTATTAACAGGAGCAATAAGCTAATGAAAGAAACATTGCAGATGGTCATAGCGGCGGTGCAAGATAACATCTCCACGCAGAATATACCTAAGGGTCAGTGGTCGGCGACGAGCTGGCAGACGATTTTGAACTTTGTCTATAGTATTGCTGGGATAGTGGCGGTAGCATTTATTATTCGCGGTGCGTTTTTCCATATCCAGTCGCAGGGGTCGCCGGATAAGGTGAAACAGGGTAACCAGACATTGGTATATGCGGTGGTGGGGTTAGCCGTGGTGATTCTGGCGGCGGTGCTAACAAACTTTATCTTTATGGCAACAAGGGAGGCGGCATCATGAAAAAATTGATGGTAGCAGTAATGCTGATGTTTAGTTCCCTGTTTGTGTTTATGCCCGTAATGGCAGCGGATACCTTTAATGCAGCTTGTGATGATCCAAATGTAGACGCAGATGCAAAGAAGTTGGCTGGATGTGATACTCGTACTGACGGTGAATATGGTAAAATTGCGCAGAATTTGATAAATCTAGCGATTTCTATAATAGGAATTGTGGCGGTGATTGTGATAGTGATGGCTGGACAGAGGTATATTGTGTCCAATGGTGATCCGGGAAAGACGAAGCAGGCAAAAGATATGCTAATGTGGGGGTTGATTGGGCTGGTAATTACGGTGCTCTCTGTGGTGATCGTGAACTTTGTGATTGCTTCCCTGCAATAAAAAGGGTTGTACACCCGCTGTTTTGTGCTATAATTAAGAAAAGTAATAAGGAATTAAGACATGAAAATCATGGATAAAGCAAAAGTTTTAGTAGCTGGTCTAGCAGTACTTGCTATGTCAGTAGTAGCTCTGCCGGTGAGTGCAGCAAGTGGTGGTAGTGACCTGGGGACAGGCGTAGTTTGTCCGTCCAATGCTCCGCAGAACGCTTTGAAGCGCGTAGAGAGCATGAGCGAGTGTGGTATGGAGGAAGGTAATACTTTAATGAGTACGCTACAGATTATCATTAACGTGATAATTGGTATCATCGGCTTTATTGCGGTGGTAGTGATTATCCTTGGTGGCGTACAATACACGACTTCTGCTGGTGCTTCCGACAAGGTCAAGAAGGCAAAGGATACTATTATGTACGGCATCATTGGTCTAGTGGTGGCGCTACTAGCCTATGCAATTGTGAACTTCATCCTCTCTAGCGTCTTTACTGTAAGCTAGTTTGCAGTAAAAAGTTGAACAGACCTCGCAAGAGGTCTGTTTTTGTGATATAGTAGATGTATACAACCTCTAAGATAGGAGAAATATGAAAAAAATTAGGAATGCGGTAGCGGCAATAGCAGTAATGTTGGCGACGTTGGCGATGCCAACGGGGGCGGTTTCTGCAGCTGTAGCGTGCCCTTCTGGCTCGGTGCGAACTTCTGCGCCAACGGCTGTAGAGTGTAACGTAGAAGAAACTGACCGGGACGTTTGGGACATCTCGCAGACAATTATCAATGTGATTATTGCGGTACTAGGGATAGTGGCAGTAATCGTAATTGTACTGGGTGGGGTAAACTTTGTAATGTCTCAAGGTGACCCAGCAAAGACGAAGAAAGCTAAGGATACGATTTTGTACGGCATCATTGGTCTAGTAGTGGCCCTGCTGGCCTATGCAATCGTGAACTTTGTACTAGCAAGCTTAGGGGATTAATAATCTTATAAAATAAGAAAGGAAAAGAGATGTCAGTATTACAAAAAGTAAAAAAAGTGTTACCGGTGATGGCGGTGGCAGCGGCGGTCATGCTAAGTGTGTTAGTGCCGGCCGGGGCATATGCGAGTGGCGGGAGTCGGAACACTTGTCCTCCGGGCTCTAAGCGGGCTGGAGCGCGGGTAGATAGTATTGCGCAGTGTAATATGGACGAAGCAGATACGGAAAACACTCTGATGGGGACGGTGCAGACGATTATTAATGTAATTATTGGTGTGCTGGGGCTGGTAGCAGTGATTGTGATTGTGTTAGGCGGGGTAAACTTCACGATGTCTCAAGGTGACCCAGCAAAGACGAAGAAAGCTAAGGATACGATTTTGTACGGCGTGATTGGTCTGATGGTGGCGCTACTGGCCTATGCGATTGTGAATTTTGTATTGTCTAGCGTATTTACTGCGACACCATAAGTGGTGTCGGTATGTAAAAATCACCTCCCGCGGGAGGTGATTTTTACATACCGACACCACTTATGGTGTC
>JAFRAP010000014.1 GCA_017405345.1 Candidatus Saccharimonadota bacterium
ATTTCACCATCTTTTCTAAAACCCCCATCTCTGATATAATGATTAAGACGGAAGTGTGGCCGAGTGGTTTAAGGCGCACGCTTGGAAAGCGTGTGTGCGGGCAACCGTACCGGAGGTTCGAATCCTCTCGCTTCCGCCAAACTAAGCAGAGTGGCAGAAACGCGTAGCGTTTCTAGCAGACAGAAAGAAACGAAAATTGAGAGCTTGCTCTCATATTTTTGTTTCTTGATGGATGCGTAGAGACGAAGTCTCTGCCGCTCGCGATTAGTCTGGAGGCTCTGAGCACGAGGATACTTCAGTTATCCTCTCACTCCCACACCATACACGAAAATACTTCAGCCATCCTCTCGCCTCAAAAAAACGACAGCCAAACGCTGCCGTTTTTTAGTGAACTATCACGACGCCGATTCCATCAGAGACCGTATCCATGCTGCGTGTTTTTTCTTGTCACCGTCAAACGTTCCTATCTTGTCTGCCAGCCAAACATCTTCCGTAAACTTCTGATAAATCTTACTCCGCCAACGCACAATATCCCGGCCAAAATATTCATTGAAGTGCATCATTGCATTCCTTATCCAGGTATCATACCAAAGATGCCATTCTTGGCCAGTCGCGCCAAATGGCCTAGGGTTATCCAGGGATAGTCCAAACTGCTTTGTCGCATTAGTTAGCACGCTCTGTCTGTACAGCCTTTTTACTCGCTTGCCAACTTTCCCGCCTACCGTATAATAACAGTACGCTACCGCCATCTCGTCATACGGATTACCATTTGCCTGTTCTTTTTGCAACAGCAACTCCCCAAAGCACCTTAAGATCATTATCTTTAGTTTGTTTGCTATCTTATCCGGAAAGTCTTCATCCATCATCACTCTGGTAATCTCACTCGCCGGCGCTATCCAGTTGTAATTTGATTTACTGTCTTCCCTAACACGCTCTAGCAGTTCCTCTGGGCTTAACTCATATCCTTCACCCCGCCAACCTTCAATTAAAATTTTTCCATCTTCCATAGTTCACCTCCTAATGTACTTTAAACCTCAGCTTAACCTTCCTATTATATCAGAGAATCCTTGACTTATCACCCCTAAAATTTTAAAATTAAATTGTGAAAAAGGTTAAACATAAACATCCTCGGCTCCTTGCCCTCGGCCCCCTCGTCATTATCGCCGTCTTAATCTTAGGTCTGCTTTTTTGGTCTGCCACTTCCATCCGCCAAGATCGCGCCGAGGATCGCTATCAATTAACTGCCGCTGAAGTCACCGAATACTGCAACAGTCTTTTTTGAAGAGGATGGTACCGCCCGTGAAAACACCACCAAAGAAGATTTAGACACTTGTGGTGGCCGCCTTGCTAACATTTCCGAGCACGACACCGCTGAAGTTGGCACCATCGCCGCCCTTCAATCTCAGATTAATGCCACCCTAGATTACTGGGACTGGCTTTCTGCTGCTGACGAATGGCTAGATGATAACGGTATCGTTAAAGATTCCCTCCAAGAAAAGGATCTTGCCGCTCTCACTGAACAAGTCAAGGCTCTCTCTAGTGCTTATCAGCCTCTCGCCACCAAAAAGTTAGAGCCTCTCGCCAGCGAATATAGCAAAATGGCCGCCGCCATCAGCGCAGTTAATCAGCTCTTCACTTCTGAAGATCGCAGCACTGTTCGCACTAACGCTCGCCGCGCTGAATATAACTCCGCCAAGGATGCCGTTGACGCGCTAAGTCAAGCAGGTTTAAAACAAGACCTCTCCAATTCTTTAGCAGAAGCCTTAAAGAGTATCGCCGAGCAAGAGCGCATTACTCGGGAAAAAGCCGAGGCCGCCCGCCGCGCCGAAGAAGAGCGCCAGAAAAAGATCGCCGCCGCCTGGGTTAAATTAAATCCGCCCTATATTAACCAAGCTGCCGCTAATATCTTTAACGGCTGCGAAGTTGCTTCCCTACTTATGGCACTCCAATATAAAGGCTACGCTAAAAATGAAACTATTTACTCTCTCGCCGAAAAAATCCCTAAAACCGATAATCCTAACACCGGCTTTTATCTTGACATTTATAATCTAGAGCCTCGCACTGAAGCACACTGGATCGCCCCCGCCCCTCTGGCTAATTTTGGCGTTAGCATCTCTGGTGCCAGCATCAGTAACGCCAGCGGCCGCAGTATTGACCAGCTAGACGCCGAGGTCGCCGCCGGCAATCCTGTCATCATCTATCTCACTTATGGCTTTAACAATCCTAAAGAATACGGCCCTCACGGCGTGCCAAAGAATCTTCACGTTCTAGTCCTCGCTGGTTACAACTCTATCACTGGCGATCAATACTTCCTTGACCCTTGGCCACCTCGTGGCAACGCTTACCCCACCCTTTCCAAGGCTCGCACTGAAGCTCTTTATGCTGCTTCTGGCCGCCGCGCTCTTGTCGTTCGCTAATTTACTAGCCATTCTACTTATGCTCCATACCACAAAAAATCCTAAAAAAACACCCTTGAAAAAAACTTTTTTCGCCCTACAATAAAAATCAGAAATAACAGTTAACAATTCATAGGGGTAATGTTTTGACGAGCAAAGCAACAGACCAAGCCAGCGGTGGGCCAATCATATCTATTGAAAATCTCACCAAAAGCTATGGTTATGGTGATGCTGAGTCTTTTGCTCTTAATAATTTTTCTCTAGAAGTTAAGCGCGGCGAGTTCATCATGATTATGGGGCCATCCGGCTGCGGCAAGACTACCCTGCTTAATATCATCGGCCTTTTAGACAAGCCCACTTCCGGCTCCTTCCTTTTAAACGGCGAGCCAGTAAATAGCATCTCCGCCCGCAAAAAGGCTCATCTCCGCGCCAAAAAAATCGGCTTTGTCTTCCAAAATTTTAATCTCATTCCCACTCTCCCCGTCATAGAAAATGTCGCTCTGCCACTAGTTTATTCCAGCGTCACCCAGACTAACCGTTTAATCCAAGCCTCAGACACTCTCTCTCGCTTCCATCTGCAGGAGCGCGAATATTACATGCCTCACCAACTTTCCGGCGGCCAGCAGCAGCGCGTTGCCATTGCTCGTTCTCTCGTCATGAAGCCAGAGATTATCCTAGCAGACGAACCCACCGGCAATCTTGACTCTCGCAGCTCCCACATCGTCATGGAAGAGCTAAAATCCATTCACTCAGAAGGTAATACTATTATTATGGTCACCCATAATCCTTCCCTCACGACTTATGCCACTCGTGTTATTAATATGCTAGACGGCCACATAGATACCGATATAAAGACCGTCGCAGACCGCGATCTCCCCATCCCCATCCATGTTCGCCTCGGTAAAAAGGAGCAAAAGAAAAAGCGCTCCAAGTCTAAAAAGAAAGGTGGTAAAAAATGAGTTTATTACTTCGCGCTCACTACCAGCTCGCCAGAGAATCTTTACGTCGTAACGGTGGCCGCACTTTCTTAACTTGCCTTGGCATTGCTATCGGTGTTGCCAGCATCATTCTTATTTTAAGTCTTACAGGCAGTATTAACCGTCTCATCGCCACCCAAATTAAAGCCGCCGGAGATAACCTCATTATCGTCCGCCCTTCCGCCAATAAAAACACCGTCAGTGATCTTGTCTCCGAGCTAACCTCGTCTAACCAATTCAGTAAAAGCTCTCTCAATCTTTCTGATGTTACCGTTATTCAGCAGCTCCCATCTGTCATCGCAGTCGCTCCTATTGCCACTTCTGTTAATACTCTCCAGGGAGAGAAGACCGTCAGCTCCGGCTCCGTCGTCGGCACCACAGAGGGTCTTGCAGAGATTCTCGGCCTCGGCTTAAAGTCCGGTTCCTTCCATTTAAGCAAAGCTGGCGACACTCCTGGTGCCGTCATTGGCCGCAGCCTTTCCCTGCAGCTCTTTGGCACTCCAGACTCTGTGGGGGAGACTTTTACCCTACTTGGTCATAAGTTCATCATCACCGGTACTCTCAGCGAGCTAAACGATCCCATCAATTTTAACAACGTCAATCTTGATGATTCCGTCCTCGTCTCCGCAGAAACTCTCCACTCCCTAGAAAACAATCTCCAGATCCAACAAATCAACGTCCGCGTAAAGACCGAGGACGACGTCCCAGTCACCGCCACCGCCATAGCAGACGGCCTAAAAAACGTTAAGTCCGGCGAGAGCAACTTCACCGTCTCTTACGGAGACCAAATCTCCCACCCCGCCAGCTCTTTCTTCTCCATCATTTCTGGCATGCTCACGCTCGTAGCCGGCATCAGCCTCATTGTCGGCGGCATTGGTGTCATGAATATCATGCTAGTTTCTGTTGCAGAACGCACACATGAAATTGGCATTCGCAAGGCTATTGGCGCCACCAATACTAACATTTTCTTACAATTCCTCTTTGAATCGCTAATTTTAAGTATTCTTGGTGGCCTTGGCGGGTTAATCCTTGGCTATGTTTTTGCTTTCCTTGTCTCCGTCATTACTCCTTTTGCCCCCTTCATCAGCCTTCAGATTATCCTAGCCTCACTTTACATCCCTCTCATTGTGGGCGTAATCTTCGGCCTTTACCCCGCTCTTAAGGCCGCCCATAAAAATCCCATTGACTCGCTCAAATTCTTCCGCTAAAATTTGCCACACCCAAAACCTTTATGCTCTACTAGAACCAATATGAAACGGGCCAAATTATTCTTTATTCCTATCGCATTGTTATCCTTATCTCTTCTAACATGCCCCCCCCCCCCGGGCACTAGCTAGCACCACAGACCTATCCATCACCCTAGACCCAGTCATTAGCATTCGGGTGATGAAGAACAATGTAGA
>JAFRAP010000015.1 GCA_017405345.1 Candidatus Saccharimonadota bacterium
ACCAATGATTGCTAGGTCTTCATAAATAATCCCCTCGTGAAAGAATAGTTTATGCTCTAAAAAGAATTTTCGCCTTACCGCCACACTCACCGGCCCAAATCCAGAGAGTAAAAAGCGCTTTTTTAACGTGCCTCCCTGAGGATAAAGCCCGAAGTATTCCGTACCACCAGCCTTTTTATGCAAGTTCGCCCCTATTGTAACTACGTCCGCCGTAGCGGCTTCTGCGGCTGCTACAATTTTTTCTAGCATATCTAGCGCCACATAATCATCGCTATCCACAAACACCAAATACTCTCCTTTTGCCATGCGCACACCGGCGTTACGAGCTGCGCTCGCTCCGGGTGTCTTTTCTTTCAGCGCTACAAATTTCTCCGGAAATTTTTTGCAATATTCTTTAAGCAACGCTGCACTTTCATCAGTGCTGTTGTTATCTACTAAAATCACCTCAAAGTTTTTTAAGCTCTGCCCAGCCAAGCTGTCTAAGCACTGTGGTAAGTATTTTGCCGTATTGTAAACTGGGACAATCACTGAGATTTTTTTGCTTGTCATATCATTTCCTCAATAAAATCTTTAATCCTAACCTGCATTTATGATAAGCCAGCCAGCCCACTAGGCGCGTTGTAATTCTGAGTTTTTTCCAGTAGGGATTTCGTTGCCAATGTGGATAAAGCTCGTGCATCAACTGCCGTGCCCGCTCGTAGTAAGATTTTCCTTCTGAAAACGGTAAGACAAACTCTGCCACGTTTTTTAATAGTGCCAAGGCATGAATATATTCCAGCTCAGCTGAATACTCGTCTGCCGATTTAGCTTTTTTAAAAGCGCGCCTAATATCTTCTAGCGCCGTAAAAATATCTAAAAGATGTGAATCCCATTCTTTTGCACGCTGCACTGAGCCTTCACGATAAACGTAATGATAAACCGGTTTTTTTAATACAGCAATTTTATCTGTATAAAGCGGCAATGTATTTATCAGCGCGGCATCTTCATAAATAATTCCTGCATGAAATTTTAGGCGATGCTTGAACATAAAATCCCGGCGCACCATTATTTGCCATGGTGCCAATCCAGAAGTCATAAAATTCCGTTTTAAATTTTTGCTGAACCCATACAGCTCAAATTTCACGGTCTTGCCACTCGGCAATTTCTCTGTGCCAGGCAGCACTACAATGTCTGCCCCAGCCGCACTTCTGTATGCCAGCTCAAAGGTATCTGACTCCACGTAATCGTCACTATCCACAAAGCCAATATATTCTCCAGTCGCCTTTTTCATGCCTAAATTACGCGTTGCCCCCGCTCCCCACTCGGCACATTTTAGCGCACGAATTTTCTTCGGGTGACGCTTAGCGTATTCGGTAATTATCGCTGGTGATTCATCTGTGCTGTTATTGTCTATCACCAAAATTTCTATCTCTTTTAAAGTCTGGTGGGTTAAAGAATCTAGGCATTTTCTCAAAAAATCTGCTGTGTTATAAACTGGCACCACCACCGACACTTTTATTGACATACCCCTATTATACCATTATCATAAGTATATGATTAGAGTTCTGATTGCCAGCCCCATCCGGCGCCGCGCCAACATTTTACAAGCTTTTTTAGAAGGCTTGCCCCGGCTAGACACCAAAGGTTTAAAAGTCCACTATCTCTTTGTGGACGACAATGATGACCCCGCTTCGTCTCAGCTGTTAACAGATTTTGCTAAAAAGCACTCCACTGCCACCGTTCTTAAATCGTCAGAGCTATTCACACATCGCACAGAGCTTATTAATAATAATAATCACCTCTGGAGCGACGCTTTAATTTGGCGCGTTGCTGCTATTAAGGATGAAATTATTGCTAGAGCGGTTAAAGAAAAATATGACTATCTATTGTTTCTTGACTCTGACATGGTTCTGCAGCCACCCACTTTAAAGCACCTCATCAGTCTTAAAAAAGACATCGTCTCCGAGATTTTCTGGACTGATTGGCACCACATTGGTCACGCTACTCCCTCGCTTTGGAACGAGGATGAAAATACCATCGTTAAAAAATCCGCCACGAAAAATCAGGATAAATATTTTATTCGTCGTGAGCTGGCCAGCTTCAACTCTATGTTAAAAATTCCTGGCACCTATCCAGTCGGCGGCCTTGGCGCACTCACGCTCATCAGCCAACATGCACTTAAAAAAGGCGTGCGCTTTGCTGAGATTCCCAACCTTTCTTTTAACGGCGAGGATCGCCATTTTTGTGTCCGCGCTACCGCCCTAGGTCTGGAACTTTATGTGGACACGCATTACCCAGCTTTTCACATTTTTTATGAAGAGTTGCTGCAGACTTTGCCAAACTTTATTAAATACGGTTATCGTGAGCAAGATATTTTGCTTTCTGGCGGCGATGCCACCAACCCACCACTGCCATTAAAGGCTAGAATTAAAAATCAGCTAAAAATCCATTACAAAAATCTCCGGGGCTGCTATTACTACACTCGTCGCAAGCTGTTTGCTAAAAAACGTCGCACCACTGGCACTAAGCTCACCCTCATGATGATGGTGCGCAACGAGTCTGGCCGCTATCTAGACGATGTCATCGCCGCCGTGAAGCCACTCATCACTAACGCTGTCATTTTAGACGATGCCAGCACAGACGATACCGTAGAAATTGCCAAAAAAGCCCTTAAGGGTGTCCCCCATCAGATTATCCAGAATAGCACCAGTCACTTTGCTGAAGAATACAAAAGTCGCAGCAAGCTCTGGCGCGCCACCATTAAGACTAATCCAGACTGGATTCTCGCGCTTGATGCTGATGAGATCTTAGAAAAACAGGCTCTCGCGATTCTCCCAGAACTTTTAAAAAATCCCGACACCGACGTCTATGGTTTCCCACTCTATGATTTTTGGCAGCCCGGGTTTTATCGTGATGATGATTTGTGGTGCGCCCACCATGGCTTTATTAACGTGCTTTTGCGTTATCAGCCCAAGTTTAAATATCGTTTTTTGCGGCGCAATCATCACAGCTCACGCCTGCCAGAAAACGCCCTAAAAATTCTGCCATATTGTAACTATCCTCTCCGCATTAAACATTTTGGCTGGCTAAAAGACGAGGATAAAAAAGCCAAGTACGAGCGTTATTTAAAGATGGATCCAGCAGGAAAGTATGGCTCTCTTGCTCAATATCAGTCAATTTTAGACGAACATCCTAACCTCACCAAGTTTGAAGAGTAGCTGGTATAATAAATAATATGGATAGAAAATCCGCCTCCTTTAAGACTGCGCTCACTGGGATTATTTTGAATCTCATTGCCACTGTGCTTGGCTTTATTACTCAGCGGATCTTTATTAACACTCTCGGCGTAGAATACACTGGCATTAACGGCACTTATGGAAATATCTTAAGCATCCTCACTCTTTCTGATCTTGGCGTTGGTGTGGCAGTGATTTATCACCTTTACAGCGCCCTTGCTAAAAATGATAAAAAGCGCATTGCCGCCCTCATGCATTTTTATCACAAGGCTTGCCGCATTGTTGCCGGCATCGTTTTGCTTGGTGGCGCCGCATTGTTGCCGTTTGCCAAAGTATTTGTTGGCGAAACTTCCGTTTCTGATAATCTCTATGTTATTTTTGGGCTTTACGTTATCATCGCTTCACTCCAATATATTTTAAACTATCGTCGCGCCCTACTTTCCGCTGATCAGCGTGGCTACGTTATCAATTCCGTCATGATTGGCGCCACCACAATTTTATATTTTGTGAAAATCGCTGTACTGCTCATCACCGGCAATTTCTATCTTTATGCCATCAGCATTATTATAGAAAAACTTGCAGAAAATCTCATCATCAATCACATCGTTAAAAAGCGCTATCCATATATCTTGCAGCCCGCCAAGCTAGAAAAGTCCACTCGCACAGACATTAAGAAGAAGATGTATGCTTCCGTTTATCACAATGCCGCCAGTTACATCGTAAATTTCACAGATAACACCATCATCGCTCAGTTCTTTGGTGCTGCCACTGTGGGTCTTTACGTTAATTACTATATGATTGTTAACGCCATTAACACGCTGCTTGCTCAAATTTTTAATGGCGTGGTCGCTAGTCTTGGTAACATGCTCGCTGCCGAGGGGCACAAGCGGCTATACGCCGTCACTAAAAATATCTTTTTCTTAAATTTCTGGTTGTATGCCGTTGTTTGTATCGCTACCTACTTTTGTCTGCCGCCATTTGTTGCCATTTGGATTGGCTCAGAGTATTGGCTACCGGAAGCTGTCGTCATTGCTGTAGTCTTAAATATGTTTATTCAGGGTATGCGCTTTACTGCTAATAATACCCTTTCAGTTGGCGGCGTGATTTTTGAAAATCGCTTCGTACCAGTCGCCGAGGCCATCATTAATCTTGTTAGCTCCATCGTCTTGGGCCATCTCGTTGGCCTGCCAGGTATTTTTATCGGCACCGTCTTAAGTAATCTCTTCCTGCATTTTTACAGTTATCCAAAGTATGCCTTTGGCCTAGTCTTAAAGCGCCGTCGTCTAGAATACGTACTCTTGTTTTCAAAGTATCTCGGCATCTTCTTAATCAGCTGGCTAGGTATGCGATTACTCTTCCAGCTAATTGTTATTAACAATAATTTTATAGCCTTCCTGCTAAACGGCTTTCTTTCCATCATCGTACCAAGTTTCTTTTACTGGATAATTTTCCATCGCACTGAAGAGTACCACTATGTCGCCACCCTACTTAAAGAATATTTAAAAAAGTTTGGTCACAAGCTCACGCAGATTTATCGTCGCTAAGCTGCTCTATTAGTGTTTTTACAATTCGCTCAGATGCGTGCCCATCACCGTAAGGATTTTTTGCTTCGGCCATCTTAGCGTAGGTCTGTGCATCAGTCATTAAATTTAATGCCTCAGCGTAAATAGCTTGCTCATCCGTACCCACTAATTTTAGTGTGCCAGCCTCAATCCCTTCTGGCCGCTCTGTGGTGTCACGTAGTACTAACACCGGCTTGCCTAAGGATGGTGCTTCTTCCTGGATCCCTCCACTATCCGTTAAGATAATTTTTGCTCGGTTCATAAAATTATGAAAATCCACTACTTCTAGTGGCTCAATCAGCTTAACTTTCTCGCAGCCGCTTAAGACTTCATCTGCCACTTCGCGTACTTTTGGGTTCAAATGCACCGGATAAACCACCTTCACGTTAGGTAAATCTTCCGCTAATCTGCGCACTGCTTTAAAAATTCTGCGCATTGGCTCGCCCAAATTTTCTCTCCGATGCGCCGTTAGTAAAATTAGCTCGCTCTCACCCAACCATTCAAATATTGGATTGTCATAACTTTTGTGCACTGTTGTCTTCAGCGCGTCAATCGCCGTATTACCAGTGATAAAAATTGTCTCTGGGCGCTTACCTTCACGTCGTAAGTTCTCCGCAGATAGTTCCGTCGGCGCAAAGTTAAAGTCCGCCACCAGGGAAGTAAATTCTCGGTTGATTTCTTCCGGAAACGGCGAGTATTTATTGTAAGTTCTAAGGCCTGCCTCTACATGACCAATCTTCACTTGGCTGTAAAAGCTCGCCAAAGCCGTGGCAAAAGTCGTCGTCGTGTCGCCATGCACTAGCACCACGTCCGGCCGCTCTTTTTTTATCACTTCTTCCATTCCGGCAAGCACATTGCTAGTGATAGTAGATAACGTCTGCCCCGGCTGCATCACGTTTAAATCATAATCTGGCGTGAGTTTAAAGATATCTAGCACTTGATCTAGCATTTCGCGGTGTTGGGCTGTTACGCACACCACACTCTTGATCTGTTCAGGATGCTTAGCTAATTCTAAGACCACCGGCGCCATCTTTATCGCCTCTGGTCTCGTTCCAAAAACTGTTAAAACTTTAATCATATAATTATTCTACAATAATTTGCGCTTCTGTGCCATCATGGACATCCACGCCATTCTATGTTAAACTAAAGCAATATGAGTAGTGGAAGATCCATTGACGGCTTAGCTCCTGCGCCCAAGAAGCGCGCTTCTAAGAACACCGTTGATTTTAACGGTAGTAAAAAGCCCCGCAAGAAATCCACCACTGTTCGTGCTCGTCAGATTGGCATTGAAGATGCCCACTCTGATTTTTGGGATGATGAGGTTACTGGGCTGGGGCTTACCCGTAAATCACATGAATACGTTGAGCTTGGCTCCGAGGAATCTCTCACCGGTGACGATGACGACTTAGATTCACGCCCTTCCAAGAAGGAAAAAAGGCTAGAAAAAAAGCGCCTTAAGCAGTCTAAAAAAGCTGAGCGCAAGGCTAAAAAGCGTAAAGATAAAAAGAAGCATCGCGTTCGCCGCTTCTTTGCCTGGTTCTTCGGCATTTTATTAGTTCTGGTTATCGCCGCCGGAGCCTTGCTCTATTTTGTCGGTAATGACTTGATTGCCAAGATTACCGACGGTGGCAATCTCTGGAGCTTTATCACTTCAGACCCAGACGTTCCGCTGGCAGAAGACCCCAATCTCCATCGCACCAACATCTTAATTTTTGGTACAGAAGGCTATTCCATGGATGACCCCAATTATGATGGCGGTCAGCTCACTGACTCCATCATGATTGCCAGCCTTAATCAAGAGCATGGTGATATTAAAATGGTCTCTCTCCCGCGCGACCTAAAAGTAAAGACCTGCACCGCCACTGGCAAATTAAACGAGCTGTATTACTGTACTTACGTTAAAAATAACGGCTCTGCCGAGAGTCGTGCTGAGTACGAGATTAAGGGCGCGGAAGCCCTAGAAAAAGAAGTAGAGAAAATTCTCGGCCTAGAAGTTCAATACTTCATTCACGTTAACTGGCAGGCGCTTGTTCAGTTGGTGGACGCCATTGGTGGGATTGATGTTGCCTTCGTCGCCGAAGGAGAGACTTGGTCTGGCCCAGAAGTTGCCATCCAGACTACCGATCAGCGCGGCTTAGCTGATTACGAGCCATATTGTCGTTGCTACAGTATCAATTATGAGAACGGCAAAGTTTATCATCTAAATGGAGAGAAAGCCCTAGCCGTGGCACGTGCACGCAATCATTCTGGTGGCTATGGTGCAAGCGGCGGCAACTTCAGCCGTGAGCAATTCCAGCAAAAGATTATTCAAGCCATCATCATGAAGGCTAAATCCACCAATCTCACCAGCGATCTCGTTGCTGTGCTTAAGATTAAAGACGCCATTGGCGACAATCTCCGCACTAACTTTAAAGATACCGAGCTTCGCACCGCCTTAAATCTCACCAGTAAATTAGACGCTAGCACCATGAAGAGTCTATCCCTAGAGTCTAACGATACCGGTGCCAGCCTGCTGATTTCTGGTATGTTGTCAGTGCCTGGTGTTAATAACCTAGAATGTGGTGGTGCTGTTCCCGGATGTCTTTCCTATGTTTATCCGCGCGCTGGAGTGGGGAATTACACAAAGATTCACGATTACATTAAGAGCCAGCTCTCTTCTAACCCCACTACAGAAGAGAATGCCCAGCTTATCGTCATGAACAACGCTCGCATTTCTGGCTTGGCCGCTCGTGAGGCTGAACGTCTTGAAGAAAAAGGCCTCACCGTAATTGACAAGGTTAATGCTCCTGCTGCACTAGGTCAGACTGAGGATGTCACTATTTATCAACGTGGCGACTTCCCTCGCACTGCCGAATCCCTCCACAAGATTTACCCCTCTGCTGAGTTCAAAGAAGATCTCCCCTCTGCTCTCAGCGAATACGATGCCAATTTCATCATCGTATTTGGCAACGGTTACCAGCCAGTAGACTAGGGGAGCCACAACAGAAAGACGGCCTCCTGTTTGTATCTCGCGTGGTATAATAAGATAATAATTAGGAGACTTTTATGTGTGGAATTGTGGGCTATGTGGGCAATAAAAACGCGCAGGACTTTCTCATCAGCGGCTTAAAGCGCTTAGAATATCGCGGTTACGACTCTGCTGGCATCGTCACTGAGGATGAAGCCGGTAACACCACCTTGCTTCGTGCTAAGGGCAAGATTAGTGAGCTAGAAGCCAAAGTTGCTCAGGCCAAGAAGGCAGATCACATTGGTATCGGCCATACGCGCTGGGCTACTCATGGTGAGCCTAGTGAGAGAAATGCCCATCCGCACCAGGCTGGTAGCATCTACCTTGTTCACAATGGCATCATTGAGAATTACAAAGAGTTAAAGGCCGAGCTAACCGGCCACGATTTTCAGTCGGAGACGGATACCGAGGTGCTTGCTGCACTGATCGCCTCTTTCTATCAAGATGGTAAATATCCTCTCTCTAACGCTGTAGTCCAGGCACTAAAATTAATCCGTGGCACTTATGGCATTGCCGTACTTTCCACCCACAATCCTCAAGAGATCATCGTCGCTCGTGCCGGCTCCCCCTTAGTGATTGGTGTGGGCAACAATGAAACCCTCATCTCGTCTGATGCCTCCGCCCTAGTTGGCCACACTAAGCGCGCCATTTATTTAAACGACGGGGAAGTAGCTACCATCACGAAGGATAGCATTGAAATTAAAACACTTAAATCCCAGCCTGTTTCTGCCAAGGTAGAGACCATAGAAACTAACCTTTCCGCTATCCAAAAAGGCGGCTATGACCACTTCCTCTTAAAAGAGATTATGGAGCAGCCTCATTCGCTCACAGAAACCTTGCGTGGTCGCATCAATTTAAACGCCGGTACTGTCCATCTTGGCGGCCCTAACCTCTCACAAAAGGAGCTAAAGGGAATTAAGCACCTCATTATCGTCGGCTGTGGTACAGCCTATTATGCTAGTCAATTAGCCGCTTATTACATTGAACAATTCACTCCAGAACTTACCATTGAGCCAGTCATTGCTTCTGAGTATCGTTATCGTCGCGCCTACATCCCAGAACACTCCGTAGCGTTGATCGTCTCTCAATCCGGCGAAACCGCCGATACCCTCGCCTGCCTGCGCGAGATTAAAGCGCAAGGCACAAAGACTATCGGCATCGTTAATGCTATTGGTTCCACCATTGCCCGCGAGGTAGACGGTGGCACTTATATTCACGTTGGCCCAGAGATTTCTGTCGCCTCCACCAAAGCCTTCACTTCTCAAGCTGTTGCCATGGTGATGTTTGGTCTTACTATTGCCCAGGCCAAGGGAGTTAAGCCTAGCACCCTCGCCCCCTATATCAAGGAGCTTGCTGCTTTGCCAAAGGAGATTGACCAGCTGCTCCAGACTATCCCAGAACAGGTTAAAAAACTAGCAGGGAAGTATCACAAATTTGACCATGCCATCTATCTTGGTCGCGACACCGGCTATCCTGCCGCCCTAGAAGGCGCCCTTAAGCTGAAGGAGATTTCTTATATTGACGCTAACGCTTACCCAACTGGCGAGCTGAAGCATGGCCCACTCGCTCTCGTGGACGACCGCTTCTTTGAGATGATTATGTTGCCTAGCGGGGAATTATACGACAAGTCCATCTCTGGCATCCAAGAAGTGCTTGCCCGGGGCGGTCACCCCATCGTTGTGACAGACAGGGAACTTGACTTAGACGTGGAAGATGTTGTAATAATCACAACAAAGCTTAAAATATTTACACCACTATTATTTAATATTGTCAACCAACTCTTTGCCTATTACATTACCGTAGCTAAAGGGTACGATGTAGACCAGCCACGCAACCTTGCGAAATCCGTCACCGTTGAATAAATATGTTATAATATAAAGGTATGAAAAAAGATCCAGGTCTGGTTTTTCGTATTGCTTTAATGTTGGGTGATGCTTTTGCAATTGTTTTTTCCTTCGCCTTCGCCTACTATTATCGCACTCATATTGACCATCGCCCCTATTACTTTGAGTCAGAAACAGTCAAGTTCACCACTTCCATTGCCCTGCTCATTCCCATTTGGATTGTCATTTTAGCCGTGTTAGGGCTTTACCAAAAGAACGTCTTTTTAGGTAATAAATTTAAAGAGGCTCTGCGCCTGCTCGCTGCCTCTGCCATTGGTGTCATGACCATTATCACTTACGATTTCTTCGGCCAGAACGACCTTTTCCCCGTTCGGCTGATTGCCGTTTATGCTGCCGGACTTTGTTTCGTCTTGCTAGTGCTAGTCCGCAGCCTTCTTCGCCTGATTCGCCGGCTCTTACTCCGTTCTGACCACGGCACACTTCGTGCCATCATCATTGGTAATAGTACCAATACTGAATATCTCTCCTCGCATATGCTGGCTTTTCCAGAGGATGGCTATCATCTTGTTGGTATTGTTGCTAATAACCACTTCATTCCAGAGGATCTTCGTCATAAGTATAAATTCGTGAGCCTAGATGAAGCCATCAAAAAGACTAATCCAGATGTTATCTTCCAGACCGACGAGCGTCACGCTGAAGATATTTATCAGCAGTCCATTGATCATCATCTGTTTTACTACTTTGTTCCCTCCGAGTCCACCCTTTCATCGCACATCGGTCAGCTAGAATTAGTTGGTAATACTCCAGCCATCCTTGTTAAAGTTACTCCATTGATTGGCGCCGCACGTTTCTTAAAGCGCTTAACAGATCTAATCTTTGGGGGGATTATTATCTTGGTTGCCCTCATCCCTATGGGGATAATCTGGCTTATATCCAAGCTCTCTGAGCCTAGTGCCTCCCCCATCTATGCCGACCTTCGCCTTTCGCGCTTTAACAAAAAAATCAAGTTTTATAAGTTCCGCTCTATGAAGTCAGAATATAGCGGCTTAACCCCAGAGGAAGCCTTTACTAAGATGGGCAAGCCTCAGCTCATTAAAAAGTATCGCGACAACGGCGACTATCTGGCTAACGATCCTCGCATCACCAGGCTTGGAAAGTTTCTTCGTGCCACTTCACTAGACGAACTTCCCCAACTCTTTAACGTCTTAAAGGGCGATATTTCCCTAGTTGGTCCGCGCGCCCTTCAGCCCGGCGAGCTAAAAGATTACGGAGATCGCTCGCTTTTGCTATCAGTTAAATCTGGTCTGACTGGCCTGGCTCAGGTTTCTGGCCGGCGCAACATTTCCTTTGAGGAGCGCCGTGCATTAGACCTTTATTACATCCAAAATTGGTCATTTGCCTTAGATATCCAGATTCTTTTCCGCACCGTCATCGCTGTCTTAAAACATGACGGCGCCAAATAGCCTAGTCTAATTCTCTGCGGAAGAAGTTAGTGTCGTACACTTCTGCCCCGTGGTTCTTATAAAAGGCCTGGGCTACCTCTCTGCCATTTCCGCAGGTAAACTCCATTCGCTTTGCCCCCTTCTCCTTCCCCCATACAAGCATCTCTTGCCAAAGTTTATCTCCCACGCCTTTACCACGTGCTTCCGCTGCCACTACAAAATCTTCCAGGTAAGCATTTTTACCAATCCCCGCCCCCATCACTACGGACAAATTGCACATCCCTAGAATCTTGCCATCCTCTACCGCCAGCAGTACGTCGTGCCAGGGCGAATTAATCACGTCTAAAAACCATTCTTCTGGGATCTCCCCCTTGTCCTTCCCACTTCTAGATAACTGAATTAAAAGCTCTCTGATCGCCGCTGCTATTTTCGGGCTATATTCTGTTAAACGCCTAACTTCTATCATGATATTCCTTTCTTTAATTCTACAATTAGTGCCTTGGCTTTCTCTCTAATTTCTACTTCATCGTTCCCCCAGATGGTCACGCGGATTAGATCTTCCGTTCCACTTGGCCGCACCAGTAGCCTTCCCCCAGTACTCTCTAGCTCAGTGCTATATTTTTCTAACAATGTCTTTACTTCCGGTAGTGTCTTAAAGCGTTCTTTTGCTGCGGAGTCTGCTTCAAAGTTTTCCACAACTTGTGGAAAACTCTGCATTGTCGCCGCTACTTCTGCCAAGGTTTTACCGCTCTTTCTTACGATTTTACTCACAACGAGGCCAGTTAAAATACCATCCCCCATGGCCTCTCCAGGCAAAATAATATGCCCGCTGTTTTCTCCGCCCAGTAAAATCCCCTGCTCTTTCATTGCCCGCGCCACATTTTGGTCTCCCACATCAGTAGTATAAATTTCTACTCCCTGGCGCTTTGCCCATTCAAATAATCCCTGATTAGCCATCACGGTTGCAGCGAGCTTCTTCAGGCCTAAGAATTCCGCTATAATTGCCATGATTTTATCGCCGTCTATCACCTTCCCCTCACCATCCACCATCAAGCAGCGATCTCCGTCTCCGTCAAAAGCCATCCCAAAATCCAGCCGCTGCTCTTTCACCAGTAACTGTATATGCTCTAGGTGTGTGCTTCCAGCATCGCGGTTAATCTTTTGGCCGTAAGCGCCGTCCGCATTTATTACCGATACATCTGCCCCCAATTCTTTAAATACTCGCTCTGCCACTACACTAGTTGCTCCATTGGCGCAGTCCAATCCAATTTTTAGTCCCGCCAATGTCACCTCACCTCGGCTCGTTGCTTCCGGGTGGTCAAACTTCTCCGTATAATCTAGCAAGTGTAAAACATAGCGTTCTAAGGCATCACTATGTAAGCTCTCCTTTGGCTCTATCCCCATCAGCTCTACGGTATTTATATCATCCAGTGCATTTTCAACCTTTTCCACCCCTTCTGCAGAAAGTTTTACACCGCACTTTTCTCCTCGCTCAAACACCTTAATTCCATTATCCGTATAAGGATTATGTGAGGCAGTCACATCCACTGCCAGATCAAACCCCATATCATAAAACGCATAATTTATCCCCGGCGTTGGTAGAACTTCAGCATTGCCACACTCTACTCCCAGTGCCCCAAAAGCCTTTTCAAAATCACGAATTATCCACTCGCTAGATTCTCTCGTGTCGCCACCCAGTAGTACTCTCTTGCCGTCGTTCCCAACATAATCAATTAGGCCCTTTGCCACTTTGCTGATAAAATCTGGGGTAAACCGCTCTACCTTCCCTCTGATGCCGTCTGTACCAAAGTATTTACTCATTTTTTGCCTCAATTAATTTTCTTAAAGTTTCTATCACTAAAATTACATCTTCCACTGTGCTGCCACGGGATAAATCTGATGCTGGTGTTTTAAATCCTTGTAAAATCGGCCCTGCTGCCGTGAACCCACCAAATTGCTCCATCGCCTTGTAGAGAATATTTCCAGAGTTTAAATCTGGCAAAATCAGCACGTTTGCCCGTCCAGCCACTGGGGAATCAGGTGCTTTCTTCTCCGCTACACGAGGGCTGATTGCTGCATCTAACTGTAATTCCCCGTCAATTATTATATCTGGCCGCTCAGCCCGCACTCGCTTCACCACTGCTTGAGCCTTGTCAATAGATGGGTCATGTCCACCGCTGCCTAACGTAGAAAAAGATAAGATTGCCACCCTCGGTTCATCCGGCAGTACCGCTTTAGCAGTTGCATGGGTCTGCAGCACAATGTCAAATAGCTGGTCTTCAGTGGGATTTTTACAGGCCGCTGCATCACCAATTACAAAAGTCTTTGCCTCTCGTTGCAGTACAAAACTTGCAGAAAAAGTCTGGCTCATCAGGCCTATGCCATCGCGGCAAGCTAAAATCACCTCGCGTGAGGTATAGTCAATCCCCGCCACCAGAGCATCTGCTTCCCCAGCTGTGATCTTGGCGCAGGCCTCGGCCAAATCTGCCGCACCCACCACTTCCAGTTCATCACATTTCTCTACTGCTTCAGCAATGATGGGATTGTTCAATTCCGGGAATACCATTCTCACTTTCATGCTATTATTGTAACATGAGAGTGTTTATTTCCGGAATCTCTGGCACTGGCATGGGGCCTCTTGCTCTCTTTGCTAAATCCGCCGGTTACGACGTCGTTGGCTCCGACTTATCCGCCGGTGCTGTTTACGACGAGCTTATCAAGCAGGGCATAAAAGTCCACATCGGCCCTCAAGATGGCAAGTTTTTTCAGCAGGAGCTAGCTCAGGGCATTGACTGGTTCGTCTATACTTCTGCTCTGCCAAAAGACCATCCAGAGCTTGCCACCGCCATCAGTCAGGGGATCAAAACCACCAAGCGCGACCAATTTATTAACCAGCTCATTAGGCAACTAAGTCTTAAACTAGTTGCTGTCGCTGGCACTCACGGTAAGACTACCACCACCGCTATGATTATCTGGGCTGCTCAGCAGCTTCATTTGCCCGTAGCCTATCTTGTGGGCACCACTCTTCCCTTTGCTCCAGCCGGTCAATATCGGGCAGGAGATCAATTCTTAATCTATGAAGCAGACGAGTACGACCGCAATTTTCTTGCCTTTCATCCCTGGCTTTCCGTAATCACCACAGTCAGTTATGACCACCCAGATATTTACCCCACCCCAGACGATTACACTCAAGCCTTTCAGACGTTTGAAAGCCAGAGTGGCGAAGTAATCTATGGCGGCACTATTAATGCTGGCATTAACCTCGCCGGTCTGGCCAGACGTGATGACGCCACCGCCGCCCTTGCCGCCGTTCAGCACATTGCCAAGGCTGCTGGCCAGCTCATCAGCGAGAGCAAAATTACAGAGGTACTCAATCGTTTCCCCGGCGTGGGCCGTCGTTTTGAGCGTTTAGCAGATGGCGTCTACAGCGATTATGCTCACCATCCAGAAGAAGTTTCTTCTACCATTGAAATGGCCATAGAAGAGGCTGAGCGTCTCAGTAAAAAAGGCGTAGTGGCTGTTTACGAGCCGCACCAAAACACTCGCCAGCACCAAGTAATAGCCGGCTATAAAGATGCTTTCACCGGTGTAGCCAAGCTATTTTGGCTCCCCACCTATTTAACTAGAGAAGATTCCACCCTGCCAGTTATCGCCCCAGAACAATTCATCGCCACTCTTGCTGAGTCAGCTCTTGCTGAGTCAGCCACCTTGGATAATCAACTGTTGACAAAATTACAACAGTACCTGGCAGACGATTACCTCATCTTGCTCATGACCGCCGGCCCCGCCGATGAATGGTTTAGGGCAAATATGCTATAATTAAACCACTATGGGTGGCAGGCTTTTAGCGTTGGTTAAACAGATTAAAACTTGGCAACTCTTTTTGGTGCTGCTGCCGCTCCTCTTTGTTACCGCCACCTTATTGCGCTTTGACCACTTAAAAATGACCGACTTAAAAAATGCTGTACTTGCTGCTGATGAGGCCGAGGACGATGCTGCTATCCTCACCGCTCTAGAGAATCTTAAAAAATTCACCGACACCCACATCGTGGTTAATATCGTAGAAAAAAATGGTCGCCAAAATTTAACCTTTGGTACTGGCCCATTTTATTTAGAACATCTCTATATTCGCAAGGCCACTGAGGAAATTGCCAAGGCCGAGCAAAAGCTCCAAGAAACTGGCGATACCAATCCTAACGGCAACATTTTCGCCGCCGCCATGGCCGTCTGCAAGCCACAGGCCATTGCTAATCGCTGGAGCTGGAATAGCCCTAACTATCTAAATTGCATGACTGGCGAAATCAATAAATACCCTGCCACAGATGACATCACTGATAGCCTTACTGCTGACGTCCCTTCTACTGCTCTCTATCGCTACGATTACGCCTCTCCCGTCTGGGCACCCACCGCTGCCGGCTTTTGCATCTTGCTTTGCTTTATCTTAATTGTTGTAATTTTTATCAGAGTCCTTATCTGGATTACCTTAAGAATTGCTCTGATTTTTCTCAAAAATCACTAATTTTAAGAAGTTACCCCTTGACAGTTTATCACTGGGGTCATAAGATAAGAATATATCAACTAAGGAGGAAATATGGCCTACAAGCACACCAACAGCAAAGGCATTACCTATTATCTACATAAGTCTGATGTCACCCTACGCGGCGGCAAGCAGCAGACTATTTACTTCTTCACCAAGACCGAGAACAACGGCAAGGGTACTCCATGTGATCTTCCAGCAGATCGCGTCGTCAACGAGAACCCACGCAATGGTTTCTTGACTCTTTCCAAGAAGAAATAGTCACGATTTAGGTGCAGGAATAGCGTAAGCTATCATAATCAAAAATCGGTTCAGGACATGTGCCTGAACCGATTTTCATGCTATTCTTTGACAGTTGGGGGCGAATTGGGCAGGCATTAACACTGTATGGAGAAGACATAAGGAATAAACTGGTTAGTTTATAAACTATAAGTGGAATATGTTAGATGTATCGTATTTAATTTTGTAGGCCCTATTTCAACAAAAATTACTGTATTTTGCCTCTGTTATAATTCTTTCATTGTTGCAGTACGCTTTTCATACAATGTACTTATTATAACCGTCTTCGCAAAGAGAATAGAACGCCTGCCAAGCCTCTTCGGGGGCACTTTGCTCAATTTGGTACCCCTGTTTTGCAAATACATCAATCCGTTGAAAATCTCCAACGATGTTTGAGAATATTTCGTTTTCATCAACGCCTGTAGCCTTCAAATTCTGAATATACTCTTTTAGCGTGCAGTTACTCGGTGCTATTTGAACATTGATATCAGCCCACTGTTTTCTTAACGCCGCGTATATTCGTCGTCCCATATTGGGCTAGTGGACAATCGTTGCAAGATTGACCGTTATTCCTCGATTGTACAATAACTCCTTGGAGAAGCGAATATTTTCCCCTGTATTAGTCGATCTATTTTCTATTACAATTTTCTCTAGTGGCACACCATCATCTATAGCGATTTTCGCGAATAAATCCGCTTCCTTTTCGCTCCAACTATCAGCCGTTCCTTTCCCTAATCCACCAGTAAATAGAATCAGTGGTGCATAATTTAGTTTATATAGATTTGCAGCACGGTGAGCAACCATGGTATCGTTGCTTCCAAATCCAATAATAATATCCGATTGCGCAAGAGAGTCTTCCTTGACGAGAAAATCCCAGAGTATTTGAAGGTTATCAATTGTAGATCGCATATAGATTGACTTCGCTCTCGAAAAAATATTAAATATTAACATCACGTTGGCTTGATCTCTTCCGTTAAGAATGAGAGTGTGCTCTCTCGCGCCCAACATTCATATTATAGCATATAGACCAAATTGTTTAGGGTATTAACAGACGATTTTGTAGGGGTAAAAATGCGTTTTTGGACGTGTTTTCCGTGCAAAATCGGCACAAAAATAGCACCCTAGAACTTTCCAGGGTACTTAACAGAATATTACTACTAAAAAATCGGCCAAAATGCCGACTTATATAAAATTTGGTGGGGCAAAATTAACCAGGCTTTAACAGTATATAGAGCTGGGTTCTATATGCAATGGAAATGATTTATTTGCATTTTCTGTTAGACTATCTCACCTGCACGGCTTCACATTTTTATTTCTGACGTAAACATTTGCCACGGATCTTTCATAATGCTCATAAAAAGGAGGAACCCGGCTGTACTAAGCCGGGTTTCGGTTCTTGGCGAAAGGTATTGGTTCAGTCCAGAAATGCAGGGCGCTCAGGAGTCTTGAGCTCGAATTCCTCGGGTCCATCGGCGAAAAAGTTATTGATGACTTCGACGGCCTTGAAGGCGCATTTCAGATCGTCCTTGGAGTCCGCTCCGGAGACGCAAACATAGATCCCGCAGAAGCGCTCCCGATGTTTGCTCACCTCGACACACAAAGCGCCATAGTGAGGACCATATCCATTATCCTCTGTGAGATGCGGGTCGCCGAGATCAAGCCCGGAAAGCAGGTTATAACCGAGATCTTGAGCGAGAGAACAATGGGCAATCTTCAAGGCCGAAAAGGCGTAGCAGTCAACCTTCTGCTTCACTCCGTCCCATATGCCCGTTATAACACGGCTTCCGCCGGAAGTAATGGCGAATGTAACTTCGTAGTCGGGAATATCGTAGGGGTGCTTACTGAAATTGCCCAGACCGCCAAGCCAAGTA
>JAFRAP010000016.1 GCA_017405345.1 Candidatus Saccharimonadota bacterium
AAAGGTGGTGGTGGCGTGATGCATTAAGCCAGGGACTTCTAGCTTGCGAGCATAATCTTCTCTATAAGAGCGGCGAAAAGACTTATGTAGCTTGACGCGCGGGTACCGCTCACGATGAGCCTTAATTTTATGCTTAATGGCCTTTGGGAGATTTTTTACCCTAGTTTTTAGTGGGATACGAGGCTTTTTGGGGGATTTTTTAGAAAGTCTTTTTGCCATGTTCAATCCTTTCTATGCGCTTTTCAATGGGCGGATGGGTGCTGAAGAGATTACCAATAAAGCCCTTGCGCATAGGATTGTTAATATAGAGTGCCTCTGTGGCGGGATTTTGATGCTTCATGGGGCGGGTGTGGGCATCAAGCTTCTTTAAGGCAGAGACCATACCCTCTGGATATCTAGTGAGGTTTACCGAGCTAGCATCAGCTAAAAACTCGCGCTCGCGCGAGACGGCAAACTGCGCCAGAGAGGCAGCAATTGGGGCCAAGATAGAAACTATTAAGATGATTAAGAACCCTACCGGGCTGCGATCTTCACTCTTAGAGCTGCCATAAAAGGCCATCCGCACGCCGATATCTGCAATAAAACCAACGATGCAGACTAGGCCAAAGGTAATCAGCGAGACGCGAATGTCGTAATTTTTAACGTGAGAAAGCTCATGTGCCATCACGGCCTTTAGCTCTTTGTCATCCATGATATCTAATAGGCCAGTAGTGGCAGCAACTAGAGCATGCTTAGGGTCGCGCCCAGTGGCAAAAGCATTGGGCGCAGGATCGTCTATGATGTAAACTTTTGGCATGGGCAAACCGGCGGTGATGGAGAGATTTTCTACGATATTATAGAGACGACGGTTATCCTTCTTAGTGATTTCGCGAGCGCCAGTCATGGCAACGGCCAGCGAGCTGGCGGCAAAATATTGAATTAATGCATAAATAGTGGCGATAATTAACACCCAGACAGAGATGAGCCAATCGTCCAAAAAATAAGCAAAAAGGCAGCCAATAGCCGCAATGATAGCAATAAAAACCACTATAATTATTACCGTATTACGCTTATTGGCTGCAATCTGCTTATACATCTATAGCCTTTAGAATTTGACCTCTGGAGCATCTTCTAGCTTTTGACGGTCTGCAACTTCAAAGTAGTCGCGCTTTTTAAAACCAAAACCACCAAAGAGATTGATGGGGAACTGCTTAATCTTAGTGTTTAGCTCCTTGGCGCCAGCGTTGTAAAAGCGGCGGGCGGCCTGGATTTTATCTTCTACGTCCTGGAGTTGGAGCTGTAGCTCTTTAAAGTTCTCATTGGCTTTTAGCTCCGGGTAAGCCTCTGCGATGGCAAAAATCTTGCCCAGGGCAGACTCTAGAGACTTTTCTGCCTCGGCGGCGGACTTAACGGATTTAGCACCCATCACAGCGGCGCGAGCCTTAGTGACATCCTCAAAGGCGGACTTTTCGTGCTTGGCATAACCCTTGACGGCCTCTACGACGTTAGGGATGAGGTCTGCGCGATATTTGAGCTGTACAGTGATATCAGACCAAGCCTCGTTGACACGCTCATTAAGTGTAACAAGTTTATTATAAGTACCCCACACGAAAGCGACTAATACTAGCGCTACACAGAGTACGACGATTAACCAAATTGGCATATTGTCTCCTTTAACTTATACCTCTATTTTATCATAAGTTAGATGCGGAAGCTAGTTTTTTAATGATCCGATGATGCTTACCTTAAAAACCGAACAGATTTTTGAAAAACCGAACAACCTCAGGCTGTTTGGTAGTGATATTACGCCATGAAAAACATGAAAATCAATGTTGACATGGATAGCCCTAATGCTAAAATAGATACAGAACTTGTGAAGCATCGTTGAGAGCGGCTTAACAGGTTCACCTGGTGGGAGGAGAGTGAAGTTTTTTGGCTAGCCTTGAGCTTTAGCCTCAAGGAACCACCTAGAAATTAACCTGTTATCAAAAAACGAGCCTTAGCTCGTTTTTTACTTGCTTGCTTTGCTTGGTGCCCCGGATGAGACTTGAACTCATATGGATTGCTCCATTCGATTTTAAGTCGAACGCGTATACCAATTCCGCCACCGGGGCGCTGTTAGATTTGGAGGCACCGATAGCCCCTTGGGACGCTACTGTGC
>JAFRAP010000017.1 GCA_017405345.1 Candidatus Saccharimonadota bacterium
AACTATTTTGCTATATTTCCTTTCCTCTAAATAATCAGTATTCGTTTTAATCAAATAATTCTCAAAAATATTATCGTTACTGCTGTTGCACATTCTTTCACCACAATTTGTACAGAAAAAAGTCGCCATACCTCTATTATAGTACCATTTTATGGTATAATACACAGATATGGAAGAAAAGCATTTTCATGAATGGATTGATTTAAAAGAAAAAATTCATTTTAGTAATTCCGCGCCAAAAATCAACGAAGGCGATATTTGGTGGTGCGGTTTTGGTGAAAATGTTGGGATTGAAATAAACGGCAAAAGTTCTCGCTTTTCTCGTCCAGTTTTAGTCATGAAGAAACTGAGCCGTCAAGGTTTTATGGGTATACCACTAACCTCACAAGAAAAAACTGGTTCATGGTATGCGAAATTCGAATTTCTCGGAAAAAGTGAATATGCCGCAGTTTGCCAAGCTAGAGTCATGAGCACTTCTAGACTCTACTCAAAAATTGGTCGTATTCCAGAATCAGACTTAGAAATAGTAAAGAAGGCCTTTCATGAATTATTTAAATAAAAAATATGCCCCTCCGAAGAGGGGAACGCGAGTAACCTCGAATATACTTCCATTGTATCAAACATTAAGCATTTTGTCAATAGGGACAGGCAAAGCAGTAGAGAGGACAGGTTGGTTATGAATTTAAAGATCGGAATCTTGAATATCTAAACCAACCTATTTTTTATTTTATTTTATTCAAATCACCGTGCACGAACACTGGACCAAACCCCATTATTTCGTCATACATTGGTCCAGGAAAAACATCATTTTCAATAAAAATCTTCTTCCGTTCACGATGCGCAATATATAATTCTATCAAAGCTGCACCACCAACGTAACCCGAAATATTATGTTTATCATAATTCAATAAATAAAAAGCATCACACCATTTACCAATCCTCTCTTCGCTATCTTCAAAAAGCTTCCTAATCAACTTTACATGAGCTTCATCGCTTTCAGCCCAAGTCCTTTCCTCTAGCTCCGGGTCCTCAACGGTAGACGGCAACATTACTTCATGCCCAAGATTCTCCAGTTTCTTCTTCACTTCCGGCAGTCTATCCCAAAAACTACTTGATGCCGCTAAAAAAATCTTCATACCTAATATTATACACCAAAATATGTTATAATTATACCTATAATAACAGATATCACAGGTTGGTTATGAATTTGAAATGCGGCATTGTGGGGTTGCCAAATGTAGGCAAGAGTACACTATTTAACGCGCTGACTAATGCGGGGGCGCTAGCAGCGAATTATCCCTTTGCTACGATTGAGCCAAATGTGGGAATCGTGCCGGTGCCAGACGAGCGTCTGGACGTGCTGGCTAAAATGTACGAGACAGAAAAGGTTATCCCGGCCACAGTGGAATTCGAGTCTCTTGCGGGGCTGGTGGCAGGTGCGAGCAAGGGCGAGGGGCTAGGCAATAAATTCTTAGCGCACATCCGAGAGTGCCAAGTAATTTGCCACGTGGTACGTGCGTTTATAAATGATGATATTGTACGAGCAGACAATAAAATTGAAGATGACATCGTGGCTCAGGCTAAGGACGATATTGATATTATCAATTTAGAGTTGCGGCTAGCTGATGATGAGACTCGCGAAAAAATCGCCGCCAAACGCAAAAAAGATACAGGCGACGAAAACGTACCGTACCTTACAGACAAGCCGGTGATTTATATGTTTAACGTGGACGAGAGCGGCCTCACAGACATAGCACTGCAGGATAAACTGCGCACGCTGGTGGCTCCGGCACAGGCAGTATTTGTAAATGCCAAGCTAGAAGAGGAAATGGCTGGAATGAACGCAGCTGAGAAGCACGAATTTTTAGCAAGTTACGGCGTAGAAAATGATGCACTGGGCGAGCTAATTAAGGCCGCTTATAGGACGCTCGGGCTGCAGAGTTTTCTGACTGCTGGTAAAAAAGAGGTGCGCGCCTGGACTATTCACCAAGGCGACACAGCACCGCAGGCGGCTGGCACAATTCATACAGATTTTGAGCGCGGATTTATTGCGGCGCAAATTTGTAGCTACGAAGACTTGGCACGGCTAGGCTCGGAAAAGGCCGTGCGTGAAGCCGGCCTAATGCGCACAGAGGGCAAGACTTACATCATGCGTGAGGGGGATGTGGTGGAATTTAAATTCAATGTATAGCGGCCAAGCATTGCTAGCAAGGGCTTGGGGCGATTGTTTAGGTAAGTGAGCGTGTCACGCATGGCGTCGGCGATAGTAAGGTTAGCACGCCAATTTAGCTCTTGTTCGGCCTTGGACGGGTCGGCATAGATTTCTGGCAAATCTCCAGGGCGGCGCTCTACTACTTTAACCGGTAGCTTGCGGCCACTGGCCTGCTCAAAGGCAGCAATCATCTCAAAGACGGAAGTGCCCTTACCAGTGCCGAGATTATAAATATTAACTCCCGGACGCATATGAAAAATTGCAGAAACATGACCACGAGCCAAATCCACCACGTGAATGTAGTCACGGATGCCGCTACCGTCACGCGTGGGGTAATCTGCACCATAAACTTTCAGCTCGGATAATTCCCCACTGGCGACCTTCATAATAATTGGCATGAGATTATTAGGAATATCATTAGGATCTTCGCCAAGCAAGCCGGAAGGATGATTCCCCACTGGGTTAAAATAGCGCAAAATAGTAGCAGAAAATTCTGGATCAGAATCCACCACGTCCTTTAGGATCTCCTCAATCACATGCTTGGTCTCTCCATAAGGATTGGTGAGATTAACACCAGTGACCATAGTTTCTTGATTGCGAGCGGTGGGCTGCTGACCATAAACCGTAGCAGAAGATGAGAAAACGATGCGCTTTACGCCGTATTTTTGCATGCATTTTAACAAATTGATAGTGCCCACAACGTTATTATCATAATACTTGAGTGGCTCGGCCACAGATTCGGCCACAGCCTTAAGCCCGGCAAAATGCACTACTAAATCATAGTGATTTTTGGCAAAAATACGTTCTAGGGCCGCTGCATCGCAGAGATCTGCCATGAAAAAAGTTGGGCGATGGCCGGTGAGCTGAGTGATTTTATCTAGGGCAGCGTATTTAGAATTATAAAGATTGTCCAGAATATCAATTTCATAACCAGCCTTAATCAGCTCCACTACTGTGTGTGAGCCAATAAAGCCTGTACCGCCAGTAACTAAAATACGATTCATGCGGTGGCTCCTTTAATGATGATGAGCGCGTTACGGTCTAAGAGCTGATCTAGCTCTGTGGGAGTATAATACTTGAGCAAGCGGCCTTGAGCGCGGGAAATACGCTTGTCGCGATGAGGGCGATGGATGTCTGTACCAAAGCCAAAAATCAGATGCTCGGCTGCAAGCCG
The DNA here is from genome assembly GCA_017405345.1 of Candidatus Saccharimonadota bacterium. Classification (GTDB taxonomy): domain Bacteria; phylum Patescibacteriota; class Saccharimonadia; order Saccharimonadales; family Saccharimonadaceae; genus Nanosyncoccus. Next base: position 3,387 of record JAFRAP010000017.1, read on the forward strand.
ATTAACCAGCTGCTTAGCGGCCTTGCCATAGGCACCATTTAAGCTGAATAAATCACACTGAAAAAGCACGCCCATGTTACGCAAGTCTAGGGCAATTTGAAAATCTTGCTGGATAGAATAGTAACGCTCCGGATGGGCAAGCACCACCCGCCAACCAGACCGAAGCAGCTGGCGAAAAATATCTTCATAGTGGCTGAAGTGGCCACTTAAAGGTAGCTCTACTAGCAAAAAACTACTATCTGCCAGAGGCTTAATCTTGCTCTGATAAATTTGTTCTATGATGTCGCTGCTGATGTAGATTTCGTTACCGAGATAAAGATTTAGTTTAATGCCCTCGGCGGCGGCGCGTTGCTGCAGCTCGCGGAAGATTTTTTGATTCTCTATTACAGTGTTAGTAAACCCGCGCTCTGGAAAATAGTGCGGGGTTAAAATTACGTCGGTGATGAGCTGACTTTCTAGCTCGCGTAGCATCTTTAGGCTGTCGTCAAAATTCTTAGCACCATCATCTACGCCCGGCAAAATGTGGGAGTGCAAGTCAATCATTAGTTGCTCCCGTAATAATAGTTGTAGTACTTAGATGGGCGGCGATTGACCGCGTTCATTACCACACCGGCGATGGAAGCCTGGACTTTCTCCAGAGATTCTTTAGTAGCAAGCAGCTCATTCTTAGCGGTGGCGGCGTCCCGCGTGACCACGAGAGTTTCGTCCACAATACTAGAAAGGATGATGGAGTCAGACAATCCGCCAACTGGCGCACCGTCAAAGATGATGATGTCAAACTCGTTTTTTAGACGTTGAATGAGATTCTTATTCTTTTGGGAAGCAAGCAACTCAGACGGATTGGGCGGGTAAGTACCACAAGGTATAATGCTTAAATTGGCAATGGCGGTGGGCTGAATGTAGCGGGCAGTGTAAAACAAATCGTCCGCCAGAAGGTTAGAAAACCCAGCCATGTTAGAAATATTAAACATCTTGTGCAGACGACCCTTGCGCAAATCGCAGTCTACCAAGAGCACGCGCTTATCCGCTTGGGCAAAGGAGATGGCAAGGTTGGCGGCGATGAAACTCTTACCCTCGCCAGCGTTGGTGGAAGTGATTAAAATCGTTTTTAAATCTTTATCCACGGCCGTAAACTGCAGGTTGGTGCGCAAAGATTTAATATTCTCGCTAACGATAGCCTTGGGAGAAGTGGCCACTACTAATTCTGGAGAAAATTGCTGTGCCATGGTGGAGAATTTTACATCAAGGTTAGAATTATTACTGACCTTTTGGGGGGCGTCTTTACTGTCGTTTTTAATCACCCGGCCAGCAATCGGCACGCTAATGCGGCTTTCTAGGTCTTCACTGTATTTTACAGTATCGTCCAGATAAAACTTGAGGAAGGCAATGGCTGTCACACCAAAGACAGCAAGCAGCGCCGCCAGCAAAAGATCACGCGCGGTGGTGTTATTAGCGGAAACTTCTGGAGTCTTAGCCACAGAAAGCAAGCTGACGTTATCTAACTTATAAATATCAGAAATCTCTGCAGTAAAGACCTTGGCAATTTCATTGGCAATGTTAGCAGCCAAGGCAGCATCGCGATCTTTCACGGCAATACTTAAGATGGTGGTGTCGTCCACGGGCGCCACGGTGATGTTCTGGCTGAGGGCTTTTACAGTGGTATTTAGGTGCAGGTTACTAATAACCTTAGTTAAGACCAGTTCGCTCTTGGCAATCTCGCCATAGGTGGAGACCAGCTTCTGGCTGGCAGAAACGTCGTTTAAGGTGGCGGCGGAGTTATTATTAGTGTCTGACTGAGCCACCACCACAGTGGTACGGGCTTGATAGAGAGGAGTTTTTATGGCGGAATCATAAACAAAGACAGCCGAAACCAGGGCTACGATGGCAACGATAAAAGCCAGCCAATATCCCTTAAGATGGTCAAAAAAATCTTTAATATTGATTTCTTCCATAAAACCTACTTATGTCTATATTATATCACACTTGTGCTAAAAAGTAAATAGTTTTAACACATTTTCTAGGGAGATTTTTACTTATTTTTCAAGATAGGCCTGAATTTTAGCCTGAGCGGCAGCGATGGAGGCTTGATCTGGCAACATCACATAGAGCGGCAGATTGCTACCCATGCTGTAAGTGGGCTGCATAGACCCGGCACCATCAATGGCGATAGATTCGGTCTGCCAGCCCTGGCCGCTGCCCAATTGGTGGCGAATTAGTGCGGTGATGTTATCGCGCGAGAAAGAAGTTTCAAAAGAGTCGCCGGCGATCTCTAGAATCTGGGGGAGCTTGGTGAGATAAGATTTCTCTGTGGTGATTTTATTAATAATAGCGGTGATGACCTGCTGCTGATTCTCGCCACGATGGCGGTCACCAGTGGCATAAGACTTGCGCTCGCGAGCAAAGCGCAGGGCGCAATCGCCGTCCACGTGCTGTACACCCACCGCAAATTGGCAAAGTTTATTTTTGTTGGCAGAGCCGTCGCCAGTCTTCAAAGTCATGGCTTGGTCTGAATTGATATCTATGCCATCTAGCTGATCTACTACTTTAATCACCGTATCAAAGCTGACTTTAATGGTATAGTCAATTTTAACATCCAGAAAATCCTCAATGGTGGTCTTGCTCATATTAATGCCGTAAATGCCAGCGTGAGTAAGCTTGTCTTTAATACCGACAGTATCGTGCAGCTGCACGTAAGAATCGCGCGGGATAGAAACGAGCAGAATCTTGTGCTGCTTAGGATTCACCACGGCGAGAATATTAACGTCAGAACGTGCGGCAGCCTTAATGCCACTCCTAGAATCACTGCCGGAAATGTAAGCAATGAAGGGTTCTTCTGTAAGGTCTATGCTGGCAGCCGGCTCTTCTTTGGCCAGGGTAATATTGAAGCGATAAATGACTTTAGTAATCTTGGTGATAGGAAATTCGTCCTCTGCTAGGGCGTCATAGCGACTAGACTCTAGCACGATGGCAGGAATCTGCTCGGTGGTGATGGCGGTGGTGAGACTATCTAGAGTGTCCACTAGGTGCGGCTCGTAACTTAGGACATTTTTTAACTCACTGGTAGCCTGACTTAAGTCTGGGTCAGTTTTTAAGAAACCGATGGACTTATCTGATAGCTGATGAATATCTTGGTAGTCGCTGTTTTTTAGGACGAGTACGCTATATTCCTTAGTTTCTGGAGCTTGGTCGGTAATTTTGTTAAGGAAGGCGTTGGCAGCATCTGTGTAGCGGAAGGCAGCCAGTGCGGCTACGATGGTGGCGACGGAGATGAGTGCAAAAATGGCCTGAGTGGAACGAGGGGTCTTTTGGTTTATGATGAGCTTAATGGCGCTGAGAGCAAGCAGTGCGAGGAAGGCCACAGACAAAAGCACGAGCAGGCCAAAATCTATAATGTTGAGACTAAAGATGGAGACAAGGAAAGTAAGGCTGGCAAACCCTTGGGCATAAACCAAAAAGTGCTTGAGAAACTCGGCCGCCTTGGCCTTGAAGGCCTTGGTGTTTTTAGCTTTAGTGGCCTTGGCTACCTTGGTGGTCTTGGTGTCGTTAGGCTTGGTGACCTCGGTGGCTTTGGCGTTTTTGGCGTTTTTGGCGTTTTTGGCGCCGACCTTGCTTTTCTTAGTTGATTGTGTCATATTCGTATATTATACCTTTTTTAGATTATTTAGTCAATGTTTCAACCTGCAGAGATGATTACATGCGCGGTAAATAATAATACGGCAAAAATAATAACGTGGGCAACTGTTTCTTTTACATATTTAGTATAGCTACGTCCAAGAAGATTCTTATAAATAAATTTGGGATAACTGTAGCACCAAATTACAAGACTACTGATTATAGTTCCAATGAATACTCCAGCTAAACCATAAATTTGGACTAATATTACGCTAGCAATAATATTAATTACCGACTCAACTACTGGGATTAAGCGATCTTCGTGGTAAATACCAGCAGCGTCTTTAAATGAAGCATATACTGAACGGTTACTACGTATAAAGAAATGGATGACGAGTGTCAACAAAACACTCTCTGGAAGTAGAAAATCTTTGCCAATCCAAATGGTAATAAACGGCTGGATCAAGACGTATATGGCGATACTAGCCAGAGTTGAAAGCCAAAAATTAAGTTGACGTAACCGATTAAAGGTTTCAAATCTTTTTTCGGGAGCTTCAGTTACTAGCAAATTGCCGATGCTGGGTGTAGCGGCCGAGATGAATTGGCTTAATACAGTATACACAGAATTGATAACTAAATAGTAGTTGGCATACAGCCCAACGGACGTCAACCCAAGAAAGACAGAGATGATGACATTATCCGACCCAAGCACAATGAAATATCCGACCTGATGCAAAAACAATGCTTTGATTTTTTTAAAAATATCCCGCTTGGTTACAGCATCAATTGGAGCGGCGCCTGCTTCTGTTAAATATTTGTATTTACGATTAGCAACGATTGATATGGCCACATTCTCTAAAAGCCGAAAAATAATTTTGATAATTAGATAAAGATAGTAGCTTTTGGTAATGAACAAAAAGCTGAGTTGAAAAATATTTACCAGTATAATATAGGCAATATGTATCGCATTTACTAAGTAGGTTTTTTGGTGTGCGTATAAAATGCCACGCTTGTACGAAAATAAATACGACAACACGCTATCAAGCAGAAATAGTACATACACTAAATAAAGGTTAATGCCAGATGGAGCAGAATCAAATTTAACAATTAGCGGCAACAGTGGGACGACAAATAGCCCGAGTATACTGATTGCAGCGGCTATGCGGTGATAGCTATTGCGGTAAAAAGCCATAAGGGAACGTATTTTATCTATGCTCCCTTCAGCCACTGGTTTATAAAGGTTGAAAATGATTGCCGTGCCTAACCCAAGTTCTGTAATGGACAGCATAGAAAGGACATTTGCAAACAGGCTATTGAGGCCAAGATATTCGCTCCCCAGCAATTGTATAAAAATTCTCTGTGAGATAAACCCAATGATGATACTGACGGTATTGACGAGAAAGGCTGAAATCATGTTCTTACGCGAGTTTTTTTCGCGCTCATTGAGTGGAATTTTAGTACTGTCGTTCTTAATGCACTCGGTGTATATGTTTTCTAATCTAGCAAACTGGCTCTCTATATCAAAATTCTGAGAATTTGGTAAGTATTTAGCGCACCCTTTTTGTAATTTTGATAGTGATATAGCCTTTTTTGCCCAATAATCGGCTCCACGCTCAAGATTGATATACTTAATATAGTTACTTATCCTTGTGTCCTCTGGAATCGTATCACTAGCTAAAATTGGTGTGCCATTGTATTGAGCTTCTATCGCTACCATGCCCAGCCCTTCACTAATAGATGGAAAAATAATAGCGTCAACAGCTTGGTAGTAGTCATGGATGCGGTCGGTACTTTTTACGTAAATAATAGCCGGATCATCTTTTATTGCAGCGTGCACTAAGGGTGATTGGCTACCATAGCCTATCATTATGAATCTTGCATTCGGTTCTTTTTTACGAATTGACTGAAATACCTGATGCGCAAACAGAGGATTTTTTTCTGCGTGAAGCCGTCCAAAGAATC
>JAFRAP010000018.1 GCA_017405345.1 Candidatus Saccharimonadota bacterium
CCATGGCCACTCAGATCCGGCCACGGTTGTTCCGGAAACTCCGGCGGTGGTACCAGCTTCGGGTAGCGCTAATCCGCCAGTCGTTGTTCCACAGGGCGGAGAGAACAAGATGACCTACGAGCCGGACCCGGTCACAGAACGTGGCCCGGTTCAACCCACGCCCACCCCGGCGGCGCCCACGCCTGCGCCCATCCAGCCCACAGCTGAAAGTGGCGACGGAGCGTTTACGCCTGCCGATTGACACACACTCGGGAATCCCCGCACGTGGCCAAGCGCCACCACCCGCGGGATCGCACCTTACTCCCCGGCTGCGCCAGCAGCCGGGGGATTCCCACAAATTACAATCCCTACCCACAGAACTTATTTGCGTTTCAGATGATTCGGTTGGCACGATGGTTAAGACGAAAATTAACAATTCGGCTAGCAAAAACCAAGCGTTAAACGCTGGGTTATCCCAGCTTTAATAATATAAAGTTTTAACTTTAGAAAGGAGCCTTTATGAATAAAGTGCTTAAATCTACTCTTGGCGTAGTGGCTTCTGTTGCTACTGTTGCCAGTGTATCCATCGTTCCAGCTGTCCAGGTGGCTGCTTGGGGCGATTCTGCCGGTGGTCGTGCTACTTACACCATTGAGCAGATTAACAAAGGCGAGCTGAAGGATCAGATCGTCTTTAACTCCATCGTTGATAGTAACGATAACCTCTCTCAGAAAAACAAGGAAGCTGGCGTGATTGTGCCTCTCACTGATGAGCGCAACTTCGTCGGCGCCCGTGATGCTTCTACCGGCAACAACGGTAAGAACAACGTCTGGGACGGCAATACTATCACTGTTGAGGAAGGCAAGACTTACATTGTACGTCTTTACGTCCACAACAACAACCCAAATGGTGAGGCTGCTACTGCGGAAAATGTGAAGGTTTCCTTCCAGCTTCCTAAGATGATTAGCAAATCTCCTCGCATTAACGGTTACATTGATGCTCCTACCGCCAGCATCAAGTCCTACTGGGACTATGTTGACTTTAAGAGCGCCGATGGCCGTGCTTTCTACCTGGATTACGTAGAGGGTTCTGCTCTTCTTGAGAATAACCACTACGCTGCAAAGCCAGGTAAAACCGTGAACGATGCTATCGTAAACGGTGGTGTAAAGGTCAGCTACAAGGCTGAGGGCGACGGCAAGGTGCCGGGCTGCTACGGCTTTGCTTCCTACTACACCATTGAGGTCAAGCCTGTGTTTGAGTCTACCTCTATTGAGAAGACCGTCCGCAAGGCTGGCACCAAAGACGCTTGGGCTGAGCACGTTGATGCCAAAGTTGGCGACAAAGTTGAGTTCCAGATTCACTACAAGAACCTGAACGCTGCTACCGTCAACGATGTGATGATTCGTGACTCCTTGCCAAAGAACTTGCGCTACGTGGCTGGTTCCGCTAAGCTTTTGAACGCTAGCAACCCTAACGGTCTTGCTTACGAGGACCCAACTGTTGCCGCAGTTAACGTCGGTAACTACAAAGTTGATGGCGATGCTTACCTTCGCTTCACCGCTGAAGTGGTAGATGAAACTTTGGAGTGTAATAAGACTAACCGCCTCATCAACTGGGCCAAGGCTTCTGCTAACGGCTTTGCCGTGCAGGATTCTGCTCAGGTGTATGTCGTGAAGACTTGTGATACTCCTACTCCAACTCCTACTCCAACCCCTACTCCAACCCCTACCCCAGGGAACATTCCTTCCACTGGTCCGGTAGCCGTTGTTAGTGGTATTGTGGGTGCTGGTGCCATCATCACCGCCGCTGGTTACTACATTGCTAGCCGCAAGCAACTTCGCTAAAGGCTAGAAGCCAACAGCCGAATTGCTAACAAGCTGACCGCTCTGCACTTAAAAGGGAACGGGCACTACAAAATCCCCCATTTGGGTTACCAATTTGGGGGATTTTTGTGTACTTGATAATTCTTATGCTATAATTATCCTATGGATCAAGGTCAAAGGAGCCCTATTTATTCCGTGCAGAATTCTCGGCGCAATCGTCCGTCACGTCCCACCAGTTCCGGTAGTATCATCGCCCCCCGCGGCGAGCCAGTCGTCCCTACGGATATGATAGTTTCCACCCCCTCCCCAAAGGCTAAAAGCCCAGTAAACAAGGGTCTGATTATTGGTATCGCTGTGGCCGTGGTCGCTATCGTTGGGGTGGTTGCCGCGCTGTTGCTCATTCCTACTGGTGGTAGTGGCACCGCACCAAAAGATTTCACCACCGCTCGCACTTCGCTTGCTCGCTTTGCGAATCATTTCCTCTACGGTTCTAACAGCACCACGCTCGTCACAGATTATCCCCAGACTGACCCGCGCGCCTATGAAAACGCCCTCGCCAGCGACAACGCCGAGCAAACAAAGCTCTTTTACGATGCTTCCAAGCAGTATTTTGACCAATTCGTCGCCGACTTTACCGCCGTTGCTGCTCCAGCAGAAGGGTCAGAGGTTGCCGAGGTCTTTTCTGGGCTTCAGTCAGACTTTTACCTAGCTTACGACCTTTCCAAGGTGGTAGTCCTAACTGAGGACGACATCATCACCTACTACTTTGAAAACGGCTCCACCAAGACAGCCGATTATCTCAAGCAATACTATGCTCCCTTAAGTAACTCTTATAATCAATCGTCCAAGGAGCTTGCCACCACCTTAATAGATTACGGCACCAACGTAGCAGATTTATACGATCGTTACGTTAAGGCCGGCTGCGTAGACGAAAGTCGGGTTTTTCAACAGGGCTGCATCGCCACTATCAGCGGTGTAGAAGATAGCATTAACCAGCAGGTTAACTTGCGTAATCTCGCCGATGCCATGATCGTCACCGCTGGTGGCAGTGTAGAGGCAGACGTCCTCCGGCTTAATGCTTTCATAGAGAGCGGAGGTAAAGATGAAGCGTAATACCCTCTCCATCATCCTGCTCTCCGGCTTATTGCTGGGCAGCCTTGCCAATTTATTTTCACCGCTATTGGTTCGGGCAGACAGCGTTACTGATCAGATTAAAATTCACAACTTAAAAAGTTGCTTTGAGGACGACTTCGCTGGCTATGTTGACGGAAGCAATGGTGTTAAAATTGGCGAGATTACACCTCCAGTCAGCAAGTCAGTCCCTAACGGTGGGTCAAGCACTGATTGCCAAAAATTAGTTCAAGAGTTTTATCCTAGCTTTAACAGTTCAGGCGTTCTTAACCACGGTGAAATTTCTGCAGTCATGCCCAAGCTAGGCTATAAAGCCGGCAGCAACGGTCAATCTCAGAAAAAGTACTGTATCTCACTTAGCTACAGCAACGCTACAAGCCGAGCCAATACTAATTCACTCTGTTACACCTTTGATGCCAACGGTAAACAGGTTGGTAATAACCCTACCATAGAGGGTACTCCCACCGCTCCCGCACTTTCCATTGGTACGCAATACTTAAATGGTTGCAGTACGACGCTTAAGAAAAGCGAGGCCAATTGGGGAGCATTCGTTGATTGCGTGAATAAAAGGTCATTCCAGGACGTCGTAATAGATGGCACAAATTACTTTTATGCTCATGAGTCCGTTGCCACCGGCCCCACCAACACTACTTCAGACAGTCTGTATTTCACAAAGCAGAATTTCAAGGATATGTCCGTCGCCTCGCAGTACCGCGCCTTCACCAATAATGACATCCTCTCTGTCTATAAAGGCTATTTAAACAATTCCTCCTTGGTAGATAAGCGCTGTGGCAACGATCTTGATACCAGCGCCCTCACAAATGCCGGCTGGACTGGCATCGTCATTCCTGGCGAGGGCAAGTGCTTTGTCCGAGCCAAGACCAACGACGAATGGAACATTTTTAGTGGCAATGAATGGAAAGGTGCGCAGGGCAGCTTTCAAGACATCCTCGCTTTCTTTGAAAGTTTTGACATGAACGGCTACTGTAAAGATGCCCTCAGAAGCTCCTACCAAAGAGCCAGAGCAGACCTCGCCGATTACGAGGAGAGAGTTAAAAACGGCCAGAACTTCACCGATGCCACCAAGTCCAGCATGCAACAGTTAAAGACTACTCTGGGTAATCTTCAGTCCAGCGACAAATGGACAGAGAAGGATTCCAGCGGTAATGAAGTCTGTATCCAAATCCCCGGCTATGAAGTAGAAGGCCTTGCCAGCGAAGAAAAAAATCCCGGCAGTACCGGTGGTGGCACCGGCAGCAGCTCCAACGTTACCCAGCCAGAAGATGCTCTCAACATGGATCATTGTTTAGCTATTGGTGGCGCCATGGGCTGGATTCTTTGTCCCGCCATTTACGGCTTAAAAGAGGCCCTTACTAACATTTACGATCAAGCCGTAGAGCCAATGCTCCAAGTCAGCTCTAGCCTAATGGACACCAGCACCGGCACATACAGAGCTTGGGGTATCTTCCGCAACATGGCCAACTTAGTGTTTGTTGCGGTCATTCTCTTCATTATTTTCTCGCAGGTCACCGGCTATGGCATTGATAATTACGGCATTAAAAAGACTTTGCCAAAGCTCATCGTCACTGCCGTGCTGGTAAATTTCTCCTTCATCATTTGCCAGCTAGCGGTGGACATTTCTAACATTCTTGGCGCCGGGCTAAACTCTTTCTTCACTAACCTCGCCGGCAGCGGCACTATTAGCTTCACCGGCGTCAGCCAGCAAATTTCTGGTGGCCCAGGTTTCTTAGGCCAAGCCATCGGTGTGTTTGCCCTCACCATCTCTGCCGTTGCCACTGGAGCACTCGCTCTCACTTTCTTCACCGGCTTTGGCAGCTTGCTCTTAACCATCATCGTCTCTCTCTTCGGTGTGCTCGCTTCTGTGCTCTTCATGTTCCTGTCCCTAGGCTTGCGCATGGCCGGCGTGATCATCCTCACTGCGCTCTCCCCACTAGCTTTTGTGGCGTACGCTCTACCCAATACTAACGGCATCTTTAGAAAGTGGCTTAATGCCTTTAAGGGTTTGTTATTGCTCTATCCTATTTGTGGCTTACTAATTGGTGGTGGGCAGTTTGCTTCCATTGTCGCCTTTACCACCTTGCCCGAATCCGCAGATAGTAATGATGTGCTAGCCTTCTTTTATGTGATTGTTGCCATTCTCATTTCTATTTTGCCATTCTTTGCCATGCCCGCACTCTTAAAGAAGTCCATGGAAGCCACCGGCGCTGGCGCCGTTGCCGCCTTTGGTAGCAACTTGCGCAACCGCATCAATGGTATCAAGGGTACGGACGAATTCAAGCGTGCCAAGGTTCGGGCAGACCACGGCGTTCAGTCTGCCGGGCTGAAGCTTAGTAGTCGTTTCAGGCAGTCTGAAACTGGAAGGAAAATTGCTGGGAGTCGTGTGGCTAGAGGGTTGCGTGCCGCTGCCAATAGCAAGGCCGGGCGTGTCGTCACTCTGCCATTTAGGGCTGGCAGTGCCGCCGCTAACCGCAACATCGCCCGCACCGAGGCTGCTTACTCTAAGATGGAGTCAGAAGATGCTCGCGCTGAGGCCGCCGTACTTAATCGCACCGACCCAATCTCTTATGAAGAGGGTATTAGGCGCATTGACGATGCGCTTGCTAGGGGCGACTTCCATGCCGTTAGCGTTAATGAGTCCCGCATTGCTGGCATGGGCCGGCAAAAAGATCTTGCCACACATATTGCTAGCCAGCTTGATAGCCTGAAGAACGTTGCAAATGATCGCGCTCAACAAAAGCGGCTTGATACCTTGCGCAACGCCTTTGGTCAAGATAGCGAAGTCTATAAGCAGCTTACTACTAAAGATACTGCTGCTGCTAATATGCTGGCCGATAGCCATAGCCAGTATAATAACCTATCACATTATGTTAAAGATTTTGCTAATGGCATTGAAAACAAAGATCTCGCCACTCAGGGCACCAACGCTCTCCACCGCCTCGCTCCACACATTAGCCAATCTCAGGCCAGGGAAGTCCTTAGCAGTTCAGACCCAGCTATTCGTTCTGGTATGCTCAGCGATTCTAGCAAGCGTCAGGTCTTTGAAGCGATTGCAGGTGGAGCCAACAATGGCGCTGGCCCAACCATTTTCGGCGACCGTCAGCTTGTAGCAGATGCCGCAAACAGCTTCAACGCTCAGCAACAGGCCGCTAACCAAGCCGCCGCTGCTCAAATGATTGACATCCAACGGATGCGCCGCGACGAGGAAGATTCTCACAATCGCGGCAAAGTGGATTTTGAAATTCGCAATATGGCTGGGATAACAGAAACCGTTAATGGCTACATGCCACAAGGTTTTAATGCTCGTAATGCTACTATCGTTCGCCAAGACATAAACACCCAAGATATAATTATTCGTGACAATGCTACCGGCCAAGAATGGAACATCAATACCGGTCGTTATGTTGGCAATAGCTCCGGCCCAATTCATAATCCACAACCCGGTGGTAACCCACCGTCCAACAACTCATAAAATAAGCCCCTTTCGGGGCTTATTATTTAGCTATGAATTTTGCTTTGCTGCGGTAATCACGTTTTCAAATAGCACTTCCACCGTCAGCGGCCCCACTCCGCCGATGGTTGGCGTAATGGCAGCCAGGTCATCACGTTCTCGCACGGCTTCATCCACATCTCCCACTATTGCGCCATCTTCGCTGGTCGTGCCAGCATCCACCACCACTGCCCCCGGCCTTATCATCTCCGGCTTAATCAAGTGCGGTACGCCCGTCGCTGTCACCACCACATCATAATCTCTCAACTGGCTCAAATCATCACCAGAGTGTAGCATAGTCACACTAAGCCTAGAGTCAGTCCACATTTTGTAAAGTGGCGCCCCCACTAATCTGCCACGCCCCACCAGGGCGATTTTTTTGCCATCTAGCTCAATACCGTGCCCAGCCAGCAGCCAATTAATCGCCGTAGCCGTGGCGCTGTCAAAGTTGCCCTTGCCACTCAGGCCGTCTACGTCTTTTTCTGGCGCAATTTTTTGTACTATCTCATCCGTTTGTTCTGGGTTATTTAGTGGCAACTGTACAATGATTCCATGCACCGTCTGATCTGCATTCGCTCGCCTAATCGCTTCTGCTAGATTTTCTGCTGCTGTTTCTTGTCTGTTCTTTTCTGTCTCTTCTTCGTCAGCTTCTCTTCTCACTAGCCAATCTTCCACTTCCACACCAATATCTTCACCGTAGCGCTTTTTTAGTTCCACGTATTTAGTAATCACTGGGTTATCGCTATCGCGGATAATCACCAATTTTGGGATTATTTTCTGCCCGTTTAAACCACCCGCGCGTAGCATTCGCACTTCCGCCGCCTGACGCTCTTTCACAAACCCCGCTAACTCACTGCCATTTAAAATCTTCATGCTGCCCTCACACTGCGCCGCTCAGCTTACTCATTTATTCTATCTCCACCGGCTCTTGTGCTAGTTCATAGCCGTATTTGTCATGCACAATTTTACGAATCTCCGCTCGCGCCTTGGCTAAATCTGCATAAGATTTAGCGCTGTCATTTATTAGCACCAGCGCTGCCTTGTCGCTCACTCGCATCCCGTGGAAGGTCTTGCCCTTTAGCCCAGCATTTTCAATCAGCCAGCCAGAATTAATCACATTTTCACTTTTCTCCTCGTCTGCCTTACTCCCGTCTCCATCCTCGCTCGCATCGTTTTCTTCATTTTTTGTCGCCCCTTTTTGCCAAACTTCTATGCCTTTTGCTTGTGCTTCCGCAGCCTCCGCGTCAGATAAATACACGTTCTTAAAAAAGCTGCCACTGCTAGCTTCTTGCTTCGGGTCTGGCAGCTTGGCCTTCCGCACTGCCGTCACCATCCGTGCGATATTTTTTGGTGAAAAATCCGTTTCCTGATGCTCGTCTACGTAGCGCTGCAGGGAAGTATAAAACGGCGGCTTTAGCTGACCCTTTTTTAGCCGCACCGTCACTGCTACGATAAAATATCGCCCTTTGTTTTCTGGCTGATTAAAGATAGATTTGCGATAGCCCATTTGTAAATCTGAAGGCTTTAAAGTCTTAAATTTCTTTTCCTTCGCGTCATAGACTTCCACGCTATCTAGCACTTCCGCAATCTCCTGGCCGTATGCACCAATATTTTGCACCGGCGCCGCTCCTAGCGTCCCCGGAATCGCCGCCATCGCTTCTATGCCGCTATAATTTTGCTCGGCAGAGAACTGCACAAAATCATCCCACACCTCTCCCCCCATGCCACGTAGCAGCATTTCCTGCGTTTTGTCTTCCCCCAGTATTTCAATCCCATGCAGCCTGTTTAGAATAATTACCCCGTCAAATCCTTCATCATGCCCGATGGTATTTGCTCCACCACCCATAATCCACACCGGTAAATTTTTCTCCGCAGCAAACTCAAAGGCTTCTGGAATTTCTTCTGGCGCCGTTACTTCTATTACGTATCGCGCCGGCCCGCCCAAGCGCATAGTTGTAAGCGTCGCAATCGGTATGTTCTCAAGGATTTTCATATTGATATTTTATCATCTTCACCTCTTGTCATCAAGTCGCCTTTTGTGGTATAATAGTAAAGCGTTTGGGTCGGTAGTCGCTTCGCGCCTTCCGCCCCGGCGTTCGTCTATGAATGTGAGCAAGCTCACATTCATCTCCTCACTTGGGTCGGTAGCTCAGCTGGTTAGAGCATCTGCCTCTTAAGCAGAGTGTCGTGGGTTCAAGTCCCACCCGACTCACCAA
>JAFRAP010000019.1 GCA_017405345.1 Candidatus Saccharimonadota bacterium
CCATCCACCGCCACCATTTGCCCTTCGCTCGTCAGCAGCCCCAGCCCGTTTAGCCGTAGTGTGGTCTTGTTTTCACTCGTGTCTGGGTCTTCCACCACCGTCCCGGCCTCTGTCACCGTCTGCCCCAGCAGCCCTGCCCACTGTTCCTGGGGGCTATATGTTGTAATTCTCACAACACTACTGATAATCACTCCCACCGCCACCAGTACCACCAGCCACGACGGGTGCAAAAAATTGTATTTTTGTCTGATTTTTTCCATTTGTGTTCAACCCTTTGCGCCATCGTAACACGAACCTTAAAAATCTAGCAAGCATAACGGTTTATCTTATTAAAAAATATGTTATAATATAAAAATGCAATTATCTTCTGAGCAAGAGATGCTGGATTACGGCCAGCAACTCGCTAAAACGCTTAAAGCCCCAGTTACACTGGAGCTTATCGGCGACGTTGGTGCCGGCAAGACTACGCTTGTGCGCGGCATTGCTCAGGGCTTAAACGTGGCCGAGCCAGTCACCTCACCTAGTTTCACCATCAGCCGCCAATATGCCACTCCAGATGGCCGCACGCTTATCCACTATGATTTTTATCGCTTGTCAGACCCAGGCCTCATGGCGGAAGATTTAGCAGAGAGCATCAGCAGCCCCACTGCTATCACCATTATAGAGTGGGCAGATAGCGTGGCAGATGTTCTGCCAAAAAATCACCGTCAGTTTACCATCACCATTAACGATGATGGCTCTCGCACCATCACAGAAGCCAGCCCACAAGCCACTGCAGAACCCGTCAAGGAGTCTAACCAATGAAACTTTATCTAGACACTTCCGCCCCCACTACCATCATTAAGCTAGACGGCCAAGAATACCGCTGGGAGTCTGGCCATAGCCTCGCCGAGCAGCTCCACCAGTACTTAAGAGATCGCCTAAAGGAGCACGGCAAAACTTGGGCCGATCTCACAGAAATCACCTTTATGTCTGGCCCCGGCTCTTTCACGGGCTTGCGTATTGGCGCAGCTGTGGTGAATAGTCTAGCGCACGAGCTGCACATCCCACTTTATAATCACAAAGGGGAGCAAGTCCCGGTCATCATCCCAGATTATGGTCGCCCTGCCAACGTCACCCCACCAAGGAAATAACCATAACCATTCTTTATTTTTTCAGACGCTTATGTTACAATAAATCTCAGAAAAGGACTTTTTTGTATGAACCCAGATAATAACACCACACCTAATTTCAACAGCGCAAATATCGGTGGATCGCCTGTTCCCCCCACTGTTCCTCCTGCTCCAGCTGCTCCTGTCAGTCCTGCTCCTGCCACTCCCGCTAGCCCCGCGGCCAATCCTGCCGCTGATGCCGCTACAGAAGCTCCCGTTCCGGGCATGGCCACGCTGGGTGTACCAGTAGTCAGCCCCACTCACTTTGACAACCAAAATCTCGCTAATCCAGTCGTCCCCACTCCAGGCGTGCCTGGGCTAAATGCCCCTGCAGACCCTAACGCTGTCCCCCCAGCCGATCCCACCCGTCTTGCCGCTCCAGCCGTCACTAATGCCGAGCAAACCATCAAAAAATTCACCACTATGTCCATCATCTTTGGTGGCGTGGCCGCCTTTATGTTCATTTTGGCGGTTGTTGGCATGATTGTTGGCATTTCTAACGGCTCTAAGCTCGGCTCAGTAGAAGCAGACCTAAACAACAAGAACGCCATCGTCGCCGCCGTAGAGGAGACCACTGGCGTCTCTCCCATTGAAAATCCAGACCAAGTCCCCGTCTGGAAGACCACCCAGGGCTACATTTACATCACCGAGTGGGGCATCAAACTTAAAATCCCAGATGATCTCACCTCCGTCTCTTACATCCTAGATCAAAAATACCGCCCTTCCATCTGCTTTAACGCTGTTAAGGTGGGCGTGCAATACTTCCCAGCCTTTGCTGATGTCGCCAAGAACCCTGGCGGCATGGGCTGCTTAACTAAGGTCGCCGTCAATGAAGGTGGCAATGACGCCGCCACCGGCCTCTCCTTTGGCACCCAGGTCTTCACGTATAAAGAGTTTAACTATTTCTACACCGCCCCCGCCAAGGTTTATAGCGAGGATGCCGCCGAGCGCGGCCTAGAAGCCACCGCCGTCCAAATCATTAAGAACATGATTACAGACAACATCTCTCAGTACGAATAATTTTATGATATAATGTAAAAGGGGAATTTGTTATAAAATTTAATTAGTGTTAATTTGTTACCCCGCTGATATCAGGAAAATATCGGCAAAACAATTAGAAAGAGGTTTATGGAAATAGCCATAGCAATTATCGCCGCTATCGTTGGCATTGGCGCTGGTGCCGGCGGTGTTTATGCCTACAACAAGAAAAATGAAAACGGTGGTAAAAATAAAGCTGACGATCTCATCCGCAAGGCCAAGCATGAGGCCTCAGACATTGTCTTAGATGCTAAAAAGCAAGCTACCGCCACCGCAGAAAAGTCCAAGGAAGAAGAGGCCGAGCGCCGCAAGGAGTGGAAGCGCACAGAGAATCGCCTCGCTGAGCGAGAGGCCACTCTAGACAGCAAGCTAGACCAAATAGAGAAAAAGTCTGAGCGCCTAGTGAAGCAAGAAAAAGAAATAGAAGAGTTAAAGGGCGAGATTCGTGACATCCGCACTAAGCAGCACGAGAAGCTAGAAAAGATTGCCGGCCTATCTAAGCAAGATGCTAAAGATAAGCTCATGAAGATGACCGAGAATGACATCAAGCAAGATCTTGTTAACTTAGTTGCTAAGGAACAAAAGGAAATCAAGCACGACATTGACGAGGCCGCCCAGGCCATCCTTGTCACCGCCATGGAGCGGATGTCTAGCGAGGTCACCGCAGATCGCACCATCACCGCGCTTAAATTACCAGATGACGAAATGAAGGGTCGCATCATTGGTAAAGAAGGCCGCAATATCCAGGCTTTGCAGCGCGCCACTGGTGTAGACATCATGGTAGATGACACTCCAGGCATGGTAGTATTGTCTAGCTTTGATTCTATCCGCCGTCAAGTTGCTCGCTATGCTTTAGAGCGTCTGATGAAAGATGGCCGTATTAACCCATCTTCCATTGAAGAAGCTGTCGCCAAGGGCGAGAAAGAAATAGAGAAAGAAGTCGTTCGTGCCGGCGAGGACGCCGCCCGTGAAGTTGGTGTAGTTGGCATCCCACGAGAGATCTTGCATCTTCTTGGCGAGCTAAAGTTCCGCACCAGTTACGGTCAGAACGTGCTCTTGCACTCCGTAGAGGCCGCTCACATGGCTGGCATGATTGCCGAGGAAATCGGTGCAAACAAGCAAGTCGCAAAGACCGCCACCTTGCTTCACGATATGGGCAAGGCTGTTACGCATAAAATTGAGGGCAAGCACGCCGAGATTGGTGCTGAGCTTGCTAAAAAATACGGCATGCCAGACGAGGTCGTTCATGCTATCGCTGCCCATCATGATGATATTGAGCCTACCACTCCAGAGGCCTTGATTGTAAAGATTGTAGATGCCGTTTCTGCCGCCCGCCCGGGTGCTCGCAACGTTTCTGCAGAGAACTTTGCTGAGCGCATGAAAGACCTAGAAAACATCGCCACATCCTTCCCCGGCATTGACAAGGCTTACGCCATCTCCGCTGGCCGTGAGATTCGTGTGATTGTAGAGCCAAAGCAGATTGACGACCTCACCGCGCTGAAGCTCGCCCGTGACATCGCCAATAAAATAGAGGCAACCATGAGTTACCCCGGCGTAATTAAGGTTAATGTCATCCGCGAAACTCGCGCTGTAGAATACGCTAAGTAATGATGAATGAATACCTTTTATTTTTAGATGAGTCTGGTACGTCCAGTCTAAAAAATATTGACCCGTATTTTCCGGTGCTTGTACTCACCGGCTTGCTCATCTCAAAAGAAAACTATGTAGTTCTTGAAGACAAAGTTAATCGTTTGAAAAGAAAATATTTTTCAGAAAAACAGGTAGTTTTTCATCGTCGTGACATGCGTAAATATGAACGTGGGTTTGAGATATTCTTCAATGAGAGTATTAAGAGAAGGTTCTATAGCGATCTCAATAACATTTTGTCAGAAGTAGATTTTGAATTGATATCTTCGGCAATTGACAAGAAAAAGTATTTAGCAACATATGGCAAGCTCACGAATGATCCATATCAGATAGCACTTACTTTCGTACTTGAGCAAGCCATAGTTGCTACAGATAATAAAAACACCATAATCCAGTCATATATTGAAAGCCGCGGTAAGAAAGAAGACAAAATAGTTCAAGCTCAATATGATAAAATTATTCATCGTGGTTCGCACGATATATCCGCTACACGTTTTTCAAGTCGTTTCAGCAGTAGCCTAAATCTTAGGAAAAAATCAGATATGGAAATTGGTATAGAAATTGCCGACCTATGTGCTTACCCAATCGCCCGTTTTGTATTAAATAACAATGAGCCGAATCCAGCTTTTGATGTTATACGCCATAAAATGGCAAGCAATAACATTGGAAACGTCATAGGTTTTGGTATCAAACTTTTTCCAAACTAAATAAGAGGCGCCGTTAACCGACGCCTCTCACCGACTGGGGACACCCCAATCCTTACTAATTATTATATCTAATATAGCTAAAAAAGTCAATAGACTTTTGGCTTATGGTAAATCACCCTGCAAATTTGGTCGGGGCGACAGGACTTGAACCTGCGACCTCAGCGTCCCAAACGCTGCGCGCTACCAACTGTGCTACGCCCCGAACACTTACATTATACCACAAAAATGTTACTGCCGCCAGGTTTAATTATCTGTTGGCGCCAAGTC
>JAFRAP010000020.1 GCA_017405345.1 Candidatus Saccharimonadota bacterium
ATGCGTGGGAAGAACTACTGAATAGGTTAAACAACTAAAACTACTGGCGCGTCTTAATATAAATATTTTTCCATTTTGCTTTTGGCAAGCGGATTTTGATTACAAACGGGATAAAAGAAGTAGGTTGGTTTAAAAAATCAAGATTCCGATCTTCAGATTCATATCTGTAATTATACAATTTTTAGCGTAAAAAAATAAAGGGCAGTTCAGATATTTGGCGCCAGTTTTCCACAACACGCCCCACATTTAGTGTATTTTTGGTATTGACATACGCTATATATAGCGTATATAATCATAAGCAGAATCGATTCCATCAAAAACTAACCACAAAAGAAAGGAATAATGTATGAAAAATATCATTTATTTTGAACCCCAGGATGCAACTACGTTTGACCTAGATCGCTACCAAAAATCATTAAACAAGTATGCTAAAGTTCCGGCTGAAGCTACTAAGGCTGCTGTCAAAGAGTTAGACAAATACGAGAATATGCACGTTAGCTTGTTGGTAGAAACTGGCACCGCGCTCATCAATCAATTTGGCGATGAACAAGCTGCCAAAAAATATTTCACAGACCACCAGCAGTATTTTAACCCTGGCCAATTTGAACGCCTCCGTCGTATCACCGGTTATCTAGTCGGCTCATTAGAGCGCTGGAACGACGGCAAGAAGGCGGAGGAGGCTGCGCGTGTTAAGCACTCCGTTAATTCTTGCGTGGATGACGCCGTGCGTGCTGCCAAGCTCCAAGATCAATACTTAGCGCAAAATGTCGCCTACGCTGGCCATACCAACGCCTAAAATTTAGCTTAAACTCCCGCGCTTTAGACTTAACACTTTATCAGCGTGTGCAGCCACTTGCTTACTGTGCGTCACGATAATTACTATTTTCTTCTGCTCGTGCGCCAGGCGCTTAAATAGGTTTACAATTTTTTCCTCGGTGTCTTCATCTAGGTTACCAGTTGGCTCATCCGCCACAATCAGTGGGGAATTAGAGGCAATCGCTCGCGCAATTGCCACGCGCTGTTGCTGCCCGCCAGACAACTTGCCAATTAAGCGCCCGCCTTCATCAGCAGTTAAGCCTACTTGTGCCAGATATCTATCAGCCGAGACCTTGCGTTTGTCAAAGTCAATCGCCACCTCCACATTTTCGCGCGCAGTCATGTATTTGATTAAATTGTAAGACTGAAACACGATATTTACATACTTCAATCTAAACTCCGCTCCGCCAATCTCTCGTAGACTCTTTTTGTTAAAAGTAATATCACCATCCTGTAATTTGTCCAACGCTGAAATCAGTGAGAGCAGTGTAGTCTTGCCAGAGCCACTCTCGCCTACGATGGCATACATTTTTCCAGATTTAAACTCGGCGTTGATGTTTTTTAGGACTTTTTGCTTTCCAGCAGCATTATTATAGCTGTAGGATACATCAGTTAATTTTAAAGAGTCCATTTTATTCCTTTCCCGTTAAAATTTCTTTCGGCTGATAATGTAGCACATTAATCGCTGGTAAAATCAGCGCCACAATAATCACTAGATAGCCCGTCACAAATAGCAGCAAGAAATCAATCGGCGTGGCATTAATATCTAGTTCCACCGCTTGCACGTTGCGCTCCATCATTCGTTGTTTCATATTAGAACCAGCCCCTTGCTCGGCAGGCATTTCTGGCGCCTCACCACTAGGCATTTCTGGCACGCCGTTACCACCACCGATTTGTGCTCCAGGTCTACCAAAGTTGCGCTCTTGTTGCGCCGAACTACTAGCGGTCTGTGATTCTAAAATACTATTGCCCATCGCTTTTGCTAGAAATGTGCCAGACACCGAAGCCAGCGCAAAACCGAGCGTCCCCACCACCAATAATTCAGTGGCAATTTGTCCAACGATATTGCGTTTGTGCGCACCGAGTGATAATAGCACGCCCATTTCGTAGCGACGATCTTTTACATTAATAGTTACAATCAAAGTTATTATAATAATCGCCGCCACAATTACAATTATCAAGATCGTTGTGGCAAAACTCCCCACACTTTCTACTGAAGAGGCCATTGCGTCGTATTGACTGGTATCCACTGCAATTTTTAGATGGTTCTCTGCCAGCTCTGGAAAATCTGCATTAACTAGTGTCACAAATTCCTCGGCACGCTCAGAAGTTATCATATAGTAATTCACATTATCCACGTCATAATCACCTGCATCGTAATCGTCTGTGCTCAAAAATTTCGCTGCCGTTTCGGTATTCATATAGAAGGTGTTAGCATTAGACCGTCCAGAAGACGTGTCATAAACTCCCAAAATTTCCAAAGCTATATCTGCACCAGTGTAGATATTTTTCACTGTAATTTTGTCACCCACATTTAGCTCGTTTAGCTCGGCGAATTCATAAGACACCAGCACCTGGTCAGCCGAATCCTCGTCAAAATATGTACCGTCTTTTATCTCCATACTTTCATTTTGTACGCCGTCAATATAGGCATAGGCATTGATGCCAGAAATGGTAATGTCAGAGTCCAAGGTACTATCTTCGGTAGAATTTGCTTCGCCCGGATTACCGCCCATTGGCCCCATTCCCATCATGCTACCACCACGCGTTTCTACAGTCTCTAACTCGTTGGCATTGGCGTTCGCCGAAACCTCATAGGAATAATCTTTTACATAGTCTGTGTAATTAGCAATGGCATTGGCCGTAGTGACAGTCACCGTTGGGCGGACCATTTCTTTAAACATTTCACGTGGGTCGCCACCTTGTTCCATCTCGCTACGTTGCGACTCGCGAATCTCTTCCATGTCGGCCTGGATTGTCACGGTGCCTCCCAATGTAGATTTGGCATAGTCCATTTGCGCCCCCACTGCAGTTTTAATAGTGATAGCTGCCAGCACCAGGTTGGCCATCATAAAGAATATTAAAGTTAATATAATCGTGCGTCCTAGTTTTCGTCTAATCGACAAAAAACTGCGCTTCAGCATGTTCTTAAACATCTGTTCCTTTCTTTATTATCTAAAACTATTATCCTGCCAGACCTTAAAATTAAACTTAAAAAGTCAGTTTAAAGGTCGTCATTTTTTTATCTGATGTGACCGATAATTTCCAGCCATTTTGTTCTGCTACGGCCTTGGCAATGGACAGCCCCAAGCCAGAGCCTTCTGCAGTTTTATCCGTCTGATAAAATCGCTCAAAAATTTTTTCTAGCTTATCATTGGGAATTTTGCGTCCGTCATTGCTGATAGTTAAAGTTTTATTATCAAGTTTCACCATTATTAGATTGCCAGAATATTTGATAGCATTGTCTAGCAAGATGTCTAGCACTTGTGCAAAATCCGCACTGGCGATTTTAGCGCTCATATTTTCGGGTAATTCTAAGCGTAACTCTTTATCACCTAGCCGAGCTTCTGCTAGCTGCGCTCGGCGGCGAATCAATTTTGCTAAATCTATCGTTTTCTTTTCCGTCACATTGGCGCGACCATCAGTCCGTGCCAGCGTCAACAAATCTTTAACTAATTTATCGGCGCGGTCTAACTCGCTGTCAACGTTATTTGCCCACGGCTGTTCGGTGGCGCCTAGTGCCTCAAAATTTGCCCTTGCCGCCGCAATTGGTGTCTTTAGCTCGTGTGAGGCATTGGCAATAAATTCACGCTGTTTTAAATAAGCATCTTTTACTGGCTTGATTGATTTTTCAGCATAATATTTA
>JAFRAP010000021.1 GCA_017405345.1 Candidatus Saccharimonadota bacterium
CACAGATACAAAAGCCAGTACAGAATATATTATTGAAAGAGCTGGAGTATAAATTGCGAGCAATTGCGCTATTTGGTGGCAGCGCAGGACAGGATGTGAAGCTTGACTTAACTGAAGATGAAGATAGTTTGAGCGAGCTGGAGATGGTTTTTGAGCGGTCTTACGGTAAGATGAACGAATCAGATTTGAAGAAAGAGGCAACAGATTTGAGTCGGCGCTATGGGCAGGAGCAAATTAGGCAACGGTTAAAAGATTTGCAGGCACAAGTGGTACAGGCAGAGGAAGATGAAGAATTGCAGGAAGAGCTTCTAAAAAAGATAACTGCTTTACAAAATCAACTTTTATAGTGATAATTCGATGTAATGTACCAAGAAAATGATGATATTTTGGTGGGAGCTTCGGCGATAGAGCCGCAGGAGCCCGAAGATTCTGATATCAATGACGAAGAAGAGCTTTCAGACGAAGAGCTGGAAATTACAGTAGATAATGTCGATTCTTTTGCGGACGATTCGGTGCGTTTATATTTGCGTGAAATTGGAAAGATTCCGCTGTTGACGCTAGAAGAAGAACAGAAATTGGCTAAACAGATTGTAAAGGGAAATAAAAAGGCCAAGGATAAAATGGTAGAATCTAATATGCGTTTGGTGGTGTCAATCGCTACGCGATATAGTGGACGAGGGCTAGATGTTCTTGACTTGATGCAAGAGGGGAATACGGGTCTTTTGCGGGCAGTCGAGAAGTTTGATCCAGAGAATGGGTTTAAGTTTTCTACTTATGCGACTGGGTGGATTCGCCAGGCGATTACGCGAGCGATTGCAGATCAGGCGCGAACGATTCGAATTCCGGTACATATGGTAGAGACTATTAATAAAGTTTTGCGGTCTTCTCGTAAATTGACACAGGAATTAAACCGCGAGCCGACGATTGAAGAAATTGCCAAAGAGATGGATATGGAGCCAGAGACGGTGGATTATGTGATGAAGATTAAGCAAGATATTGCTTCTTTGGATGCCTAAGGGGCGAGATGGGGATGATGAGGATTCTGTGCTAGGAGATTTTGTAGAGGACGAGGAGCGGGTGTCGCCAGAAGATGCGGCGGCTAACCAGATTTTAAAAGAACAGCTGGCTTCAATTTTAACCACTCTGTCTGAACGTGAGCAAAAAATTATTAAGCTGCGCTTTGGGATTGGTGGGGGGAGGCCACATACATTGGAAGAGGTGGGGACGGAGTTTTCTGTAACGAGAGAGCGGATTCGCCAGATTGAGGCTAAGGCTTTGTCTAAGTTGCGCAAGCATAAAGATACGAAAAAATTACACGAATACTTAAAATAGGAGGCTAAAATGAAAGGGATATTATTAGTATTAGCAGAGACAGTAGAAACGAGTATTTTAAGTGGTGATGTGGGGGAATGTGGAGAGGGAATTTTTAATATTTTAAACATCGTGCTGAATATTATGACGGCTGGTGTAGGTATTTTGGCGACGATTGGCTTTGTGGTTGCAGGGATTCAGTATTTAACCGCACGAGATAATGATGGTCAGATTGCTAAAGCAAAGATGCGGATGTTGCAAATTGTGATTGGGCTGTTTGTCTTTGCGACGATGTGGGCAATATTAAACTGGATTTTGCCAGGTGGGGTGTTTGCTGGGCCAGCTACGTGCTAATAAAAAAGGGGCGGCATGCAGCGATTAATCATTGTTTATAACCCACGATCAGCTAAGGCTAAGCTGGTAGAGGCGGAAGTGATTGCGCCGTCAAGAAGACTAGTGAGCTTTATGGTGGGGCGCTATAAAGTGGAGCCAACTAACGTGACAAAGAATGCAGTGAAGCTGGCGAGATTACTTAGAGACGGGGATTTAGTAGTGGCGGCAGGTGGTGATGGGACGGCGACGATTGGCTTGAATGGCTGCATGCTATCTAAGAAGCAAGTGAGCTTTGGGGTGCTAGGATACGGTAATTTTAACGATATGGCGAGAATGTTGGGGACAAAGAGCTTGCAGGATGTGATAGACGGTAAAACGCAGAAGATTTGGCCGCTAGAAGCACGAGTGGATGGGAGATTATGGCGGTATGCGGCATGCTATGTGACGGCAGGAATGTTTGCGGAGTCCACGGAAGTGTTTGATCAGAAAAAGGTGCGAGGGGAGCTGAAGCAAGATAAAGGTCTGGCATATTCTATTCAACAATTGGCGGGATGGTATTTTAAGCATCGTAGAAAACCGTTTTTAGCGGAATTTGATATAAATAATAAGCCGGTGAAGGACGCGACGGATTATTTAGCAGTGAATGGTAAGACGGTAGCTAGAATGATGCGTGGCGGAAAACATCAGCAGGACAAAAAAGTGTTTTTAAGTGGAGTGGCTTATTTACGAGGGCTGCCAAGATTAAGTTGGTTTATGATACGGAGTATTTTAAGACGGATTCCGGGTGAGGAGACAAAGGGAGACAGATTAATTTTTAAGAAACCGGCAGTGGTGGAATTGCAAGCAGAGGGGGAATACCAGAAATTTGAAGAAGTAAAAACAATTGAAGTGCGAAAGGCCGAGCGGCCGCGAAAGGGGGTGGTGCGGGCGTAGCCGTGCTATACTAATAGTATGGAAAAGAGAGATGATGTGAAGATTTTGGCTGTCGTGGGGATGAGCGGGAGCGGTAAAAGTGTGGTGATAGATCGTTTGATTGAAAAGGGCTATCCTAAGATATACTTTGGCGGAATGATTCTGAAAGGGATGAAAAAGCAGGGTATTCCGATTAACGAAGAAAATGAACGAAAATTTCGAGAAGAAATAAGAGAAAAAGAAGGTAAAGATTGGGTGGTAAGACAGGCGATTGCCGAGGCGCACGGGCTGATTGCGGCTGGGCAAAAGAGGATTGTGATGGATGGCGTGTATTCCTATGCAGAATATAAGTTGCTAAAACACGAATTTCCAGGTTTGCTCACGGTGGCGGCGGTGGTAGTAGATAAGCAGCTGCGCTATAAAAGAGTAGGCAAGCGTGAAGTGCGGCCGTTAAACCAGGAGGAGATAAAGAGCAGAGATTCGGCAGAAGTAGAGAATCTAGAAAAAGGCGGGCCGATTGCGCTGGCGGATTATTATCTACTTAATAATGGAACGATTGCAGAATTGCACGATAGATTAGACGAGATTTTGACGGAGATTGAGTTTTGAAAAAATTAGTAATAATTGACGGAAAGAGCGTATTTTACCGGGGGTATTACGCAATGGGTAATTTAAGTCGGAAGGACGGCACGCCGACTTCTGGTGTGTATGGCTTTGCGGTGA
>JAFRAP010000022.1 GCA_017405345.1 Candidatus Saccharimonadota bacterium
CCTAAGATCAAGTCTGCAGCACTTTCAGGTTCGTTTGTTGTTCCCTGTGAGTTTTGCCAAGTTAAAACAGCAAACTAAGCGTGTAGAATGGTAACATCGTTAATTTTTCGGACCCGGAGGCAGTATCCGGCAGCTCCACCAGCGTAGGAAGCGAGACAAAAGAAGAAGTCTTGCTTTTTCTTTTGCGAGCTGACGCCCGCTGGAAGGACTTTCGCTTTAGCGAAAGGACTACCACGGTAGGAAGCGAGACAAAAAAGAAAAAGACCGGGTAACTGCGAGAAAAACCGGTCTTTTTCAATAGAGTGTGGAGTTTTTTGGCTAGATTTTTGTTTTTTACTTTTGAATAAATCTTTTATTCAAAAGCTACCTCTATAATATCGTGTTAAAACGCTTGTGTCAATACTTTTTTGCATACAATTTTTATGATTTTTTACGGAGTTTTCCACAAGCAAAATCCGCTAGTGGTTGCAACTTTTTTCAAAAATCTGCTATGTTCCGTGTATGAAAAATCTCGCATCAACGTCCACCAAGGTCTTTTCCGCCATTCCCATCGGCTATAGCGGCGCCATTATAGAAGTAGAGGCTGTTCTCTCTCGGGGATTGCCGACATTTAGCCTTGTTGGCATGGCTAATAAGACCGTTTTTGAGGCCAGAGAGCGCGTCAGAAGCGCTATCGCAAGCTCTGGGCTATCTTTCCCATCCTATAAGCTAACTGTTAACCTAGCCCCCGCAGAACTCGCCAAAGATGGCGTATTCCTTGATCTCCCCATCGCGCTCTCTGTTCTTGCCGCCTCCGGCCAACTTAAAAAGGCTGATTTAGTTCATCGCGCCTTCATTGGTGAACTATCCTTAGATGGCCGCGTTCGTCCAGTTCGTGGCATTATCAATATTGCCGAAGCCGCCAAAAATGCCGGTTTTAAAGAGATTTTTATCCCTAATGATAATCTTCCTCAGGCCAGCCTCATCTCTGGTATCGCTATTTTTGGTGTTTCTAGCCTTCAAGAGCTATTCCTTCACTTAAAGCATCAATCGCCCATCACTTCCTCGTCATCCGTTGTAAAAAATATAAAAACAGTAGAAAATCCCCCATTTTTAGACCATATCCGTGGCCAAGATTTTGCTAAACGTGCTCTCACAGTGGCTATTGCTGGGCATCATAATATTCTCATTTCCGGCCCACCTGGCGCCGGCAAGACTCTTCTCGCCCGTGCCGCCACCAATCTTCTCCCTCCTCTCACCAATCAAGAAGCCATCGCTGTCACCAAGCTCCACTCCCTCTCTTCTACCACCACAGCCATAAGTATTAGCCGTCCCTTTCGCACTCCACATCACAGTAGTAGTTTAACCTCAATGGTTGGTGGCGGCGCATATGCTGCCCCTGGCGAAATTTCCCTCGCACATCTTGGCGTACTCTTCCTAGACGAGCTGCCAGAATATCCTCGCTCTGTTTTAGAATCTCTCCGGCAGCCTCTAGAGGATCGCACCATTTCTATTTCTCGTGCCGACCAAAAAGTTATTTACCCAGCTGATTTTATGTTGATTGCCACCATGAATCCCTGCCCCTGCGGCTACCTAGGCGACTCCACCCACGAATGCTCCTGCTCTCTAACCGAGATCACCCGCTACCAGAAAAAACTCTCTGGCCCACTCTTAGATCGCATTGATTTAAGAATCGCTGTTTCTAAGGTAGAAAACGCCGATTTACTCTCCCCTGCTTCCACCACTCACTCCCAGCATACCGTTGTAAAAAATAATATAAAAGAGGCTATCCGTCGTCAGCTCCACCGTCAGCAAACCTATAACGCCAACCTCACCTCTCACCAAGTTGCCACCACTATTAAATTAACTCCCGCCACTAAAAACCTGCTTCAATCCGCCAGCGACAAGCTCAATCTCTCCGCCCGCTCCTATTTCAAGCTCATTAAGGTCGCTCAGACCATCGCCGATCTCGCAAATTCCCCCATCATTAAGGAGTCCCATCTTGCAGAAGCTCTCACTTATCGCTTAGAATAAAACCCCTTGCGCTTCTCTAAGAAGTTTGCTATAATGTAAAAGATAAGGTTAAAGAGAAAGGACCCCCATCAAAAATCACAATTCGCACACTCGGCTCAATGGAGAAATCCGTTATCCTGAGGTTCGCGTCATTGGTGAAAGTGGGGAGCAGCTTGGCATCATGTCCAGCCGCGAAGCCCAGCTCTTAGCACGGGATGCCGGTGTTGACCTCGTAGAGATCACCGCCGCCGCTAACCCGCCCGTCGTTAAAATCATTGACTGGGGTAAGTACCAATACCAGAAGATGAAAGAAGAGGCGAAAAATCGCAAAAAAGCTCGCGAGAAGCAGTCCGAGCTAAAGACGATGAAAATCGGCCTCAAGATTAGCGACAACGACCTTAACATTAAAGTCCGTAAGATTCGTGGCTTCCTAGAAGACGGCGACAAGGTAAAAATCATGATTATCTTTCGTGGCCGCGAGATGGCACATAAAGAGCTAGGTCAGCAGCTTTTGAATAAAGTTTTAGAACAGCTCAGTGACATCGCCATTTCTGATAGCAAGCCCTCTCAGTCCGGACGTAATCTATCAGTCGGAATTCGGAAGAAGTAGTTTCTTGACTTCCACGGTTCCCTGGTCGCACCTTGTGACCATCAGCTGGTCACCCCTCTTTTAGTAATTATTACAACAAGAGGTTTCAATAATATCAACCAATAACCAAGGAAATACTATGCCAAAGCTAAAGACGCATAAAGGCACCGCCAAGCGTATCAAGATTACCGGCTCCGGTAAGCTAGTTCGTGAGCGTGCCTATAAAAATCACATCCTTGCCAAGAAGTCCAAGGCAAGAAAACGCAACATGAAGACCGCCGCTTTTGTCAACGGCAAAATCCGTAAAAACCTTAAGACTGCACTAGGAGTTTAACATGAGAGTAAAACGTGGCGTCCCTGCACGCAAAAAGCACAAGAAGATTCTAACCGCTGCTAAGGGCATGCAACATTACCGCACCCGCAGCTTTCGTCTCGCTAAGCAAGGTGTAATTAAATCTTTACGCTATGCTTATCGTGATCGCCGGAATAAAAAGCGCGACCTTCGCGCCCTCTGGATCACCCGCATCAATAATGCCTCTAGAGAGCTAGGTCTATCTTATTCCCAGCTCATCGCTGGCATGAAGAAGCAAGGTGTCAACGTAGATCGCAAGATTCTTTCTGAGCTTGCCGTCCACCAGCCAGAGGCCTTCAAGGCAATAGTTAACAAGGTAAAGGAGGCTAAATAATGGCTATCTGTGAACTCACCGGCAAAGGCAAGATGTACGGTCACAATGTTTCCTTCTCTCAGCATAAGACCCGCAAGGTTTTCAAGCCTAACATCCAGAAAAAAACCTTAACCGTCAATGGTAAAAAGGTCAAAGTTAACATCTCCGCTGCCGCTCTTCGCACCCTGAAGAAAAAAGGCATCGTAAAGTAACAATTCGTAATTAAAAAGCCTTCAATAAGCCGGGTTCTGTATTCCTACGGTCGGATGGCGCATACAAACGCCCCCAAAGATAGGCTGGCAATCATCTATCTAGGCTCCGCGTTGCCACGAAGCTCCAGCGGTGAGCGTGCATCCCCGAGTAGAGGTTAACTAGCACTCCTTGCAGCCAGTAGGGTTTGCCCCCGCCTCGTGTCACCACCAGGCGCTGTGAGCTCTTACCTCACTCTTTTCACCCTTACCTACCAGATTGCAGACGCCATAGTGCCCACAACCTTTAAATGGCAGGCGGTTTAAGTTTCTGTGGTACTTTCCCTATCCTTTCGGACGGTCGCCGTTAGCGACTACTGTACTCTATGCTGCCCGGACTTTCCTCTAGTAAAACTAGCGATTACCTTTCAGGCTCTTCCCTATTCTACCACATCGCCGCTTAAGCGTCCATGTGCCCAGCCGTTGCCCCTTCTTCTAGGTCAAAATGTCGGTCAATTGCCAGATTCACTTCCCTGTCCGCCTCTGCATTCTGTTCGCGCTTCACATGCACAAAGGCCACCGCATTAAATTCTTTCAGCATTTTCTGGATATCATTATAAATTGGGGCCAAATCTTTATTTTTCACCTGATAAATTCCATTCATCTGGTTCACCATCATCAGGCTATCACTCACAAACCGGACAGATTTCAGCCCTAGCTCAATTGCCTGCTCTATCCCTTCTTTCAATGCATAATATTCTGCTACCCGCGACGTTGCAAAGCCAATAAATTCTCCGCCCTGTTTTAACACTTTGCCATCTTCTCCCACAATATAATACCCCAACCCAGATGGCCCCGGATTCCCCCGAGAACCACCGTCCACATAAACCGTCGCTCCGTGTGCCACTCCTCGTCTGACCTTGCGCTTTCCTCGGCCCAGCTCAATCTCCAATACCGACAAAGAGGCGTCATCCAGATGCAATCCAGCCGTTTCTCCATATTTTACATAGCGATAATTTGTATAGCGCCCAGACGGCACCAATTTCATCTCTGATGAAAGCTCCATTTCATAGACGATATAAAGATTAGATAGCCGACTCGCCCCTGTTAAGGCGATAAAAGTCGTCGCATCCACCAGCTTCATAGCGGCAACTTCCACCCCTAAATCTTCATACATCATTCTAGACATCGCCTCTTCTGGCTGCTCGCCAATCTGTATTTTACCCGTCGGCAACTCCCAAGTCGGCTGCTGCTCCATCCGCCCCAGATTACGCTTTAAAAGCAAAAACTCTTCCCCCTGTTTTACTATTCCAACTACTCTAATTCTCTGCTTCATAGCCCACTCATTAAACCCTGGTGACTTGTTTTCCCTGTATTATCTACAAGGTGGGTAAAATCTTATGCTCATCACCACGGTGATAAGCCACGAAATCCCCTAAACATGACTATTCAGGAAAATCATGTCTCACCAGGGTTATTTCTATTATAACATCTGCCCGCCCACTAAGAAATAAAAGAATTGTAAAATCATCAGAATCGCTCCGCTCATAATCTTACTCAGTGCCGTACTAAAGAACACTACTAAAACCAACACCAGCATCATCCCGCCTGTTCGCTCTAGCCTCTCCATCCCTGCCCTCACCCCATCTGGTGCGATTGCGTATAATACTCTAGAGCCATCTAACGGCGGAATTGGTAACAGGTTAAACACCATAAAGCCAAGATTTATGACAATTAAATTTGTCAGGATTTCGTCTGCTATCCCACCACTCATCAGCCAACCTGTATAATACCCCACTAAAAAGCTAATTAGTGCTATTAAGAAATTTGTCAGCGGCCCAGCTATCGCCACCAATGCCATCCCCCACGGCCCACCCTTTAATCTGTAGTGGTTTACCGGCACCGGCTTAGCTCCACCAAACACTGGCCCACCTGCTACATATAATAATAGTGGTAAAAGCACCGACATAAAAGGATCAATGTGCTTTAACGGGTTTAGCGTCAGCCGGCCACTATCTTTTGCAGTATTATCTCCTAGCCAATACGCCACCAACCCATGCATCAGCTCATGTAAAATCACTGAGCCAAGAATCACCACCAAGACTATTAGCACCGACCAAACCTGTGTCATACCCACCTCAATTCAGCGCTACCACCTCTAGTGTTACTGGCAAAGCATCGGCATTCTTTATCTTCAGCTTCTTTTCCGTCCGGGCGGTTAATTTCAGTTCAGATACCATCCCGTCAATATTCCCCATCGCAATCACCAGCTTTGGCGCAATCTCTCTCACTGCTCGCACAGAAGAAGTACAGAGTATATCAGACACTCCTAGGTCGTCTAGCCCCTGCTCTGTTCCTCCAATAATTCCTATATGCACTCCCCCCACTTCTGCGTCATAGATCGTCTGTCCGTTCTCCACTCCAACTCCCCGAATAGTCACGTCACCAATCTCAAACTCGCCCGGCCCCTTTATCTTCCCCACCGCCAGACGCCCATCAATCTCAGACTCTGCAATATTAAAGGTTACGTTAGCTTCTTTAGTAATTATTGTAATTTCATCCGGATTTTTACTCTCTATCTCAAACATTTTACCTCCTTATCAACCTATTATTGTCTTAAAATCTTCTCTGGGTCAATCAGCTCGCTCACATCCATCTCCAGCACTTCCGCAATGAACCTATCTCGCACACTCTTTCTGTATAAATAATCATCTCTGCTCATAATGACATAGTTAAGTGGCTTACCTTGCTTCTTCTCTACTACTTCTGCCCAGTGAGTCAGCTTCTTTGTTCTATCATCCCCCACAATTAAAAGGTCAATCCCTTCCTGCCCTGGTACTCGGTTAGTCACTAGTAGCGCCTTCAGATAATTCCGCACTGGCCGGATGTACTCTTCCCAGGTACTTTGCCGCACATCATTTGACTTGGCTGTATTAATTTTTTTAGAAAACATCTCCGTCAATGGCCGGCAAAACGGGTGTTTTGTATTGGCTGAGTAATAAACCTTGTTATCATAAGTCTCGCTCTTTATAATTCCGATACTGTCTAAGTTCAGTAACTCTCTCCGTACAGAGTTAATTTGCTCGCCAATCACCCTGGTAATTTCTCTCACATAGTAAGAATGCTCAGTATTTTCAAAGAATAATGCCAGTAATTTAGTGCGCGTTTTAGATCCAAATAATTTTTCTACTGGAGTATTATTTTCTTTGCTCATCTTGTATACATTTTAGCACAGCTGGCTTCAGTTTTTCAAGTGGCAACCATTTAATTTCCGAGTTTCGCTTAAACCATGTCATCTGCCGTTTTGCTAAATGATAATCGTCATACAAATTAGCCTGCTTTGCTTCCTCTAGGCTCATCTCCCCCTGCAGATATTTCCAAGCAAACTGATAAATATTGCTCTTCATTGCCTGGCTATCCCAGCCATATTTTTTCACCAGATGCTTTGTCTCCCCATATAGCTCCTGAACAAATAATTTATTCACTCGCTCCATCAGTCTTTGCTTTAGCTTCTCGCTTGACCATTTTATGCCAAAAATTACATAGTCTGTGCTCATCTCTTGTCTATCCGTATAATTCTTTTTTGCCGCTTCCGTAAATTGGTAATTATAGACCAGCGCATCCACATATAAACCTGTTCCCCCTACTATCATCGGGATATGCCCTCGCCCTCTAATTTCTTTAATTTTTTGTTCAGCATAAGCCTTCCAGTCTGCTACCGTAAATCTTTCTCCCGGCACTACCAAATCTATCCCAAAATGCGGCACTGCCGCCTGTTCTGCCTTAGATGGCTTTGCCGTACCCAAATCCATTTCTTTATAAATAGCTCGTGAATCCGCCGAAATAATCTCTCCGCCAATCTCTTTCGCGATCTCAATCGCTACCCCAGTTTTTCCTGAACCAGTCGGCCCCACAATAACTATAATAGGAGTATTAAAGCCCCCTGAGATACCCTGCAAGCTCATCCAACTTCACTTTCTCCTCCTTGTCACGCAGCCTCACACTCACTTCTCCCGCCTCTGCATCCTTTGGCCCCACAATCAGCACGCACGGAATTTTCATCTCCGTGGCACGCTTAATCTTCTTCCCTAGTGAATCGGTAGAGCTATCCACCTCATAACGCAAGTCATTCCGCTTTATTGGCTCTTCCAGTACCACGCCGTCCAATATCTTAGTAATCTTCCCCACATAATTCATTATTTGGTCATTCATCGCCCCTTGAGCCGCAGAAGACGCGCCAGCGCCCACTGTTAAGATTCTCACCTGCTCTGGCGCACACCAAAATGGGAACCATCCCGCTGTGTGTTCAATAAACACACTCATAAAACGCTCTATAGAGCCAATTAGCGCACAGTGAATCATAATCGGAGTACGCTTAGTGCCATCCTCTGCCACATATTCTAGCCCAAAGCGGCTCGGCATAGCATAATCCAGCTGCACCGTTGCGAGTTGCCACTCTCTACCTAACGCATCTACCGCCATAAAATCCATCTTTGGCCCATACATTGCTGCCTCACCCTCACCAATAAAGTAATCCATCTTAAACTTCTCTGCCATTTCACGGATGGCATTCTCTGCCTTCTCCCACATCTCTGGCGTACCAATATATCCATCGCTATCGTCCCGGAAGGATAATCTCAGGCGCAGCTTCATCTCTACTTTCTCGTACAAATCTTTTGCAGACTCAATCAACTCACCAAAAATATCTCCAACTTGGTCTTCCGTACAGAACACATGGCTGTCATCCTGAGTAATGGCTCTCACCCTAGATAATCCACCTAATTCGCCCTTCCGTTCATCTCTATAAACCATCGTAGTCTCTAGGTATTTTACCGGTAATTCTTTATAGGAGCGTGGCACACTCGCAAAAATCTGCGAGTGATGTGGGCAGTTCACCGGCTTCATCGCCAAATGGTCGCCGCTCTCCTGACTCACAAATTGCAGCATCTCTGGAAATTTCTCATAGTGACCAGAAGTCTTGTATAAATCTACGCTCGCAATGTGTGGAATGCAGACTTTTTTATAGCCTCTCTCCTCCCGATAGCTCTGCGCAAAACGGTTTAGCATCTCTCTTAAAACTGTTCCACGTGGTGTAAATAGTGGCAACCCAGACCCTACCAATGGCGAATTACAAAACAATTCCAGTTGCTGCCCCAGTTTACGGTGGTCTCGCGCTTTAGCCTCTTCTTGCCAAGCCACATAATCTTTCAGCTCCTGTTCCGTCTCAAAAGCTAATCCGTAAATACGCGTTAGCATCTCACGCTTTTCATCCCCTCTCCAGTAAGCGCCTGCTACTTTTACCAATTTAAATGCGCCAATTTCTTTTGTCTTCTCCACGTGTGGGCCTTTACAGAGATCTTCAAATATCACTTCTCCTTTTGGCCCCACCATCGTATAAAACGAAATCACCGCACCTTCTGGTAAATCCTCAATAATCTCTACTTTGTACTTTTGCCCAGTATCTTTTGCCCATTTTAGAGCCTCTGCTCGCGGGCGTGCTTCTCGTTCCATCTTAAAGCCTCGCTTTAAGATCTCGCGCATCTTCTTTTCAATTTTAGCCAAATCCGCTTCTACCACCTTCTCCCCACCAAAGTCCATATCGTAGTAAAAGCCATCGTCAATCGCCGGGCCAATACCAAATTTTGTCTCCGGATAAAGTTCCTTTACCGCCGCCGCCAACACATGCGCCAGAGTGTGCCGCATTTTAAAAATTGGGGTATTTTCCGTATTGTCAGTTTTTTCCGCCATTAAAACTCCTTTTCTACCCTATTATTTTACCATAATATATGGTAAAATAATAGTTACAATACGGGTTGTTAGCTCAGTTGGCTAGAGCGTCTCGTTTACACCGAGAAGGTCGGGGGTTCAAATCCCTCACAACCCACCAAACGGTTTATAAAATTATTTTTATCTATTCCGCAATCTATCAATGTCTATTAAATCCCCTGTGAAAACAGAGGGCTATTTTTATGCCGTTTTTGCAGCAAAAAACGTATCAAAAATCGTAATTTACCTCTATAATCTTATCCGTTAAATCCCAATAATTTGACCTAGTCGGAATATGCTATATTTTTCTCATTATTCTGAATACGGTAACAGCATCATTATTATTTATTGCTTTGTCATCGGTTTCTGTTTTTTCTTTCTTATAAATATCAGCAAAACCTATAGAACTTAAAGTTGATTCCATTTCTTTATTGGTTTGATAGTTCATATAAAGCATCTTCTTCCCGTTTTCCCCTAAATATGGCTCATCAGCGAATTCTTCTCCCGTTCCCAGCTGATATGACAAAACGATAACCCCGTTAGTTTTTAGAATATCATAGACGTCAGATAAGACTTTGTGAAGGTCATCTTCTGGTAAATGAAATAAAGAATAGACTGCAAATACCGCATCTACGGAGTTACTATCAAAATGGTCCTTAACATTTACCATATCGTCAAGAATAAATGGAAATTTACCATGAATCCTAAAGG
>JAFRAP010000023.1 GCA_017405345.1 Candidatus Saccharimonadota bacterium
GTTCTTAGTGCCTTACGGATACAGAATGTCTGACTACTTCTTAGTGTTTCAGATTCCACTATTTATAGAAGCGGTCACTCATGCAAAAACTACTGGGCAGCAGAAATTTTATTTAAAAATCTTTATAGCATACGCAATTGTGTATTTCTTATATTCGTCCGCGTTAAACAATAGCCACCTGCTATTTCCCTATCAATTCATTTTTTGGCCGTGGTAATTATTCTTTGGTGAAAGTCCACTTTTGGGCGGGTGTATTATTGCGAGTGTAAATTTGGGCGTTGCTTTTATTAACCCGGCCAGCACCAGCAACGTCTAGAGCCTTACCAGCATGAGCAGAAACAATCTCATAGTAGCCATCAGCAGTAGAGTAGATAAACCATTTTTGGGCAGCGGTGCCGTTTTGGCTGTAAAGCCAGACGTTGGCACCGTCAATCTTGGCGCCACCAGCTACGTCTAAGGCCAAGTTAGAGATAGGATTAATAATTGTGTAGGTGTCGTCCGACATATTATAGACTAATTTCCAACGTTGGGCTTCAGTGCCGTTGGCATCATAAAGTTGGACATTAGCACCATTGGTTCTGGCGCCGCCAGCCACATCAAGAGCAAACTTATCCCTGAGAGAGCTGGTAATGGTATAAGTGCCCTCAAGCGTATCTGGCAGCTGATCTTCTGTAGTGAAAGTCCAACTCTGGGCTGCAGAGCCGTTGCGCTGATAGGTCTGGAGATTGGTGCCTGGAGTACGACCAGCACCGGTGACATCAGCAGCTTTATTAGAACAGGCAGAGACTAGCTCATACTTACCATCGGCCAGCGGGTAAATATACCAACGCTGAGCATTAGACTGATTGCTAGTGTAGAGTTGGATATTGGCACCGTTTTGGTTAGAGGCGATATAAACATCAAGTGCCTTATTAGCTTTAACGTTCATAAGAGTGTAGGTGCCACTGGCTTGATCAAAGGTAAACTGGAACTTTTGGGCGTCAGTACGATTAAGTGTATAAACCTGGGCATTAGCCATATCGGTGACCGCACCACCAGCAATGTCTATAACCAAGTTAGAGCCAAGGCCAGAATTGACAAAGTAAGTGCCGTCAGCAACGGGTGGCTTGGTCTGAATGAAGCGGAAAGATTGATTAGGACTGTAATTATAATAACCCAGAACTAGGCGCTTATAGGTGGCAGACTCTTCATCTTGGTCAATAGAGAGTACTAGCTCGCGATTAACAGCAGAGCCAAGGCTAAAAGTACCGTCTGTATTATCATAAAGATACCATTGTTGAGCGGCAGTGCCGTTGGCGTCGTACTGGTGCAAAACTGTGCCGTTAGCGGCAGCAGCATTTGGCACGTCAATGACTCTGCCGCTGTATTGATCTATCAGAGTATAGGTACCATTGGCATTTTTTTGCAGAGTGAAGGTATCGGCCGTTTTGCGAGAGGCCAGCATGAATTTAGTGCCGTTATTCTTGTTATCTGAGTCAAGCTGCAGAACCTTCTCGTAATCACCGTTCATAGCGATATAGTAATCCCCTGCTGGGAGTGAAGTCTGGACGGCAGAGAAGCCCTGTGGATTACCAAACCAATCCAGGAAATATAGATAAAAGTTGCGGTTGCCATAGGCGCCACAACCGTCACCACGACCATAGCCAGCGGCTAAGGCGGAGGCGTTAGGCTGATACGGAGTGTAACGATAAAGCGCTGAGGTAGCGAGGTTCTCAATATAAACTGTAGTGCCACCACAGGCAGCGTTGGGATTATACTGAACATAGTTATAGCCTACTGGATAGTTAGTCCAGCCACCATTTAAGACGGTGCGGAACATTTCTGCGGCACGGCGAACCTGGTTTTTAAAGCCGTAGTATTTTTCGCTACAAGCGGCGGTGTCTGGGCAACCATAGCCGGTAGCGGCACGGTACTGGATATGATTGGGCCAAGTATCGGTAACTAGGCTTTGCTCTTTTTGTAATAGCACAATCAAGACCTGTGGGTTAATACGGTAATCTTGGGCGGCTTGCCAGATAATGTGCGCAGCAGATTCCCCATCAAAGCGCTCATCCGCCATGCAGACAAAGTGACCGTTTTCAATGTGATACTGATAGCCAGAATACTGCTGTGCCAGATAAAGCCTGGTGTCGTTGCAGGAGTTTTTTGATTTTAAGAAGGCCTGAATTTCTGCCTCGGACATAGACTTGTAATTACTCATGACATAGTCGCTGATGATATTGCCTGGGCGAAAACCGTCTAGTCGCCCGGCCCTGACTAATTCAGTACCTTTCATAATCAAGAAAGAAAGGGTGGCCACCATGCAGAAGCTAAAAATTAAAAGGAGTAAATGGCGGCGGTCAAAACGTCGGACGGCCTGGTTAGTGGAGATGGTGGTTTCAATCATAAGATACTTGTCCTTCTAGTTGGCCGAGTTTCCCCCCGGCGCTAATGTTAATTTTTATGTTCCAGGTACCCTTGGCGAGCTCTGTGAGTGGAATGTCAAAACCTTGGCAAGTGGAAGATGATGGATTGTCCATAGTGTTAACAGCCTTGGTAATATCTTTGCGGCCAGACCGAGAAAGCGTGAGCGAGCAGGTGCCCTGTTCCCCAACGAGCTGATCAATTAAAACCCGAATAACAAGCTTGTCACCGCTAACGGCGGCATAGGTGATAGAGCCAGTCAAGCCGGAGGATTGACTAGGGTTAGCACCTTCATTTTGAAGAGGAGTCTTGGCTGGGTCATCTGAGGCAGCAGGCTCACCATCCGTACTGGTGGTATCTGTAGGGCGAATAGTGGGGATGATTTCAATAGTGGCAGGCTCTTCTGTGGGGGGTGGGCTAGTGATATAATCTATCACTAATTTTAGTCCCCAGAGTAAGCCAAAAGCCATAATTAAACAAATCAGCAAGATTAAAATCGGATGCCGAATGGTTTTTTTACGAGGACGATATGCTGATTTATGTTTATTTTTTGCCATTTGGCATCATGATACCACCACTTTGATAAAAAAGCAATAGTATTATTATTCTGGTGCCTTGAACAGCCCGCTAACTTTACGCCCATCAACGAGCATTACGGGGATACCCTTAGCGTTGATCTCTTGCTCCACGATATGCTTTGTGGATTGGAGTATGTCTTCCACAGCGGCAGAGTTGGCTAGCTCAGAAATTTTAGTGACGTCCGCTGCGCTGGCTCCCCAGCCGATGAGCCACTCTTCTATGGTAGCCTTGGCGTCCTCGGCAGAAAGCTGCTCATTAAAGACGGTCTGGTAGTTGACGCCGTCATCATTGCGCTCAGTAAAAATACGCTCCAGCAACTGGGCGGAATAGCCTGGGGTGGCAGCATAAAGATAGCGGGCAAGCAGGCCAGAGTTTTTAAATTTATAGGAACCATCTGGCAGTGTAATGGGGTAGATTGCGAACTTAACTTGGTGAGCCTCTAGAAAATCCTGATCTTTCTGAAGATTGCGATAAGACTGCAGACAGACTGAGCATCCGGGGTCAATAATCTCTAGTACGGTGGAGCCTTCTGGGTTGCCAAGGTCAGCCACAGTGGTAACCTTGAAACTGTTAGCATCCCAAGTTTTAAGCCGATCTGGGATGGCAGCAAAAATTTCTCCCCATTCGCCAAAGCCTTGACCGAGCTTTTCAATCAGATTGGTAGGCTCGGCTTGGTCAATACTGCAAACTTCTGCGCCAAGAGAGCATTGTGACGGCTGAGAAACGTTGCAGGTGCCAAAAACCCAGAGTGCCAGGAGTGACTTAATGGCGATAACGATAGACCAGACGGTGACAAACACAATTAGCACAGCTATGACTTCTATGGCGATAGAGATGGGCTTAACCCATTTGGGGTGCTTAATGACAACTTTTTTCAGAATGGAGTTTTTAACATCCTCTTTAAAGTTAGTATCGCACTTTTGTAGGCGCACCTTTTTAAAGACACAGTGCCAAGCCTTTTTAAAGACCTTCCACCACTTGGCACCAATATCTTTTTTAAAAATACTAAGGAAGCCGACTACGACGGAAATGAGACAAAGGATGATAAATGCAGCAACACAAACCATATTATTATATTGATTATACCACTAGCGCTTGGTGAGCGTCCATTTTTGGGCATCGGTCTTATTGGCAGTATAGAGCTGGACGTTAGTTCCCCGAGTGGAAATGGCGCCATAGCTCACGTCAAGGGCTAACCCAGAGCAAGCATTCTTGATGGTGGCAAAGCCGTTACTCCTGGTGATAATCCACTTTTGGGCGCAAGTATTATTACTATCATAAAGTTGGACATTGGTGCCGTTAGTGGTGCCACCATAGGCAGCATCTAGTACTTTGTTAGACTGGGGATTCTTAATAGTGTAAAATCCGTCTGTGCCCTTGCTAAATTGCCAAAGA
Source organism: Candidatus Saccharimonadota bacterium (assembly GCA_017405345.1). Lineage (GTDB taxonomy): Bacteria > Patescibacteriota > Saccharimonadia > Saccharimonadales > Saccharimonadaceae > Nanosyncoccus. The sequence continues at coordinate 4,378 of JAFRAP010000023.1, forward strand.
TTAGAGCCAGAGGCAGTGGCAGTCCAGATTTTGACATTGGCACCATTCAACTTGCTGCCGCCGTCAACGAAGAGGGAGAGATTGCTGGGCGTGAGGACGCTGTACTTACCATCAGCAACGGAAGCGCGCTTTAGGCTGATGAGGTCCCAACTTTGAGCGGCGGTGCCATTACTCTGATAGAGCTGAACGTTGGCACCGTTAGCGCCAATAGCGCCACCTGCTACATCTAATGCTTTGCCAGAACAAGCGCTGAGAAAAGTGTAGCGATTGCCCACGAGCTGGATGGCCCACTTTTGAGCGCAACTGTTATTGTTGTCATAAAGTTGGATATTAGCGCCGTTCTGGGTGGAGCCATAGGTGATGTCTAAGACTCTGCCGGAACTAGGGTTCTTAATGGTATAATAACCGTCCTTGCCAAGCGTAATATGAAAAACCTGAGCGGGGGTGTTGTTTTGCTGATAAATCTGAACGTTGGCGCCATTAGTAGTCCCACCATAAGCAATGTCTAAAGCTTTACCTGATGGAGTAGTGAGGATAAAGTCGCCGTCTGGAATGACTATATTGTTGGTGATTTGCTGAGTGGGGGCCGAGGTAAAAGTCGCGGTGGTAGCAGCGGCTTTAGTGGCGGTGGGGAGAGCCTGAGTACTACCAAACCAGGTGGTGAAATAATAATAAAAGTTGCGATTGCCGTAAGAGCTGCAGCTGTCGCCAACGCCAGTGCCAGCAGCAAGTGCGGCGGAATTGGGTTGGTATGGCGTATAGCGATAAAGTGCTGAAGTGGCTTTGTTTTCAATATTGATGGTGGTACCGCCACAAGCGGAGTTAGGATGGTATTGCACGTGACGATTCCCTACCGGATAGTTACTCCAGCCACCATTTAAGACAGTATTAAATAGGCTGGCGGCAGAGTGAACTTGATTTTCAAAACCAGCGTATTGAGCTGCGCAGGCGGAGGAGCTAGGGCAGCCATAGCCAGTGGCAGCGCGATATTGCAGGTGGTTTGGCCAGGTGTCAGTGATAAGTCCCTGCTCTTTTTGCAAAAGCACAATTAGCACTTGGGGATTAACTTGATATTTGCGGGCGGCCTCATAAATAATCTGGGCGGCGGTTTTGCCATTGAAAGTTTCGTCTGCCAAGCAAACAAAACGACCGTTTTTAATATGATATTGATAGCCGCGAGCAATGTATTGATTAGCCTTGGCAGTATTTGTGTCGTTACAAGGATTTTTTGATTTTAAGAAAGTCTGAATATCTGCTTGGCTCATGCTGGTGTAATTGCGCATCACGGCATCGCTCATGATATTACCAGCACGAAAGTCAGTAATACTAGCGGCAGAAACCTTCCCAATGGGAAGGGCGTTTAGCGCTATTGTGGCGATAAGAAAAGATTTTGCAATCAAAAATTTAGGGGGATTTTTCATAGAGTTACCTCTCAATTAGCTTTTATCTTGATGTCACTTTAGTGTTCATTTGTCCCTAGGTATTAAAGTCATGCTAGCACGCGGCCTAGAAAATGGCAAGCATAGGCAAAATCGGACTTTAATTTAAAGCAATGCGCGATAGCAGTTCTATAGTGCGAGAAATGTCTTCTGTGCGGTTATGGTAGCCCAAAGAAAATCGGACGAGTGGCGGATATTTTTTGACGTGGCTTAGATAATAGTGGACGCAGAAATACCCAGTGCGGGCCATAACGCCTTCATCTGCTAAAGCTCTCCCCAATAGGTGGCTATCTAGACCCTCGGCGTAGAAGGACATGGTGGGGTTAACGGACTGATTAACAAGCCTGAATTTATCCTGAGCGCTAAGAAAATTAAACAGAGTGGTGTAGTTTAACTTAAAAGTTTCGTGGGTGCTTTTAGGTAGCTGGCTCAGCCAGTCTAGGCTAGCGCCTAGTGCGATGATTTCGCCAAAGGCCTGAAGCCCAGACTCAAATTTAGTATAAAGATGATCAGGATTTTCGGAAGATAATAAATATTTGTTTTTATTGACATCATCTACCATGCCACCACCAATAAAGCTAGTATCAATATACTCAGTAAGAGATTTTTTAATAACCATTACGCCTAATGATGGAGCATATAGCTTGTGGGCAGAAAAACAAATTGCATCTGGGCTGGTTTTATGGAGAATGTCGGCACTGTGGGCCATGGCCTGAGCGGCGTCAATGACAATAAGTCCACCGGTTTTATGAACTTTTTTAATGACATCTTTTAAATTAAGGAGCTTCCGCCCGTCAATATTGGATGCACAATTAACAACGACTAGTGAGCGCTCGGGAATATCTGCTGGGTTGATAGAGCCGTCTGCGGCACGAGTGAGAACTAGACGCGGGAGCTGATGGCGCTCAGCAAAAGACATCGTAGAAAGAAACGGCGAATTATGCTCAATGTCGCTGGTGACGACTTGTTGGAGATTGGCCTTGGTGGGATTAAGCTGACTCAAGATTAAGTTAAGACCATAGGTGGTATTGAGAGTAAAAGAGACAAAGTAATCGCGCTTTTTTAATTTGAGATAGTCTAACACTTTAGCACGCGTAGCAGAAACTTTTTCATCAGTGAGCTGGCCCCATTGATATTTGACCCGTTCGCCACAAGAATTGTGGGTGGTGTAATATTCATTGAGGGCGTCAATCACCGGGCGAGGCCGTAATGATTGGCAGGCGGCGTCTAAATAAATTTGAGATGGCGAGAGATAGTCAAAATCGTGCATAATAGAATCCTTTTATTTATAATAGCACTTTTTGCTGTGTTATAATAAACTTAATGCGGAGGTATGATTGGATAGACATCGCAAAAGGTGTGGGTATTCTGTTGATTGTCTATGGACACGTGCAGGGTGAATGGTCAATATTCCAGAATTTTGCAGCATCCTTTTGTGTGATAATTTTCTTAATTTTAAGTGGTTGGCTGTTTTCAACCAAGAAAACCGCGAAGCGGGATTTAAAAGCAACTGCGAAGAAAATTTTAAAGCCATACTTGGTATTTAGTGTTATTGCAGTAGTAGTTAAGCTAGTCTATGATTTATGTACGGGAGCGCCAGCTTTTACTAATGCACTATGGGATATTTATAAGACGGCTTGTGGTTATGGCATTGGGGCAATTTGGTATCTGTCCTCATACTTAATCGCCTGCGTGGTGTTTTTTAAAGCTTTGCGAATGCGAGCAAAGAAGCTCGGCTGGATGGTGATTTTGAGTGGCATCATAGTGGGGACGATAGCAGGCTATGCATTGTTATGGTTGCAGCGCCACGTAGGAGAAACAGCTCACCAAGTGATTTATTACCCAGTGACGGCGCTATTTAGAGGATATGCCTGCGCAACATTCCTGGGCATTGGCTGGATTTTGGAACGCCTAGTGCGCCGAGTAAAAAAGCGCCGCGAGCTATGCTTAGCGATAGGCGGAGCTGGCTGCTTGATAACTGCCATAATATTAGCGATGGTCTGTACAGAAGCATTGACTGGCTATGTGAATTTTAGCTTTTTGCGACTAGGAGCAAAGCCTGGGCTGTTTGTTTTGCGGGCAGTACTTGGCTCTGTGGGAGTGATGTGGCTAGCATACGCCGTAAGGAAGCTTTTAAAATTACGCTGGCTACAATATTGTGGAAAAAGCTCCCTAATCATTATGGGGACACACATGTCGCTGATGTTTCATGTTTTGGCTCCGTGGTTACTAAATTTAATCACGTATAGATTAGGCCTGACGCTGCCCGGAATTATTTATGGTGTGCTAGGTGTGGTGATAGTGATGATTCTAGAAATTCCGGTAATTTATTTATTAAACGGACGGCTGAAATGGTTGATTACTCCATCAGCTTAACCCGCTTTGTGGCAATGGTGCTAATTGTTTTGTGCCATATTTTACAGGGCTTTGTTCATTCGGAACTGGCTTTTTGGGCGAATGTGGGGGTACAGATGTTTTTGCTAATCTCTGGAATTTTATACGGAAGCCGCACATTAATCGCAACAGAGCCAGTGCCATTTTGGCGAAAGACTTTTAGAAAAATCTTAGTGAAATACTATATTTATGTGCTGATTATTGTGGCGATTTTAGTATTAACTCATACAGCCAATCTGGGGATGCCGGCCTATAGTATTTTGCCGTGGGTAAAATTCCAGCCAACGGCAACTGGCTACGAACACGTCTGGTTCATTAAATGCATCCTGGCATGTTACCTATTGACGCCGGCGTGGCACTGGGTATTAAGCGCACAAAAAGACCGTACGGCGATTTATCTAATTAAGCTAGCCGGGATGGATTAATCGGCAGAATCGGCGGGTGGCTCGGTCAGCGAGTCAGACAAATCCAGTCCTAAAATAGCCGCAGCATTACTGAGAATGGCCGCCTCGTCTGGCGTGGCTGTGGTGAGCCTAAAACGAAAGAGCGCGGTAGTCTCTGGGTAAGATAGGTCTATGACTTCTAGAGAGCGGGCGGCGCCTGGAACCTTACGCAAAGCGCCGATATGAACGAGATTATTGATATGCTCTGCCACTGAAGCGACGGAGCTTAAGCCCAGCCCAGCGGCAATTTCACGATAAGATGGGGAGTAGTTATGTTCCTCAGAAAACTGAGCGATGAAGTCTAAGATGAGCTTTTGCTTCTTGGTGATACTACTCAGCATCAGCTACCTTTGAGATGATCAGGTGGCGCTCACGACCTTCGCCCTCAGAATGTGTTTCTATGTCGGAATAATCTTGAGCAAGCTTGTGTACCACCCGACGATCTGCGGCATTTAGCTCTAAGGTCATAGGCTCGCCGGTTTCACGAACTTTTTTAATCCAATTTTCTGCTTTATCGGCAATACGGTCGGCACGCTGACGCTTATAATCCGCTACGTCTACATTAACGCGAGTGACCTCGGCGTCACGAGCGGCAAGTGACATGGAGACAATGTATTGTAGTGAGCGTAGATTGTCTGCATTTTTACCAATGAGCAGCGAGTTCAGCGAGGTGGACGGAACGGAGAGCTGAATGACATCGTCCTCAATGGTAGAGTAAACTGCAACATTAATCCCAAAAAAGGAAAGCAGATCCTCTAAATATTTGGTGGCAAAACGAATTGACTCGTCTTTATTCATAATTATTCCTTTCGTTTACTCTTTTTACCACCCTTTTTGGCGTCTTTTGCAGAAATGCGGGTAATGCGGGTACCGGTCTTCTTGTTCTCAACTACTTCAGCTTCACGAATTTTTTTAACGGACTTAAGCTCTTTTAAGATCTTTTTGTCGGCGGCATTGTCCATGTCGTCAAAAGTTTTATGTAGGACGATTTTTTGCTGGGTAATGGTGACGATATTAGAGAGCAGGTAGTAGAAGACGATGGCGCCTGGAAGGTTAATCATGATAAGTAGCATCATTAGTGGCATCATGTAAGACATCTGGCCAGAGACCATGTTGTTTAGGTCGGCTTGGTCTGGCTCTTTGCCATCAGCAGCCTCTTTAATGAGCTGGCGGAAGGAACGGGACTTTTTAGACTGGTCTGACGGCCTTTGCTGCCGAGCCATATAGTACTGACAAAAGGCGGCGGCAAGAGCAAAAACCATCACGATGATGGCACTAACGGAAGTAAAGCCAGCCCGAGCGTTAAGATCTACTAGGCCAAAGAGCTTGGGGGCAAAAGTATAAGTAGGGTCTGGCGCAGAGGAATCTTTTTGCTTGGCCTCTACCTCAGAAAAATAGCTGTCTTGCTCCTTGATGATGTCGTCAATGCGGCTGAGCGAACGAACTGGAGCGTAGGCGCAGTAGGAGACGTTGGTGTTGCCACAGGTGGTGCCCTGGTCTGGCTGAGGACGCACCATGACATTAATGGCCATGAAGAGTGAGAAAAAGATGGGTAGCTGGATGAATAATGTCAAGACTGAACGAAAAGGCTTGATATTATAGCGCTTATAGAGGTCCATCATTTGAAGAGATTCTAGCTGGCGATTGCCATTACAGTTCTTTTTAATCTCGGCTAGCTCTGGCTGAATTTTACGCATGAGCTTGGTCTGATGGAGTTGCCGCTTAACGAGTGGCCACATTAAAAATTTAACGAGGACGGTGAATATAATAATAGCGACACCAAAATCGCCGACAAAATTATAAATCACAAAAAGGATATTGATAATGGGACGAACGATTATTAAGTCAATTAGCTCAAACATAGATATATTATACCATACTCTGGGCTAAGAGACTATGGACAAGCGCGCAAAGCTCAGCGTGGGGCATGGTTAAAAGATCTTTGGAATAAACAACAAAAAGGCAGTCGTTTTTAACCGGATAACTGGGAAGTTCAGCACGGACGGCTTCATAGATGCGACGGCGGATACGATTGCGCTTGACGGCGGTTTTTTCAATTTTTTTAGAAACGACTACACCAAAGCGCTGAAAACCACGGTCATTAGCGACGTAAATTAACGAGAGCTTAGGCGAACGGATAGTCTTTCCCTTTTGGTAAGTGTGACGAACGCCTCCGCGAGAATGAAACCGGTATTTTTTAGCTAGCATACAGTTATATTATACATCATCTTCAGCGAGTTCACTGGGGCCAGTAAAAGTAGCCTGGCGAAGATCTTGATATAGTTTGGACTTTTTATAAACTTCTTTATTGGTGCCCTTGGCGGCAACCTTGCCGTCTTTTAGAACTACGACGCGGTCAGCAATTTCCATTAGCTCTGGCTTATGTGTGGCAATGATGATGGTGTGATCTTCCTTGAGGTCTTTTAATAATTCAGAGATTTCTGTGGTAGAAGTTGGATCAATGTTACTGGTGACTTCGTCTAGTAAAAGTACTTCAGCTTTGGAAAGCAGCGCCCGAGCCAGAGCGAGCTTTTGGGTCTCGCCATCAGTGAGAAGACTATCCTCGCTGTCAATGATGGTGTCATAACCCTTTGGTAAAGCTTTGATGGCTTTATGCACGCCCACGCGCTTACAGGCGGCAATTTGATGTTCTGGGTTAGGATCTATGAGCGAAAGATTATCCTTAATGCTCATCTTAAATACTAGAGATTTCTGAAAGACGCCGGAGATATTAGAAGAATAAACCTTCTCAGAGTAATTATAAATACTCTCATCATCTAGCAAAATAGAGCCAGATTTAATCCGATGCAGACGATAAAGCAAGTGAACGATGGTGGTCTTGCCGGAGCCAGGGCGGCCAACAATGGCAGTGATTTCATTGGGATAGACCTTGAAAGAGACGTTGTTTAAAATAGTCTTGCCTTTAACGGCATAGTAGACGTCGTCAAAGGTGACGGAGCCGCTGATGTAATCATTTTCTATGTCGCCGTAATCTATGGCACTATCGCTGGTGTAGTCAAGGATATTCTTAACGCGCTGAACGCGCACACCATAGCTGCTAAGATTTAAGAGGTTTTCTAGGATGGTATTACTATGGGTGATGGACATTTCAAAGTAGCTAATGAGCAAGACTAGCCGGTCAATGGTGATTTGGCCATTTATGACCAAATATCCGAGTAGAACGTAAAGGAGGATTTTACCACCATAAACAATGAAAGGGAGCTTGGCATAGCGAGTGAAATAATATTTATACTTACGGCCGTATTGTTCAATCCACTCGGACTTGGAGCGCTCAATTTTTTTGTTAAGATTGGGCATGAGATTTAAAGATTTCACCTGCTTTAAGTTTGTGAGCATTTGGGTGAGTAGGTCTGCGGTTTTGTCCTCGTATTTACGAGTCCCCTCGTAATGACGCGCGACATAGTGAGCGTTATGATTCATTAAGATGAGATAGGCGGCATCAATGGCTGCAGCGATGACCGCTACAAAGGGGCTATAAAATAAAAAGGTGAAGAAGATACAAACGAGCTGGACTAGCCCGGCGGTGGCATTAGAGGCGGACTCTAATACATCTACCATGAAGCGGACATCTTCTGTACAGGTGGCAATAATCTTGCCTCGTGAAATTTTATCAAAAATGGCCTCGTTGTCTGTGATGTGATTGATTAGCATTTGCTGAACGGTATGCTGATAATACCCGGAGAGATCGCGGTAAGAGCGGTGGTTCCAGGCAATACAGGCAAGGTTAGCTACATAAAAGATGAGGTAAAGCGCGACATAAATCCAGATGCCGTTGAAGTTGTTTTCTGTGATGACGCCGATGATGCCTGCAGTAGCAATGGGTGGTAAAAGTGAAGTTAAGCAAGAAAATATTTCACTAACAAAAAGCTGAACAATGCCGAGGCGACGTTCGTTGGCAAATGATAATAAGGTTTTTATGGTATTAAAATAGCGCTTCAAAATACCTCCGTTTTACTTATTATAGCATAAGAGTTCTTTAAACTCTTGCTCTAATAGGTTAAACGGGCGCGGCCTTTGATGCGGCGACGCTTTAAGACCTTGCGGCCGGTGGTGGAACGATTACGCTTCATGAAGCCATGCTCGGCTTTACGCTGGCGCTTGTGTGGTTGATATGTACGCTTAGGCATGATAAATATCTTTCTATATTATTTTAAAATTGGCAAATATTTGTTATAGTATAGCACACTTTTCCACGATAATCAACGAGTTTTCCACATGTCTTTTAGGAGTGGGCGTGGGATTTGTGGAAAATCTCCCCCTGTTATGGGAAAAACATATTAAATCATAAAAAATTGGGGACGGGATTTGTGGAAAAGTCGGTTATAATGGGTATAAGTGTAATGGATGGAGGTCTAAGAGACGATGTTTGACGTGTGGAAAAATGTGCTGGCAAAGCTGGAGCAAGAGCTTTCTGCGTCGTCTTTTTTAACCTGGTTTGATAGCGTAGAGTTATTGGATATTAAGGATGGGACGGTGATTGTAGGGGTGCCAAACGTGTTTAAAATTAAACATATTGAAAATCGCTACAATGACAAAATTAAGCAGGCGCTAATAGAAAATGACGTAAAATTTGAGCGAGTGGAATATGTACTAAAAAGTGATACTCCTAAAGTAAAGAAGGGTCGTGAAGTCACTACAGAGGAAGTAATGACGCCTGAAAAGGCTAGAAAAGAGCATGACGGGGTACGAGTGCCAGTGCGAGGAGTAAAACAATCCACAACTGGGCTGAGTGAACGATACCGGATGGATAATTTTGTGGTGGGGTCTAATAATGATTTGGCAGTGAGCGTAGCAAAGGCCGTAATAGAGCATCCGGGTGGTCGCTATAATCCATTCTTCTTATACGGTGGTCCAGGGCTTGGTAAAACCCATTTGGTGCAGGCTATTGGTAATGAAGTATTAAAAAACAACCCAAAACTGCGCGTGTTGTACATACCTATTAATCATTTTTATACGGAGTTTGTGGGAGCAGTGCGGAAAGGTGGGATGGATGAATTCAGAAAAAAATATCGTGAAGTGGATCTTTTAATTATTGATGATTTTCAGTTTATTGTGGGTAAGGAGAAATCGCAAGAGGAATTCTTTAATATTTTTAATGATATGCACCAAGCGGAAAAGCAGATTATTGTGACGAGTGACCGCTTGCCAAGTCAGATTAAGACTGTGGATGAGCGGCTAGCCTCTAGACTGACGATGGGTGGGGCATTTGATTTACAGATGCCGAGCTTTGAGGATCGCTCGGCCATCCTGCAGTCTATGGCGGAGTTTATGGGCGTGGAGATTGAGCCAGAAGCCATCCAATATTTAGCAGAAAATGTGAAGACAAATATTCGTGATCTTGACCGAGAATTTAAACAGATAATTGCGATGGCGGAATTGCGAGGGATGACACCATTAGAGTTGATCAGCGGTGGCTATATTGACACAACTGTGCGCTCTAGTAGTACTAGTAAGCCGACCGCCAAGAAAATCGTGGAGAAGGTGGCAAAATATTACGATTTAAGCGTGAAGGAGATGTGTGGTAAAAGCCGAGTGGCACACATTAAAACAGCTAGACAGGTGGCGATGCATCTATTGTCTGAGGAGTTACAGATGAGCACAACACAGATAACTTCTGAGGTGGGAGTAAAGGATCACACCACGGTGATGCATGGCATTAAGAAAATTAAATCAGATTTAAGACTTAACTTCACCTTAAGAGAACAGATTTCTGAAATTAGAGGGAGTATTTATGAATAGCCTGTGGAATACCATGTGGAAAATCTTAGTAAAAACTCTGCGTGGCTTGTGGAATAATCATACGCGTGGCAGTGAGTTGTGGGAAAGTCTGGGTTTTACACGAGTTTTGCGTTTTTTGTACACATGGATTTCCACGCGATTTTTACATGTTTTTACTCTGGTGGATTGGAGGTTTTACACAGTTTCCACATAGCCTATAACTACAAATACTATAATATATTAATAAAGGAGGATTATGGAGATAGAGGTTGAACAATCAAAGCTGGCTAAGGCGCTAAGTGCGGTGAGTAGGGTGGCGGCTGGAGCACGGACGACTTTACCAGTCTTAAGTAATGTTTTAATTAGGGTGGATAAAAAGAAGACTACCCTCACCACAACCAACCTAGACATGGCGGTAGAAGATTTTTTGCCAACTTCATTGGCGAAGGATGGCGTAGTGACAGTACCAGCTAAATTGCTATCGGAATTCGTGGCTAACTTGCCTGGTAATGAGGTGGTGAACCTGAGTGTAAATGGTGATAAGGTAGTGACGCGATCGGGTAAATACTCTTCCGTGATGAACGGTACATCGGCGGAGGATTTTCCGGAATTGCCAGAAATTGATGAAAAGAAAGCTGTGAAATTTAAGATAGGGGTGGAAGAGTTTAAGGCTGGGCTAACACAGGTGATGGTGGCTAGCTCTAACGATTTAACTAGGCCATCTCTTACTGGTGTATATTTTAATACTAATGATGGCGCATTGTATGTTGCGGCGACGGATGGATACCGTCTGGCAGAAAAGAAGCTAATTGATAAGGTGAAAAGTGAAGTGAAGGCGATTGTGCCAAGCAGTTCCCTGGCGGAGGTGATGAGGCTTCTGGGGGATAATGATGACGAGGTGGAAATTATCTTTGATGATGCACAGGTAAAATTTAGGCTGGGAGAGATTGAGCTGACATCTAAATTGATTGACGGGAGTTTTCCTGATTATAGGCGGCTGATTCCAGAAAAATCTGAGACGATTTTAAAGTTGGATCGGGCAGAGCTGTCGCGAGTGACGAAATTGGCGGCGCTGTTTGCTAGAGAGGCTGGTGGCTCTATTATTTGCGAGGCGAAGGAAGCGGGGGTGTTTTCGGTGTCGTCGGTGGCAAATGAATTTGGTGAGAATGACTCAGAAATAACAGTAAAAGTGACTAAACCTAATAAAGTCACATTGAACGCCAGATATTTAATAGATGCGCTGAATGTCTTGAGTGATACACAAGTGATATTTAGGTTTTCTGGGGGATTGGCACCAATTGTGGTAACCAATGCAAAGCTGGATGATTACACGCATATCATTATGCCGTTAAAAGGTAAGGGGTAATGTGATAATTGATGCGGTAAAAATCTGGAACTTCAGGAGTCATGAGGCGTACAGCTTAAAGTGCCGCAAAAAAACCTCTTTAATTGTGGGGGAGAATGGTACTGGTAAAACTTCTATTTTAGAGGCGATTTATTTGGCGCTGAGAGGAAAGTCTTTTCGGGCTGGTGATGGAGAAATTTTACAGCGGGGAGCGGAATTTTATCGGGTGGAATTATTATACACGAGTGGTGAAAAGGTGGTAGTGACATATGACGGGATGAAACGAAGCTTTTTGGTGGGAGATAAAAAATGGGCGAGATTGCCGAAAAAGAATAAATACCCGGTGGTGTTATTTTTGCCGTCTGACTTGCATCTGGTGGAGTCAAGTCCAGCGCGGCGGCGCGACTACTTTGATCGAGTATTGGCGGAGCTAGATGATAATTATGGTAGTTCCCTGTCTAAATATAATAAGGCGCTGAAGCAGCGAAATGAGCTATTGAAAAAAGAAACCGTAACGGAAAACGAGCTATTTTCTTGGAATGTGATGCTAGCAAAGTATGGCTTGCTGGTGCGAAAGGCTAGGAAAAAATTCATTAGCGATTGCAATGCGCGGCTAACGACAGTTTATCGGACGATTGCGGAAACGGATGATGAAGCGGTAATAGAATATCGGCTACAGGGTGATGAAGTGAGTGAAAGTGAGTATTTGGCACGGCTAACTGAAGAGACGCGCCGGGATGTAATTTTAGGACATACGGGATTTGGAGTACATAGAGATGGTTATGAATTTATTTTTAACGGAAGCGTGGCGGAAGGTTCTGCTAGTAGGGGCGAGGTGCGCTCGGTGATGTTGGCGCTGAAATTCATTGAGGCGGAGCTAATTTTAGCGCGGACGGGGCGGCGGCCAGTGGTGCTGCTGGATGATGTGTTTTCTGAGTTAGATGAAGTGCGCCAAAAATGTTTGGTGAAGAACTTTAAAGAGAATCAAGTCTTAATTACGAGTGTGGATGAAGTCTAAAAAGCATTAAGTTGGCGAATGATGTCACGGGTGATGCCGGGATAATCCGCGTATTTTAAGAAAATATCAATTTTTGAAGCTGGCTGCCAGCCAGTGGCGGTTTTATAGAATAGTATTCGGTATGGCTCTTCGGTGGGGTTATACTGAAGCTTCGCAAATCCCCAGACATCAGAGGGGTGATGGATGGCAATGATTGATGCATCGGCATCCTGTAAGAGCGCATTGGCAGCGGCTCTGATTTGATTGCTCTCCTGGAGTATGGTGTTGGTTGATGGGCTGGATGAAGAATCCGAATTGGCGGCTGGAGTGACTGGAATAATGGATTGATTAAGGGACGAGAAGGCATTAATGTAATTATCGCCAATTAATACGTGGTAACGGGCGATGTCATTGTCTGGATAGGAATTGTTAAGAGCTTCAATAGCAAAGCCGTAAAATCCGTCGGCAGCATTGATTTTAACACAAAGTTCGGCCTCGTTGCATGGCCCAGTACCAATGGAGTAAGAGGAATTTTTTAAGGGGAGATAGTTTAAGATGGGGTAGTCTGCTAGCTGTTGCTGAGACTTTTTACTAAAGTCAATGCTGGCGGCCCAAGTGTAAATCTCCGCATCTTCCGGGTGGGTCTCATAGTAATTGGCAGTAGAAGGGTCGTTAGAGATTAAACCAACGACAAGCTCTTTGGTTTCCCCAGCTTCTAAGGTGATGCTTTCTGAGTAGGGGGAGAAGCCTTCTGCTGAAATAGTAACAGTGTAATTGCCGGGGCGAAGATGTTTGTTACCGCGAGAAGTCGGATCGTCATTAATAGTGATGGTAGCAAAAGACGGAGCAACGTGCAATTTAAGCGTGGCGGAATTGATTTGGAAATAGACGGCAATGATAATTGCTGCGATGGCGGCAATAATAAATGTAATGATGGCAACGATGATGAGCCGTTTTTTTATAGAGTTATTGATGATCCACCTCCTCCCTTTACGCGGAAAATATGATAGCGTCCGTCTGGGCGATCGCTGCGGCTGTCTGACCAGACTACAGAATCTTTGAGCCAAGGAGTGTGCCCACCTTGAGAAGCGGCGGCAACATCGTTACCGTAATTTTTGGGGATACCACCAACATAAATAAAGGTATGGCCAGTGCCACCAGTATGGAAGACATCTCCAGGCATGAGATTAGCGCTGTTGCCTGCGACTAGATCGGTGACGTCCTCCCAAAGATCACTAGATACCATAACGTTGTAAATTTCCAGGATATTAGAGCCATAGTTTGGGTCTACGCCGCTGTAACGAACGGCGGTAGCAACGTAAACACCGCAGTCTGTCCAAGTGCCGGCGGTAGTACCAACTTGGGAGCGAGCGTTAGAATATTCTGGCTTAATACCCATAGCGCATTGATTATAATTGGATGTCCAATTTTGGACGAGATTGCCGGACTCATCTAGACAAGTATCATCTGCTTGATAAGGCCAGGTTAATTCAATAGAAGCATTGGCGATGCGCTCGCCACCTTCACCCCAATCACGATCTTCAAAGCTATTGTCTTCGTTTTCTGGACAAATGCGAGAGCTGGTGGGGGTATTGCTGGTGTTAGTGGCGGTATTTTCACTAGGTGTAAAAGTGCTGCCAGAGAAGGCATTGTAGGCGGCAAGAGCGTATTCTTGGCGACGATCCGGATGCTGCCAATACTCACTGCCATAAGTGGCTAAGGCCCAAGCACGGACTCCTGGGTCCGATAAAAGTGTACCTTCTTCAGGGTTACTGATAGCACCCTCAAAGGCAACTAAGAAAAGCTCTGCATATGAACCGGGCGAAGGACTGGAAACTACCCCGAGATTATTCATGAATCCAGCGAAGCGATTGCCAGGATCACCACCGCTGGTCATAAAATCTAACTGAAATTGAATGGCGCGATCTATGATGTCTTGAGATGGTGAGGAGCCGACGTCGTCTGGATGAAGGCCGGCGTTTTTCATAGCGGATAAAAGGGCGGTTTTACGACCGCCGCCGGCTTGATAAAGCCCAAAATAGCCAGCTGAACTCTCTACATAGGGGTTAAAGCCACTTTCAGCCCGGATGTTGCCGACGATGGCGGCAATAACCATAGGGTCGTATCCGGCAGAAGCAAAGTAACTCCAGACCTTCTCCTCGTTGCTACTGCCAGAAATGGTGCCACCGCTATTGCTCCCTGGAAGAGTGGGCGCGCTTTGTGGAATGCAGTTGGTGGGGTTGTAGAATAAGATGTTATTCTCGGCAAATTCTTCGGTGCGGGGGATGCGGACTTCTGCAAAGACGTTAGCGGCAAAGCAGGCGCTGATAAAAATCGCAAAGAGTGCAGCGTAACGAATCAGGCGACCTAACTTAAACATATTATTATTATAGCAAAAGCGGAATGATTATTCTAGGGGAACGATGGGCTTGTATTCATAAAGTAGTTCGTAATCGTCTGGGTTGTGTCCGGCGGCGGTGATGAGCTCTTTGGCAAAGTCAAAGTTTCCGCCAGTGGTATCGGTAATTTTAAGACAGAAATCCTGAGAACAATCGTCAAATTGCCCGCCGTCAACGCGAAATTCAGTATAGTTATACGCTTCATCATAATGGGCATAAATGATGGGAAGGACGTTTATAACAGGATATTGCTCTAGAAATTTTTTGGCAGCAGCATCGGCAGAGCGGTCGTTGTTGGTGGTGGCGGCAAAAGAGCCATCTTCTGAAGGAGACTGTTGCAAGAAGAAGACGGCTGGAGCAGCGATGGCGATAAGCGCTATGATGCCAACAAGGATAATGGCAATAATGCTGCGCTGGGGATTTTTAGCGGATGCGCTAGTAGACATTGCCACCCCCCTTCACGCGGAAGATACGGTAAGATGAATCTACGTAATAATTGCCGGCGTGGTCGGCGGTGCGGTCACAGTGTGAGGCGGAAGCAATGCGGCCCTGACCATTTGGAAGAGTGACATAAATCTCAATGTGTTGACCATTAACGCGGATGTCGCCACCCTGCATGTTAGCGGTGGAGCCAATGTTAGGAATTTCTTGGTAAATTTCTGGGTGAGAGGCCATGTAGTTTAACATGTTGCCGGGGCCACAGCAAACCATATTAGGGTCTGCGCCAGAATAGCGAACGACGGTAGCGACGAAGGCGTCACAACTGTTACCGTGTTCTACACAGACTTCGCCATAGCGATTTAATCCGACGGCGGCAAGGGCGGAACGATATTCTGGTTTGGGGTCATTGAAGGGGTCATGCCCAAGCTCTGGCCAGGAGAGGGTGATGGCGGTGGCGTTGACATTGCCGCTGCCTTGAACAGCGGCCCCAGATGAAGAAGAGGAAGTGTTACCGGTTTCTGGATCACAAATTTCAGCGGTGGCGGAGCTGCTGGCGGTACTAGCGCCAGGATGAGCGGCACCGGCACCGGCTTGATTAGCAGCGGCAGCGGCCGCCATTTCTGGATGAGCGGCGACTAGCTCTGCAGAAGAAGCCCAGCCCTTTTCTTTGGCGCGGTTTTCTACGCCGGCGATGATGGAAGAAACTTTAGCAACGTAGTTAGGGTCAGTGGCATAGCCAGCGGCTTTAACGGCCTGGATGTACCCGTAAGGATCACCGGGATGATTAAAGGCCCCATGATTGCGGTAAGTGGCGGTAACACGAATGTTTTCATAGTAACCACGCCAACCGTCAGCAGGAGTAGCGTAGCTGTGAGCATTGTCTGGATTGGAGTCAAAAGCACCAATACCAAAGAAATTATTGCGAGTACGAGCATAATGAGAGGTGCCAGAAGCGGACTCTAAAATACCCTGGGCAATAACAGCTTCCCAAGGAATACCATACTCAATGCTGAGTTTTTCAGCAATGTCGTGATATTGGTCTATGAAGGCGGCCTGAAGATCGGAAACACCAGCAGAGCTGGTGCCGTCAAAGCTGCCAACACCAGCGGCGACGGTGGACTCACAAGAAGTGAGTTTATAATAAGGGGCATTGATGGCATCAAGCTTGTCTAGGTCGGCTTCGCTGAGGGCGATTACTGGAGCGGCTAAGGTTAGGGCCGCGAGGATGGCAACTAAGAACTTTTTCATGCTGCGGCCTCCGAAAGAAATCTTTTGCGCCGTTCTTCTTCGGACCGCTTCGTCGCGCCTGTCGTTACGGGGCTTCTTGCTTCAGTGCTCGCCGTGCTTCGCACACGCTCCTCAGAAGA
>JAFRAP010000002.1 GCA_017405345.1 Candidatus Saccharimonadota bacterium
CTCCACACGGCACTTTTAGCAAGCCACAGAAGGTCAAATGGATAATTAGGGAAGCATAACCAGAAACGATTATCACGCTTATGTCAATGATAATCCCATATTTCTGTTATGCTAATCAAACTATTTCACGTGCTTAACAGGGAAGCAAAGCTTTTTCATGCCCAATAAAAACCCCGGATCATTTCAATCCGGGGTTCTTGTAGTTCTACTGCGGTGTTGCCGTGGCATATACTGCCGAGCTTTTCGTCAGGCATATCTCGCCCTGCGGTAATCCTTTACCAACGGTGTCATGCCACTCCTGTCAGAGTAGTATATTACTCCGGTATCATTGTCTTTTAATATCCGATACCTCGTACCCAGCTCTGATACTCCTTCTTCCATCACGTCCATGTTCAAATACCACGAACGAATAAATTCACCAGAAGGGAAGGGGTATTCCCAGCCGTCATTCTCGGGGAATTCCCAGCCATCCATCGGCTCTATGTATTTCTCCCTCCAGCGTTTTTCTTCAGCCGCCGCACGTTGCTTCTTCTGGCGAGCCGCCATTTTGCGACGGTACTGCTTCTCAATCGTGACTGCCCAAGCAGCCAATATAATTACCATCACCAACAGAAATAGTACAAATAACCATTCTCCCATTTTGCACCTCCTTTGTGCTTCGCCGCCCTTACGGCTCCCCTGTGAACAACATACCCAATCTGTAAAACTACAATATACTCCTATTATAGCACAAATACCTCAATCTGTCAATCAAGCCCTTCGGACCAGGGTGGAGACCAGGGTGAGACTGACCAGCCATTTTTACTAGTTCTTAAGTCCTGTTGCTAAAAAGTTTCAATCGTCACGCAAGGTTAAATCACCTCTAGCTGCCCCTTTAGCCGCTCTATTAGCCCCTCTTTCTCCGCAATCTGCTGCCGCGTTTCTTCCACTAGCTCTTCCGGCGCCCGCTCCACATAGCGCGGATTAGACATTCTCAAGTTTAGTGCGTCTAACTCTCGCCCCACCGCCAAAATCCTTTCTTCCAGAGCAGACCGATAATCTCGCACCACTTTCTCTGGCACATCCAGATACAATTCGTTATTTGGCAAAGCCACCCTTAGCCCTCTGGGCGCACCCTCACAAGAGGCAATAGACGGCACCTTGCATAAATACTGCATCAGCAGGGAATTATCATCCACCAAGGCATCCTCACCATACAATAAACCATAACCAAAATGACCCTTGTGAGCCTCTGAGAGCGCCTGCAAGGTGCTTCTCACTTCCGACACGGCAATCACCAACCTTTCAAACTTTTCCGCTGAAATCGCATCGTATTTCATTCTAGACGGCCACTCAGCTGAGATCAGCATTCCTTCCGTCCAGGATAAGTTCTGCCAAATCGTCTCTGTTACAAATGGTGCAAAGGGGTGCAACATCGTTAAAATCATCTCTAATGTCGCCTGCAGCAAAGGTACATTCTTATACAGCTTCTGACTCTCTAAGAACCAATCTGCGTATTTATCCCAAATGGTAGAATATAAAGTCTCCACCACCTCGGCAAACCGCTGCTCGCGCATCCCAGTCTCCACCAGTAAGCGACACTCATCCAGCTCCCGGCAAATCCAATCTTCTCCCAAATTATCCGTACTGTAATCATCCTGATTCAGACTAGCTGCTTCCTCATCCACTACCCCCTGCACAAACCGTGCAATATTCCAGAGCTTATTACAGAGGTTTCGTCCTGCCACTACTGCGTCCTCAGAAAACGCCTGGTTCATTCCAGCTGAACGCCCCCGCAAAATCCCCAACCTAAAGGCATCTGAGCCATACTTTGCCACCAGCTCCATCGGGTTTATCACGTTCCCCTTAGACTTACTCATCTTCTTGCCATGCGCATCCAGCACTAATCCGTGCAGATACACTTCATAGAAGGGAACTTCACCCGTTACATACAGCCCCATCATAATCATCCGTGCCACCCAGGCAAACAAAATGTCCGCTCCAGTCTCCATTATATTTAATGGATAAAATGGATTCGGAAAATTCTCTTCCCAGTTAGTGCAGACCATCGGCCAATGCGCCGAAGAAAACCATGTGTCAAAGGTGTCTTCATCTCTAACATATCGTACTCCCCCCACTTCTATCTCTTTTAGCTCTGTTCGTGCGTCAAACACCCATTCTGGTGCCTGCTGCTCTGCGTCACCCGTCGCTGCGTCTGACCCATCATATAAATCTGCCCGTTGGAACATCGGGATCGCAATTCCCCATGGAATCTGGCGAGAAATATTCCAATCTTTCAACCCCTTCAGATAGTTAATTAGCACCTGCTTTTTAGAAGCAGGGAAGAACTTAATTTCGTCCGCCTCTAGGTGCCGAATTGCCTCCGCCGCTAGGCGCTCCGTGTCCACAAACCATTGCTCCTTTAAGAGTGGCTCTATCACCGTACCGCACTTATAGCAATGCGCCACCGCGTGAGTAATCTCTGCCTCACTCCGGAGCAACCCTGCCTCTCGCAAGTCTGCCAGTACCTTCTCTCGGCAATCTATCGTAGAAAGCCCCGCATAAGACTCCCCCACTATTGGCAGCATCTTCCCATCAAAGCCAATCACTGTCACTCGTGGCAAATCATGTCTCTCCCCCACCTCAAAATCATCAAAATCATGCGCCGGTGTAATCTTCACTGCACCCGTACCATACTCTGGATTCGCGTGTTCATCAGTTATAACAGGAATAGTACGTTTTGTCAATGGTAACTGCACCTCCTTACCGATCAGGTGCTTATACCGCTCATCTTGTGGGTTCACCGCTACCGCCACATCTCCGAACAATGTTTCTGGCCGAGTAGTAGAGACTACAATTTCACCTTCACCATCGGTTAAAGGATACGCAATCTCCCAGAGATAGCCCTTCTCATCTTCATGCTCCACCTCAATATCCGCAAAGGCCGTCTGGTGCTTAGTACAAAAATTCACCAACTTTTCACCTCTGTATACCATCCCATCCTGCCACATTTTCTCAAAGGTAGTGTACACTCGCCGCACTACATTTTCGTCTAGCGTAAAGGTTAAATCTTTCCATGCACAGCTCACCCCCAGTGCACGCAACTGCAGCTCCATGTTCCCCCGCTGCTCTCCCACAAAATCCCATACTCTTGCATACAATTCTTCGCGCGAGTACTCAAATCTCGTATGGCCAGCCTTCTCAAGTTCTCGCTCATACACCACCCAGGTCTCAAACCCTGCGTGATCCGCCCCCGGCACATACCACGTCGGCTCCCCTCGTAAGCGATGGTAGCGCGTCATCGCATCTTCTAGCGCAATCGTCAGCCCATGTCCAATATGTAAATTGCCATTGGCATTGGGAGGAGGCATGACGATGGAGAACCTGTTGGAGTGATTTTCAACAGGTTCTCCCTTCGGCAGAAACACCCCACTCGCCTCCCACGCCGCGTAAATCTCTGTTTCAAAATTCCCCGGCTCATACGCTTTTAAAAACTTCTCTTTACTCATCCTCATCCTCCATTTTTAGCCGCTCTTGCATCTCCCTCATCTCCGCCTCGCTCGGCTCTAAAATCCGCCCGTGCTCCCACGTCTCATCCAGCGGCATCAAGTGCACATGCGCATGCGGCACATCCGTCCCAATTACCTTCCAGAGTATCCGCGCTCCCAGCACCCTCTCCATATGCAGAGATACTTTTCGCACCGTCTCAAAGAGTGCCGCATAATCTTCCGCGTCCAGCTCATAAACCTTATCCACTTCACGCTTTGGCACCACCAATGTGTGCCCCATCGTCTCTGGATGAATGTCCAAAAACGCTAATGTCTTATCATCCTCATAAATTTTGTAGCAGGGAATCTCCCCCGCGATAATTTTACTAAACACACTCGCCATAATACTTCTATTATACACTATGGCTAAAACAAATCGCTGTGTGTTCCTCTTTTACTAATATTTCTTATTTATTCTCTGGTTTTTTCTTGTTCTTCTCATCCTCTTCCGCCTTACGCTTGCGTTTCATCGCAAGCTTCAATCTCTGCACCCCCAGCACCACAAATATCACCACCACCAGTATAGACAGTGCCACTAGCGCCGCCTGACGTACAATTCCGTTCAGCATCCAGTGCTTATCTTCTGGCGCCATCTCCACCGTCTCTTCCGATGCCTCGCCGTCTTTTCGCTTCAAAATTTCCTTCTCCGCTTCTAGACGGCTCAAATCACTCTCATCACCTACTGTTTCATCACCTGCTTCTAGCACCAGTCGCGCCACCAGCACCGCTCGGTCATTAGACCCCATCGTATTACAAGTAGACAGCAATAAAATCTTATCTCCCACCGTCAGTTCATCATCATCTCGCACATTCACTGCCCCTCGCTTCAGCTCATCTATCAGCTGCTCTGCGTTATCGTTCCGGTAGGTAATCAAATTATACACGTCGTTATCAAAGGCATTGAACTTTGCGTAATATAAAATCTCCATCCGATAAATTCGCCCTTCCACCCACAACCTACCAGAACGGTGCGTGGCAAAGAATTGTTTGTTTTCAAACCGTTTAATGTCAGAAAACATCAAATCCGCCCGCATATTATGACCATACACAATTGAATAGCGATCATTAAACAGCCGATCATTCCGATAGTCTAAGAACACGCTCCCCGCCGTGGCATGTTCTTTACGATAATCTCGGTTTAAATACTCTGTATTATCTTTTCCTCGCACCACCGGATAATCCATGTGCGTCCCATCCACTCGTATCCACGCCACAATATCCGGGTTAATTTCTTGCAGGCTCGCTAAGGTATAGTTTTGTAGCCCACTGGGCTTTAGTTCTGCAATATCATCCGGCAAGCTCCCACTTTTATACACCAAGTAAGAATCCAGCAGCGCATACCCACCCACCAGCATCAGCAGCACAAAAAATACCACCGTGAGCGCACTAATCACGCGATCTGCTATGTCAATCGCCTTTTCCAGCGTCGCCTCTCGCTTTGATGTCGGCTTTTTTTCTTTCTTAGCGGCGTTTTTTGTTTCGGGATTTTTCATTAACCGACACCTTTTTTATTAAACTAATCCCCACCATTGCTAATCCCACCAATATTAAAAACGGCAATGCGTTCAAAATCACTCCCGTCAGCGGCACATCAAAGCTCCGCAAGTTCTCCACTATAATCTTGTTTAGGGCTGGGTCTACTCCCGCCACCAGCCACTCCATCCGTTCCTGCTCAGTCGCAAAATCCTGCCCGTTAATTGTTGTATGCCATTTATTCACTCTATCCTTTACCAGGCGAAACTTCGTCCCCACCGGAATCTGATAATCCCCATTTTCTGCTAGCCCCACCGTCACCGTCTGTCCGTCCTTCAGATACACGTATAAATAATTCTCCTCACCGTCCTTCACTTCATAAGTATCTGCGGTTGTTATCGTCCGGCCCTCATAGTTCACCGTCGCGTCCTGTCCTCGCACTGCATAGGTCGCCCCCAGCGGCCCTAAAATCTCTAATTTGTATCTAAACACCGTACCAATATCTGTGATTAGCCCATCTGCAAAATTCTCCACATAAATATAGGTCGTCTGCTCTCCGTGCGGAAACTCCATATCTTCTTTTATGCCAGTTGTGAGGTTTAGCGCTTGCGTGTGTACCTGCTTTTTCATCACACCCGCATCTTCCGTTACCCGCACATAAATTTCATAAGCCAACTTTGTTGCTGGGTAAGCCGGATTGCTAGAGCTAGCTTCCGTCACTGTATAACGATATATTCCCGTGTTCACATAATTCGTCCCAGCAAAATCAATCACCGCCGTCTCCACCGCTAGTCCTCCAGCGTTTGGCACAGCCCCATTAAACTCCACCGTCACCGCTGTTGGCTCATTCGTCGCTCCTGGTTGGTTTTGACTGTTCGGAACAATCGTATAGTTATAAGTCACCGTCACCGGCTCTGTCGCCGCCACCGTCGCCATCAGTTCAATCTCCGTCTCCGTCAGCGCCATCACCTGGCAGGGAACTAAAAACACCCCCACCATCACTCCCACTAATGCCAAAAACCACCGTTTCATCAGAAATTCCTCACCTGGAAGCGCCCCATCAGCTTACCCTTTACATCGTTCATGTGCACTGCACCAAATTCCCTGGAATCTTCCGTAGCTTCTCTGTAATCTCCCATCACAAAGATCTTTCCTTCCGGCACCACATACGGCAGCTTCACTCCTGTCTCATCTGGCTGTTCTGTCTTGTAAAACGGCTCCAATGCTTCTGGGTAATCATCCACCAGCACTTTACCGTTTTCCGTGATATTTACTTTTTGGCCTGCCTTTGCCACAATTCTTAGTACCATGTCTCGGCCGTCCAAATTCACCACCACCACATCCCCTACGTTATAATCTCTTGCTAGCCGATAGTACAGTAATAAATCTCCTTCCACCACGCTCGGCTGCATCACTGAAGTATCCATTCGCTTCAGCCCAAATACCACGCCAAATAGCACCAATAGCATCAGCACCACTAAAATTATGCGCAAGCCAAGGCTCAACAATTTCTTGTTGAGCCTTGTATCCGCTAACTTTTTTGCGTTATCCGCGTTAGCTGGCATGAGTTATTATTCCTCAGCTTTAGCAGTTTTGCGGATGGCATAGATACCAGCAGCCGCCATGGCAATGAGCACCACAAATGGCAGGATACTGATAAAGATACCTGTTACTACGTCAGCTTCTTTGTTGTTTACAAAGGATGTCTTGTTGGCTGCCGGAATAGACAGTACCCCAGTCTGAGCATTTTTGTCTAATTCTGCAGTCTTCTTGCCAGAAGTGGCCTTGTTGTCTGTGGTAGATGCGTCAATGTAAGTCTTGTAGTCAGTCGCATCTTGCTCAGTCAAGGTATAATTCACGTCCACTGGCACCTGGTAAATATCTTTACCACCAACGGTAACTTTACCAATCGTTATGGTCTCACCGTGCTTTAACCAAACATAGTTAGTCTGACCCACAGTATAAACTGTTTGCACACCAGCACCGGCATAAGTCTGACCAGAAATTGCGTATTGGTCGCCATTGGTGCCACCAGCAATATCTACCAAGACCTTAAAGTACTCACTGGTGCTAGCTAAGTTACCAGTCACGCCCTTAGTGATTTCCAGTGCAGTGCGAGATGGGGAAGATTCAAAGACGATGTCTTCCTTACCCTGTGCAGCTGTATTGTCGTTCTTATATGCCTGTTGCACTAAGGTAGCTACCAAAGTGTCATTATCTGGCACATTGTTACCATCTACTTCATAGCGTACCGACACAAAGATATGATAAACATCACTATCCAGTGGATAAGCACCGGTTGGCGTTACGCTCGTCTCAGAGACGATGAATTCGTAATCACCCACCTGAGAGAACACCACAGACGACAAGTCCAGTGTACCGGTCTGTGTGGCAGTGCCATTAGTTGGCGCCACTGCGTTAAACACTACCGTTGGCGCTACACCAGTCAAATCTACTCTAGCTGGGTTCACCTCCGCGGTAGTCGCAGTCTGCGTCACGGTGTAGTTAAAGGTTGCTGTTACTGGGTTAGTCACATCGTTTACATGACGAGTGATGGTCCAGGTTTGTGCTGAGTTGGTATTTGCTGAAATTGTCGTAGTTGCAGCAAACACATTTTGCACCCCAAAGAAGACGCCCGCTGCAGCGACTAACGAGAGTGCAAGTTTTGCTAATTTCTTCATTAGACCTCCTTAATACTACCCCAAGCATAACCCATTTCAGTCTGAAAATCAAGTATTTTATTTATGCTTATTTTTGCTATAATATTAACCATAACAAACAAGAGGTACAGTTTGAAAAAATCTACGCTAAAGAGCAAGATTATCTCCCTTGTAGCACTAAGTGTTGTGTTTTTCACAACCTTTTTTGTCACCTTCTCTGCTGTACGCTCTGTTCTTCGCGACTCGCACGCCTCTGAAGATATCAGCACTCTCACCGTCACCACCATCTGGGACGACAATAACGATTCCGCCGGCTTCCGCCCCACTCCAGACGGTATCATCTTAAAGCTCGTACCAGCAGCAGATCAGCAATTTATCCCCATCGGCACCGCCACTAGCACCACCGATACTCCCACCATCACAGATTCTTCCTTCATTCTTAAAAATACAGACTTAACCCTTAAAAACACCGAGCACCAAGGCTTCATCTACTATACCCGTACCACCAAGCACTATCTTTACGAGACTAATCTAGAAGTCTGGTATAATCGCACCTCTTACCCAGTTTTTGCCCTTTCAGAGCAAGAAGTTATAGCAGATCCCGCTAACCCAGTTTTCAGCCCCACCTCAGAGCAACTCCCCGCCAATCTTTACGTATTAAGCCAGCCAGATTTTGACAATCTCACCACCACCCGCCAAGATTCTTATCAGAGCGACATCATCCTCAGCTCTATCAATTCCGACAATTGGACTATCATAGACGATAACACTTGGATCTATACCTTTACTAATCTTAATCCCAAAATCACCTATTCGTTCTATGAAGAGCATCTTTCATCTTATCAATCTACTCACATGGGTGCCGAGCAAAAGGTTGCCGTCACCAGCACAGAGCTTACCATCACTAACACTCTCGCCCCCACCGCCGCTGCCATCGCTCCTAAAGCTCGTCTACTCTCATCTGGCCCTCTCCGTAGCCCCACCACCAGCCCTACCGTTAACAACCAGGTCGTCAAAGTCATCAAGGAATGGAATGACAACAGTAACGCTGGCGATACTCGTCCGAACGATCTCACTATCCACATTCAGCGCCAAGTTCCCCAAGGCACCGGTGCCACCTTCATGACCGGCCTGGAGTTAAATACTAAACTTAAGAAGCTCGTCAACAGTAGCGCCACCAGCGACACTGCCGATACTACTATCACTGCCATTAAGAAAGCCGATGCTCTACCCTCTGGCTTCACTCCTACTACTGGTAACACCGTCTCTGCTCCTACCTCAGATAATCCTATTTACGTCTGGCTAGACGGCACCACCATTTACTATTACAGCGATGCTGAAGTTATTTTCCTTAATAGCGACGCCACTGGTGCGTTCAAGAACTTCCGTGCTCTCACCGATATTTCCGGCCTACAATTCATAGAAACTTACAATACTGGTACCTTCCATAGTGTTTTCCAAAACGACACCGCCCTCACCAATATAGATGCTCTATCTGGCTGGGACGTCAGCAACGCTAATACCCTGTGGGGCATGTTCCAAAACTGCGTCGGCCTCACCGACATCTCTGGCGTAGCCGCTTGGGACGTCAGCAATGCCACCAATATCAAATTCATGTTCGGCGCCCAAAACGCCTTTATCGATGATACTACTACCCCCATGCAAGGCATGGCTCTTACCGATCTCACTCCGCTTAAATATTGGAATCCCGCCAGCGCCACCAGCTTTAACCAAATGTTTAAGGGCGCCGTCCACCTCGTTAGCCTCTCTGGCTTAGAAGATTGGGACGTCCGGCACGTCACAGATATGAGCCAGATGTTTGAAAAATGTGTCAGCCTTACCGCTGCTGGTACTTCCGTCATTAGCGGCTGGGATCTCAACTCTAGTATCAGCACTTCTACCATGTTCCAGGGTCTAGACCCCTCCATCATCCCCACCTTCACCGGCAGCAACACTCCTGGCAGCGGCGCTTCTGGTGGTACTGGCGGCGGCTCTACTGGTGGCTCCACTACCACCACCGAAACCACTACCATCAATGGCTGGACCAAAAAGAGCAATAACACCTGGGAAAAAGAAATCATCATCAACGGTGATTTTACCTACACCATCTGGGAAGATCTCGTGGATGGCTATACTGGCGATGCCACTTCCATCAATCCTCGCACCATCACCGGTAACCGCGTGATTATTCGCAACTCGCTTAACCAACGCAATGTCACCATTACTAAAAACTGGGACGATAATGACAACGCCTATAACAGCCGCCCTAGCAATATCAAGGTTTACTTAAGCTCCAGTGGCCTACCAGCCGCCTATCAAGAAGTAGAATACATTGAAGCTACCGGTACCCAGTATATTAATACCGGACTCACCGGCAACACTGGATATACTTATTACGTCGACGGCTTCGTCCGTCATGGCGGCAACGGTGTTCTTATAAACAACTACGTAGACAACAACAATCGTATGGGCACCGTCGTCTTCAATACTAGCAATGCTCGCGTCACTTGTTATTGGATTTCTGGTGGCACCGGCCGAGGCAACCTTGACCCTTGTATCAGTGGTTCCAGCACCATCAATCTCAGCGATCGTTTTCAACTCACTCAAAGCAAATCTGGAATTACCG
The DNA here is from genome assembly GCA_017405345.1 of Candidatus Saccharimonadota bacterium. Lineage (GTDB taxonomy): Bacteria > Patescibacteriota > Saccharimonadia > Saccharimonadales > Saccharimonadaceae > Nanosyncoccus. The sequence goes on from JAFRAP010000002.1 coordinate 10,287, forward strand.
TCGTCCAGGATTCCAATACGCTCTCTAATAATTACAATGTTAGTCCCACCGGCACCAACTCTGGCCCCATTTATCTCTTTCACTCAGACCAACCCAACGCTGTCAACTACGGACGTGGTGTCCTCTACGGTGCCAAAATCTACGATAGCGACGGTACACTCTTGCGCGACTTTGTCCCAGCTTATCGCAAGTCAGACAGTGCCATCGGCATGTACGACAAAGTCACCGAGCAGTTCTTCACCAATGCCGGCTCTGGCACTTTCTTAAAGGGAAACAACGTTTCTGGTGGCGGCGACCTATTAATCGCTTCTGACGATTCTA
>JAFRAP010000024.1 GCA_017405345.1 Candidatus Saccharimonadota bacterium
GGGGGGTATAAAAGTCATTTATTAAGTAATAGCTTTAAGGCTCTCTGCCTCTTCTTCTGCACTGCTGTCTTCTCCGCAGTGTTTTTTGGTTCAGTAGATTACATCCGCTCTGCTGATGCAGCAAAGAGTGAGGCCGCAGTGAACCTCAACATTAACCCAGTCCTATCCATTAGAATAGCTAAGAACAATGTAGACATTAATGAATTATCCTTGGCTGTAGACCCTACTGCTTCTGGTAGGTTTAAAAAAGACGATCTAGACGTGATAGTAAGCACCAGCAATGAAACTGGCTATACTCTCACCTTCTCAGACAAAGATACTGATACTGCCATGCATCATACAGACACTACCATTACCACCACTATTCCTAGCATTACCGCAAACACAGCTGAGAGTAGTTTTCCGGTTAATGCCTGGGGCTATTCCTTAGAAGATATCTCTTCGTCTGCCCAGACCTTCAATGCTATCCCCACCAGCTCTGCAGCTACTACCATTAAGACCACCACTGCCCCAGCTAGTGAAGACACCACTCCAGTAACCTTCGCCACTAAGGTAGATACCACCATTACAGCTGGTACCTATTCAGACGTAGTAGTCTTCTCTGCCACTACTAACTATGTACAGAATGCCCTAGAACGTCTCATCACCATGCAGAACATGACTCCAGAAGCCTGTGCCAATGCCACAATTGGTGATGAAGCCATCCTCACAGATACGAGAGACAATAAAACCTATGTAGTGAGAAAACTAGCTGATGGTAACTGCTGGATGGTACAGAACTTAAGCCTAGGCGGTACTTCTCCCATTACCTTCACTCCAGCAGATAGTAACGTCTCTACTAACTGGGTATTAGATGCTAGCAGTAGCTCCTTTGGTGCTACTAATGATGCCGCTGGCATTAACATTAAACGTATGAACAGTACTTACCAGAACGCCTGGGTAGACGAGAACAATGCAATACAGACTACTGGTACTCCACCGTCTCAAACTCAATATATTGGCAACTACTACAACTGGTACACCGCTACAGCTGGGAGTGGGACGTATTCCACAGTAGCAAACAGCCAAGTCCCCGAATCTATCTGCCCTAAGGGCTGGAGACTCCCCACTGGTGGTACTATAGACGCCAGCACTGGCAATGGTGAGTTCCAGCGGCTGTATGATGCGTATGGAAGCCACGGAGAATTTGTAAGTGCTACTAGCCCAGCATTTTCTGGCGGCTGGCAAAATTCGGAAAGCTTATGGCTCGGCACAGCGAACGGATGGTGGTCTAGTACGAACTATATCGTCTATGGGAACCCCTACGACCCTGATTATTATGCCTATGTTACTTACCTGAATAGTACAACAGTTGGACCACAAAATAACGGCTCTAAGAAAAATGGCTACTCTGTCCGTTGCGTGGCAGAAGACAAGGATATCACGGGAATTACCACCATGCAGCAGATGATACCGAGCGTTTGTGCAGTTACTAAGACGCCCAGCGCCACAGACACTACCGTACCAGAGAATACTCTCACAGATGTACGAGATGGCAATACTTACTTAGTACGCAAGTTAGCCGATGGTAATTGCTGGATGAGCCAGAACTTAAACCTCACTCTCTCCACCGCTACCGCTCTAAACTCTACCACCTCAGACCTCTCTGCCGGAAGAACCTGGACGCCACAGAATAATACCCAGACTACAGACGGTGTAGTATGGGCGCAAGATGGTGGAGATGTAGCAAGAAGCATGAACCCAGGCAATATTTATTTCCCAGGTGGTACGGGTACGGGTACTGCTGATGCATATGGTAACCTTCAGGGCACTACATCTGGTGAGTCATGGGAAGCCATAGGCAACTATTACAACTGGTATGCTGCTACGGCTGGTACTGGCACGGCCGCTATGGTAACTCCGGCTACTGCTTCAGATAGCATTTGCCCTAAGGGCTGGAAGCTCCCAGACAATGAAGGCACCAAGTCCTTTGTGAACCTAGTCTTCACCACCTACGGTCTACAAGATAACGACGCCACCTCCTCCACCAAGCTCCTCGCTGCCCCGCTTAACTTCGTCCGCTCCGGCCACTACTACTGGTCTAATGGCCAAGTCCACAATAAGGGCGCGACTGGAGGTTGGTGGTCTACTGCCGCCTACTCCGCGGCCACGAACGCGCAGGATCTCTACACGAATAGTACGCGCGTGGTCCCCCAGGATGCGAGCTATAAGGGCTACGGCTTTACGCTCCGTTGTGTCGCCCGCTAGACTTCCCATTTACACAAAAATATAGTATAATAGTCAAGTTTTATGAACCAAGCGAAAATCAGAAACATCGCCATTATTGCGCACGTGGATCACGGTAAGACTACCCTGGTGGATGGCCTGCTTAAGCAATCCAATACCTTTCGCGATAATCAGGCAGAGATGTCGCAGACGCTCATTATGGACTCCATGGATCAGGAGCACGAGCGTGGCATCACTATTACCGCCAAGCAGACTGCGGTATTTTATGATGGCTATAAGATTAATATCATTGATACTCCCGGCCACGCAGATTTCTCTGGCGAGGTAGAGCGTACACTCAATATGGCAGACGGGGTACTTTTAATTGTAGACGCCCAGGAAGGCCCCATGCCTCAGACTAAGTTTGTCCTAAGCAAGGCTCTGAGCCTTAAGCTGAAGCCAGTGGTCATCATCAATAAAATTGACAAGCCGGCTGCCCGTATTACCGAAGTAGAGAGCGAGATTGCTGACTTATTCCTAGAACTTGCCACGGATGAATCGCAATTAAACTACCCCATTTATTATGCTGTCGCCCGTGATGGCAAGGCTGGTAAAACTACCGACCTAGACAATGACCTGCATGTAATTTTTGACGCTATTATTAATGATATCCCAGCACCAAAGGTGGATGAGAACGAGGGTAAAGGCGCCCAGCTCCTAGTGGCCGCTCTGGCCGCCGATAATTATCTGGGCAAATACGCCATCGGCAAAATTTTCCGCGGCAAGCTGAGGAAGGGTGAGAATGTTAAGATTTTACACCACGCAGAGCAGGCTAATGCTAAAATTGACAAGATTTTCACCTATCGTGGCCTAGCTAAAGAAGAGGCCGAGGAAGCCCACGCCGGCGACATTGTCGCCCTCACCGGCCTGGCCGATGCTAATATCGGCGACACCATCGCCACGGGCGATAACCCAGAGGCTCTGCCCACCATTGAGCTAGAGCCACCCACCCTCTCTATTTACATCGGCCCTAACACCAGCCCGCTGAAAGGTAAAGAGGGCGAATTCACTACCTCTCGCCAGATTGCTGAACGTTTAAACAGGGAACTAGAAACTAATATTGCCCTTCATATCGTTCCAGACGGTCTTGGCTATAAAGTATCTGGCCGTGGCGAGCTACATCTTTCTGTCTTGATTGAAACTATGCGCCGTGAAGGTTATGAGCTAGAAGCTGGCCGCCCAGAGGTGGTATACAAGCAAGAAAACGGCCAAACCTATGAGCCAGTAGAGGAGTTAAATATAGAGGTAGATAGTGAATTCGTCGGCGCCGTCAGCCAGGAGCTAGGCGTGCGCAAGGCGGAGCTTATCTCTCAGGAGCCAACCACCACTGGCACTGTCCGCTTTACTTACAAGATTACCACTGCCGCCTTAATTGGTCTACGCAACCATTTACTTACGGCTACTCGTGGCACGGTGATTATGTCTAGCATCCCCAGCGGCTACAAGCCAGTAGAATCTAAATACCAGCCAGAACGAAATGGTGCTTTAATCTCTTTTGAAAACGGCGTTTCCACCGCTTACGCCTTAGACCAAGCTCAGGCTCGCGGTACGCTCTTTATCCCGCCCCAAGCAGAAGTTTATCAGGGCATGATTGTAGGGCTTTCTAACAAAAAAGAGGATATAGATATTAATGTCTGCCGCGAAAAACAGCTTACCAATATGCGCACCCACGCCAGTGATGGCGCCATTCAGCTAACTCCTCACACTCAACTAAGTTTAGAGCAATGTCTGGACTTTTTACTAGACGACGAATTACTAGAAGTCACTCCTAAGAATTTACGCCTGCGCAAGCGCCAACTAGACCCCATTAAACGCAAGCGTGAGGCTCGTCAAAATGGCTAATTCATACCTAATAGATAGCCACTGTCACATTCATGATGCTGACACTTATAAATGGTTTTTATCTCGCGACAAAAAGGCCAACCCTGCCGACTACACTCCAGAAAAATTATTAAAGCGCGCCAAGGATAATGGTGTAAAACAAATGATTTGCATTGGTACTACCCACGAGGATTCGTTGCGGGCACACGATTTTGCCGCGCAGCACGATGGCGTGTTTTGGTCCTATGGCATCCACCCCGAGGAGGCGATTGGCAACGTGAGCGCATTGCTTTCGGAGTACGCGTCTCTCATTGCCATCGGCGAGGTGGGCCTGGATTATCATCACGGCACTAAGCATCGCACCCAGCAGATTAAGCTGCTAGAGCAATTCCTCCAGCTTGCTACAGACCACCATCTTCCGGTTATCTTTCACGTGCGCGAGGCTTACGACGATTTCTTCCCGGTGGTTGATAATTTCCCAGGCCTAAAGGCCGTTGTTCATAGCTTCTCAGATAGCCAGGATAACTTAACACAGGCCTTAAAGCGAGATTTTTTCATCGGCATTAACGGCATGGCCACCTTTACTAACCTGCCATTGCCGCCTCTAGAAAAGACCCTGCTAGAAACTGACGCTCCCTTTCTTGCCCCCAAGCCTTACCGTGGCCATACTAACGAGCCTGCTCTCATTAAAGACATTGCCGTTTTCCTTGCTGCCACTCATCACATCACGGTAGAACAGGTTGCCGCCCAGACTACTGCCAATGCCAGGCAGCTCTTTCGCTTGCCCGACCCTAGTTAATTGTGTTATACTTTAACTATGAGCATTATCCCTAAATCTGTTTCTGGTGCCGTTAGCAAGGCTAAAGATAAGGCTGCCCAGGTTGCCAAGTCTGCTAAATCTTCCAGGTCTTCTAAGCGTTCAGTCAGCACTCCAAGGTCGGTTACGGTCTCGTCCAGTGACGATACCATCCTTGCGCTAGACATCGGTACAGAGTTTGTTAAGGCCGTCATTGCCCGCCCTTCTAAAAAGGGCAACAGTCTGCATATCATTGGTGTGGGGAAGGCTCGCCAAGAGCAGGGCAACATGAACGCCGGTGCTATCGCCGATATCCCCGCCGTAGTTGCTACTTGCGAGCAGGCTTTGGCCGCCGCCGAGCAGCAGGCCGGTATCACCGCTAAGCTAGTGGTAGTAGGGATTGCCGGAGAGCTAGTTAAGGGTAACACTTCCACCATTCGCTATCGTCGCAAGACTAGCTCGCGCCCCATCACCGAGCAAGAAATGAACCTCATCATCAAGCGCGTTCAGGATCGCGCCGGAGAAAAGGCCAAGCAAGAGGTTGCCACAGAGACGGATAATCCAGATGTAGAGGTCAGCCTTATTAATTCTGCCATTGTCTCTTTGCAGATAGATGGCTATAAAGTCTCAAACCCAGTTGGCTTTAAAGGCTCAGATATTGCCATTCAGTTTTACACCGCCTTTGCACCGTTAGTGCACGTTTCTGCCATAGAGAAGGTCTGTGCGGAGCTTAGCCTAGATTTATTAGCGGTAGCCGTGGAGCCTTTTGCGGTTTGTCGGGCTTGTTTGGGAGACGATCTAGACTCTAATTTCTCCGCTATCGTGATGGATATTGGCGGCGGCACTACTGATATTGCCGTAGTAGATGATGGTGGCGTAGAGGGAACTAAGATGTTCGGTATTGGCGGGCGCAGTTTTACTCACCAAATCGCTACTAAGCTTGGCACCGATTTTGATACCGCTGAGGAGTACAAACTAGACCCCACCTCAGACAAAATCCCCGAGCAAGCTCTCCCTAAGATAGAAGAGGCTATTGTCGCCAACCTTTCCGTCTGGCTCTCTGGTGTGGAGATTGCCCTAGAAGATTTTAACCACGTGGACGTCTTACCAAATAAAATCTTACTTTGTGGCGGTGGCGCCGGCCTAACACGGCTTCAAGAAGACTTAGCCACCACCGATTGGTATAAAGAGCTGCCCTTTGCTCGTCGTCCAGTTATCCACCTGCTAGATGATCCAGACATCCCCGGCATCGTTAACGCCACCGATGAGGACCTAGATTATTCTCTCATCACCGCCTTTGGCTTACTGCGCGTAGCGCTGGATACGCTTGCTGGAGAGTCAGACGAAAAAGGTCTTCGCAGTAAACTTGCTAAAATACTCCAAAATTAGTATAATATTAATCAGTAACTAGAGTTTTACATCTGTTGGTTCTTTAATAGATTTTTGATAGGAGGTGTACTATGGGTGAAGGTAGATTAATCTTTAAAGATTCGGATGAGCTACTACGTTTTTTACGCGGATTGTCAGAAATCTTCGGCGTAACGACAGAGGAAGACTCTGATGATGAGGAAGCTACTGACGAGGAAGCTACTGACGAGGAAGCCAACAACACGCATGCCGTCTCGCTAGACGGTAGTCACACTGCTCCAGGGCAAGCTAAATTCTTTGCTAAGGTCAATATCCCAGAGGGCAGCCCGGCCGCCAATCAGATCGCGAGCGTTATCAGAGACATCTACGGTGAAGACACCGAGGTATCCTTTGAGCCAGCTCCACAGTCTACCGGCCATTATGATCCAGAGCGTCGGCTCTATCATCTAAACGATGAGGTTTACGGCGAGCACGCCGTGATTTGGTTCCCAATTCCGGCTGCCACCTACTTTGACGTAACCTATGAGTATGATCCAGCCGACCAAGAACAGCCCATTGTCGTACCGTTAGATACGGCCAAGCTTAATCGTCATCAGCCACGCATCTCGCTGGAAAGGGATTATCAAGCTGCTTTTGAGCTAGTCAAGACTAAAGATACTCCCGGCACAGTGGCAATCTGCTTTGACGGTAAATTTTACATCCCCTGCACTGGGTTCTACAATACTAACGATGAAAAGACCGAGTATCTCATTAATGTCTTTAACGTTAAGTCTTGTGAGGCCAATAGCCGGGATCTTTACACTATGCTCACTGTTAATGTCGGCAACATTACCAATGTTTTACCTTTTAAATTTGCCTGTGGCACAGAGATTGACTGGTATGCTGCGGTAGACTACCTCTTAAGGGGCAGCAATGACGACGGCTATGACGACAAGCCTATTAAGCTCTTTGATGATTTTGAGGATAGCCTCATTAAAAAGGAGCCGGCTCCCCCGTCTGTTTTCGTTACGGAAGCACCAGAACAAAAGCAGCCCGCTAAGGCTAAAAAGTCCAAGCCTTCTAAAAAATCCTCGGAGACTCCTCCACCGCCTATCAAAAAATCTGAACATTCTGACCAGTCTGGGGCCTAAAACCCCAGACTTTCTTTATGTTATTTCGGTGAATTTGCCTTCTGGTAGTCCATCCAGCCGATATTTGCCAAACTGCGTCCGATGTAACTTTATCACTTTATAACCTAGTGCCGCAAAACTTCGCCTAATCTGACGATTGCGCCCCTCGTGCAGAGTAACTTCCCACGATTTTCTATCGTCATCTAGCCGTCGCAGCCCCATTTGGCTTCGCCCGTCGGCTAATTCCACTCCAAAATCTGCCAGCATTTGTTGATGCAATGGCTCCAGGGCGCGGTCTAACTTTACTTCATACAGCTTATCTTTTACAAACTTCGGATGCGTCATCTCAAAAGCAAAATCTCCATCATTAGTCAGCAAGATTAATCCAGAAGAATCACAATCTAGCCTCCCCACGGTCTTTAAGGCTTGGTATCGCTCTGGTAACAATTCATAAAGTGTGGGTGTATCACCCTGTCGCTTGCGCGAAGAAACGTACCCAACTGGCTTATTCAGTGCTACATAGGTGTACCCCACCGCAAAGGGAACTAGCCGCCCCTTATATGTCACTTTGTTCACGGCAGAAATTCTTTGCCCCAGCTGGGCAGTTTTTCCGTCAATAGTTACGTCTCCAGCGGTTATAGCTTCATCCGCCTCACGACGTGAAAATCCCAGCCTTTCAGCCAGGAATTTATTAAGGCGGACTGAGCTACTTTGTACCACCTAAAAGCTGTTCCATCTGCTCTTGGACGCTCGGCTTGGGGGCTTCTGGGGCTGGTGCAGGAGCGCTCTCTGCTACGGGTGCGGGTGCAGCTTCTGGCGCAGGGGCACTCCCTGCCGCCGGTGCGGCCTCAGGAGCTACTGTTGATGCGGCCTCAGGAGCTGCCGCCGGTGCTGGCTCTGCGGTATTCATTGCTACTGGCTGCTCTGTCTGTGCTGGCTCAGTCACCGTAGCATCTGCAGTGTTGGAGCCATCAGCTGGAGTCACGGCGTCTTTATCGCCTAATACTTCATGTACAACATTAATTACATCCTCAATCCCCACCTGAGACTTTACTAAGTAGCGGTCCGCACCTAGGCTCTCGCCACGTTCTCGCTGGTCTTCACTAGATAGTGCTGTCATCATGATGACCTTCACATCCTTTGTCTCTGGAGTGGAGCGTAAAATATCTAGCATATCAAACCCAGAAATCTTAGGCATCATTACATCGGCAATGATGAGGTCTGGTTTCTCTTTCACAGCGGTAGCTAAGGCCTCTTCGCCATCCCCGGCCACCACAATCTCATAACCCTCTGCAGTCAAGCGAATACTGTAGATCTCCCTCAGGCTTTGATCGTCTTCTACGAGCATTATCTTAGTCATATTATCTCCATTTTATAACACTTATTCTTATTTGGGAAGTGGATTTTGTAAATTCGCTTGCGCTGGGGGCATGACCTGCTGCACCACTGGCGCTGGGGCGGCTACTTGCCCTGCCTGCGCCGCCGCCTGTGCTTGGGCTTGTGCCGTAATCTGTGCTGCCTGAGCTTGCGCCACTGCCGCTGCTCCCATTGCCTCTTGGTTAGCGATGATTTGCTTGCGCCGCTCGTATTCTTCAGTAGTTAGTCTTGGCAGACTTACGTAAAAGGTAGAGCCTTCTCCAAAGGAGCTTTCCGCCCAGACCTTTCCGCCCATCGCTTCTGTCCGCTCCTTCACTAGGTATAATCCCAGCCCAGTCCCGCCAATCTCGCGCGTCTGGGAATTGTCCACCCGATAAAATTTCTGGAAGATATGCTTTAGATTATCTGGCGACACTCCCATGCCAGTATCAGTCACGTTGATTAAGACGCGGTCGCCGTCACCCCGGGCATTCACCCAGACCGCCCCACCCTCTGGTGTGTATTTAATGGCGTTTTCAATTAGATTATTTAGTACTTCTCTTAAGAAATCTACATCCACCGAGGCATAAACTAGTTGTTCCATCTTCCGCTCGGGCGCTGCTGCTGCATCAGTCGCTCCAAAGGTATAACGGAGATTTTTTTGCGCCATCATCGGCGCCTGGCCATCGGCGATGCTCTTAACCAGCCCCACTACTTCTACTGGCTGCATTCGTACGCGCACCTTGTGATCGTCTAGCTTAGTAGTGTCTAGCAAATCCTGAAATAGCCGCCCCAAGTGCTGACTAGACTGATGGGCCTCTTCCAGATATTTACGCGCTCGCTCGTCAATTGTCGCTGTCTGTGGGTTTAATGCCAGCCCCAGGTAGCCCTCAATTGATGCCACTGGTGTGCGCATCTCGTGGCTGGCCGTAGAGATAAACTCGGTCTTCTCACCCTCTTCTTCTAGCTCTTTGGTAATGTCACGCAGTACCAGCACTTTGGCACCATTGCCAAGCGGGATAATGTTTAGCGCTACTGGCCGGCGCTGGTTTTGCGCGGTCAGCAAAATATAGTCTTTGGTCTCTAGTGCGGCGTTATTCCAGATTGCCCCCACGATGGGGTTGTTGTTTTCGTCTAGCACCATCCCTTCGCTATTCTCAAAGCGCAGGATAGTCCTGGGGTCTAAGCCAAGGATTAAGCTAGCGTCAGTTAGTCCCACCATCGCCATGGCTGCCGGGTTAATAAATTGCAGGATATTTTGCTCGCTAATCACAATTAGGCCATCTGCCAATGCATTAAAAACCGTCTCCACCAAATCTGGTGGCAAATGCCCGTTATTTTGCGGCTCCGGGGTTTTTTTGCCACGACTAAATATACCCATTAAGTTTTATTTTAACACAAGAATTATAAAATGTGATATTATTTTATTATATGAATAAGGATGTTATTTACATTGAGCCAGAAGATGATATTACTGATATCATCAATCAATTAAAATCTGCCAAACAAAAGGTCGTTGCACTCGTCCCACCTAAAAAACTCGGAGTTTTACGCAGTGCTGTTAATACCCGGCTGATCGCCAAGACCGCCACCGAGGCAGAGAAGTCCGTGGTCATTGTTACCACTGATCCTAGCCTGATGAAGCTCTCTGCCGCCGCTAAAATTCCTGTTGCTAAGAGTCTGCAATCCCGCCCAGTCATCCCGAGCGATGAGTCCATCGCTTCTGCCTCAGATGATGTAGATGAGACCATTGAGGAAGAATCCCCCGCCAGTCCCACCGACGCTACCAATACTGACGCCGCTGACGCCACCGAGCAGTCTGATGCCAAGCAGCCAGATGAAGTGATCAATTCCACCGAGCTAGAAGAAGATTTAGCCGACGCTGAAAATTCAGACCAAAAGTCCGATAAAAAGTCCAAAAAGGACAAAAAAGTCCCCAATTTTGACAAATATCGCAAGTGGATTATCTTGGGAATTATTGGTGGGGTCTTGCTAATCGCCTTCTTGGTTTGGGCGTTTGTCTTTGCCCCGGCGGCTAAGATTATCGTTTCTATCCGTACTACTGCTGCTAATTTCTCAGAGAACGTCTCTTTCGTCTTTAAGCAAGAAGAAGAGGATATCAAGGCCGGCAAGTTTTACCTAGAGGAGCAGAAGCTAGAGACCAAGGCTTCCACTGAGGTTGCTGCCACCGGCAAAAAGAACGTTGGTGAGAAGGCTACCGGTACTATCAGTGTTCATTTTCTCTTTGGAGCCTCTAGTGTTGATGGTGATAGTGTTACTATTCCTGCGGGTACGGTATTCTCACACGGTGGGTTGAAGTATGTTTCTGTCTCTCCGTTGACGCTCTCATATAAGGTTGGTGACTGTAGTATTGGCCAAGTTCTGCAAAATTATGGTTGCCCTAAAGCTGGCAAGGTTAACGCCCAAGCTGCTGAGCCAGGAGCTGCCTACAACATCGGGCCTCAAAACAGCGGCTGGAGTATTAGTGGAATTAGCGGCGCTACCGCTTCCAACGCAGAGGCTTTCACCGGTGGTACCGACAAGGAAATCACCGTCCTCACTGAGAACGACGTAAACAAGGCCAAGGAAAAGCTCACTTCAGAAAATGCCAACACCGGCAAGGAGCGCTTACTCGGCCAGTTTAACGAGGATACTTTACCCATTGAGGCCAGCTTTAAGCAGACTGTGGGTGACCCAGTTGCCACTCCCAAAGTTGGGGAAGAAGTCCCCGCTGGTGTTACTCCCAAGCTAGAATCCACCACCGTCTTTACCATGTATGGCGTTGATAAAAACCACCTTAAAGAATACGTCACTGATGTCGCCAGCACCAAATTGGCCGACGATCAGCGCGTCTACTCCGCTGGAGATCCCTTCTTTGAGCGCTTCACCGAGGCAGACGGTGCTTACACCGCCAAGCTAAAAACCACCACTCAGTCTGGCCCTAAGGTCACCGAGCAAGACATCCTAGAAAAGTCTAAGGGTCGTAAAATCGGCGAAGTCCAAACTTTAATAAAATCCATTAATGGCGTCAGCTCCGTTAATGTCCAGCCATCGTACTTTTGGGTTCGTTCTGTACCGAACGATGAAAATCGCATCACAATTGAATTAAAGGTGGAGGAGTAATATGAAGATTATCGGGTTAGACGTAGGCACTCGTCGGATTGGTGTGGCTCGGGCAGACACAGATACTCGCATTGCCATACCAGATAGTGTCATTATGGTTAACGGGCACGAGTTTAACGAGATTGCTCGGGTGGCTCGCCAGTATAATACCACCTTCTTTGTCCTGGGCTTGCCCAGGAGTAATAACGGCAACGAGACCGCCCAATCCACCTATGTTCGCAATTTTGCTAAGGTGTTAGCGCAGGCTATACCTGGGGCTAAGGTTCGCTTCCAGGATGAATCCCTCACCTCTGTAGAAGCAGAGCAGCGTTTACGCTCCCGCAAGAAGGCCTATGAAAAAGGCGAGATTGACGCAGAGGCTGCTGCCATTATTCTGCAGGACTTCATTGAGCATTTTTCTAGTAATACTCCCGCCCCAGCCGCTCCAGTGGAGCAGCCTGCTCCCAGCTCAGACCCAAAGGCTGCCAAGCGTGCAAAAAAGGCCGCTAAAAAGGCCGAGAAAGGTGCAAAGAAGAACATGAAACTATCTAAAAAAATCGCCATTTTCTGCCTCACGCTAGTGCTTTTAATCGGTGTTGGCGCATTTGTAGCGTACAGTTGGTATGAGAGTAACCTCCGCCCAGTCTATGATGGGCCAGACTGCGCTGCCGATTCTGCAGATGAGGGCTGCCAGTTCGTCAAATTCACCGTTAACGAGAATGACACCATTGACCGCATCACCGATAATCTTAGGTCTGCCGGGCTAATCCGTCACCCACTGGCGTTTAAGATTTACGTTCGCCTAAGTAATAGCGCCGGTCAGCTTAAATCTGGTGAATATGATTTTCGCCCGACCATGTCCATCCCAGATATCGTCAAGGACATGGTGGAAGGAGTCGCTTCTACTAACGTCTTTAACTTCACTATTATTCCTGGCGATACCATCGCCAACATTAAGCAAAAGCTTGCCAAGGTTGGCTACACCGATGGCGAGATTGACGCCGCCTTTAATAAGCACTACGATTTGCCAGTTTTAAAAGACAAGCCAGAGAGCGTCTCTCTAGAAGGGTATCTCTTTGGCGACACTTATCAATTTTACATTGGTGAGTCCGTGGAGAACATCCTCACTCGCGCCATGACAGAGCTTTGGCGAGTGGTAGAGGCCAATAATTTAATCGCCGCCTATGAGGCTCTAGGGCTTAATCTTCACCAGGGAATTGTCCTAGCTTCCATCGTCCAAAAAGAGGCCAAGACGGACGACCAGCCACAGGTTGCTCAGGTCTTCTTGAAGCGCCTACGCACCGGTATTGCTCTCGGTTCTGATGTTACTGCCACCTATGCCGCAGATTTAATGGATCCAGCTCGCCGAGTTTATACGGACAACGCCAAGGTCTTAGCTATTGACTCCCCCTATAACACTCGTAAATATTCCGGCTTGCCTCCAGGTGCCATCTCCAATCCGGGCGTTACCGCACTGTTGGCCGTCGCTCACCCGGCTGAAGGCTCCTACATCTACTTCTTGACAGGGGACGATGGTAAGATGTATTATAGTTACACAGAGTCAGAGCACCAGCAGAATATCCGTGACCATTGCCAAGAACTCTGTAACGCACTATTATGATTGCTAAGTCTAAAAAATCCAAGCGGTTTTTCCGGGTTGTCCCGTATCTTTTAGCGTCCATCGCTATCGTTGGGCTGGCTTTTTGGGGCTCTTTAGATAAGAGTTTCATGAGCGATGATGATATGAATATGCAGTCCATCGCCAGTAGCGGCTACTCTGTTTCTGCCGACCAAATCCAAGAGTTTTATATCGTCTCAGAGCTAGCCAGCTCTATGAACCTTCCTACAGCGGAGGCTGTCAACGTTAACTACAACTCGCTTTCGCAGCTTTCTGAGCTTGGTCAGGTCAGTGCCGAGCGCCTAGAAAAGAATACCATCGTAGATATTTCCCATATCTCTCGCGGCGTAATTGAGCACACGGTTGCCGCCGGAGAGACCATGCTCTCTATCTCTAATGCTTACCGCATCCTAGAAGACCAAATCCGCTGGTCTAATGGCTTAAAAACTTCCGATGTTCACCCCGGCCAGGTTTTGCTCATCCCCAGCACACCGGGCATCGTTTATCGGGTGAAGTCTGGTGATACGGTAGATTCACTAGCCGCCAAGTACGGCTCCACGGCAGAGAGTATCATCTCTTTTAACGATCTAGAAAATTCCAGCCTCACAGTTGGCTCCACCATCATCTTGCCGTCTGGCGAGCTGCCGGTGACCGAGCGCCCAGAATATGTTGCTCCGCGCTCATCTGGCACCTACGTGGCCACTCGCCGCACCTACTGGACTAGTTCTAATCCTATGCCTTATGGCTGGTGTACTTATTACGCTTGGGGTCAGCGCTCTAAGATGGGCGGTAATTATGTTCTGCCAGGTGGCCTTGGCAATGCTAACACTTGGGATAACGTTCTTTCCGGCTCCTATCTCGTTAATCGTTCTCCTGCCCCCGGCGCAGTCTTCCAGACGGATACTGGTTACTATGGCCACGTGGGAATTGTGGACTCTGTCAATGCGGACGGCACCATCACTATCAGCGACATGAACGGTATCTCCGGCTGGGGTCGCGTTGGCACGAAGACCATCGGCCAAGATGAATGGGGTAGATATAAATATATTCACGGGCGGTTATAATGTTCGTTGATACTGCTAAGGTAAAACTAGAAGCCGGTAAGGGCGGTGACGGAGCCGTCTCCTTTCGTCGCGAGATTTACATCCCCAAGGGTGGCCCAGACGGCGGCGATGGCGGCAAGGGCGGCTCCATTATCTTTCGGGCAGATAAAGATACTAATACTTTGCTAGATTTTCGCTATAATCCAGAGCTAAAGGCCGAGCCAGGTAAAAACGGCTCCGGTCAGCGTGCTGCCGGCCGCAGTGGCAAAGATCTCATCGTAGAAGTCCCTATCGGCACTGTAGTCTGGAAATTAGGGGATGGAACGAGGGGTACCCGGACGTTGATTGCTGATCTGACATCCGATGGCCAGGAGGCTGTAATTGCCAAAGGTGGCGACGGCGGCTTTGGCAATGCCCACTTTAAGTCTTCCGTCCGCCAGACCCCCAGAATTGCTGAAGTCGGCGAGCCTGGCGAGGCCTTTGAGGCAGAGCTAGAGCTAAAGCTCCTGGCTGATGTTGGCCTAGTTGGCCTGCCTAATGCCGGTAAGTCCACTTTTCTCTCTGTGGTCACTAACGCCAAGCCAGAGATTGCCGACTATCCCTTCACCACCATCACGCCTAATCTTGGTGTGGCCACCATTGACAATACAGACCTGCTCATTGCAGATATCCCTGGCTTAATTGAGGGTGCAAGCGAGGGAAAAGGTCTGGGTCACGCCTTCTTGCGCCACGTAGATCGCACCGCTGTATTATTGCATCTGGTAGATGTTTATAATGATGATGCCGGTGCCGCCTATCGCACCATCCGCACCGAACTAGAAAAATATTCCGACTTAAAAAATCGCCCAGAGATTGTCGCACTTACTAAGACAGAGGGGCTGGATCAAGAGATTATTGACCTGCAGATGGCCGCCATCTTGCATGAGAACCCCGATGCCGTGGTGTATGCCATCTCTGCCACCGCCCACCAGGGCCTAGACGACCTTCTTCGCGCACTAAAGGCAGCGATAGGCACTGGGGTTGGGTCTGAAGCCGAGCACGCTGGGGGAGGAGAGGCCGACAGAACCCGTGCCGGTAGTCTCCCCACCATCACTCTACCACCCAGCGCTCTAAAGGACACCTGGGCCGTGACCGAGCAAGATGGCAAATTCATCGTCACTGGCGAAAAGATTGAGAAGTTCGCCCGTCGCACAGACCTTAATAACTACGCCAGCCTTAATCGCTTGCGCGACATCATGAAAAAACTAGGGATTCGCGCCGAGCTTACTTCAAGGGGCGCCCAGCCAGATTCTATCATTAGTATCGCCGGAAAAGAATTCACCCTAGCAGAACAGTAGCCAGAAAAAGTGTTCGGTCAGACCGAACACTTTTGCACTGATGCGCGCCCACCCTGGGGCACAAATGGTTTGTTTTAATCCGCTGTTTGTTTTTGTAGTCTCCACACTCCACTTTCTAACAGTGGAACCCCTGTGAAGCGTATCAGCTTATGTTTATATTAACTTACCACGAGCGCTTTGTCAAGACTAAAAATCCCAAATCTTATAAAATGTTGTATAATATGCATTATCCTATAGTTGCACTTTACGAGAAAGGAGTTGTTATCATGGCAAAAGCCCCGATACCGTCTACCAGCCAAGAGATAAAAGAGCACTTAAAGGCCGAGTATTACCAAAAATACCTAGAGCTGGGCCGCCCGCCCACCGTTATGGAAGTTAACCAAGATAAATCCATGCACTCTTGGTCTTTTTATCAGAAGCACTGGGGTACACTGAAGAAGCTGCTCACTGCACTAGATTTAGCCGATTTTTACAAGCAAAATCGCGGTAAAAATCCCATGTATCTAGATGAGCTACTATTGCGCCTACTGAACGAAAAATATCATCGTGATGGCGTTATTCCCACTACGCGCAGCGTCAATGCCGACCCAGAAATGCCCTCGGCCCCCGCCTATTATCAGCACTTTAAGCGCAGCTGGGCAGATATTTTAACTCTTGCCAACGTCCCCGTGGATCGCGCCAACGCTAATCACGCCGGCCTCAGCCGGCAGGAGCTTATCTATAAGCTGCAGAAGAAGGCCGCCCTGCTCGGCCACGCTCCGCGTCGTCGGGAAGTAGATGCAGATGCGTCCATGCCAAATTCCAAGACATACCAAACCCACTTTGGTACCTATTTCCACGCCCTGCTGCACGCTGGCATCAACCCAGATCCAGCTCAGTATCACAGTTACTTCTCCAATCTCACCCGTGTCAAGAAAACCCAGCCTGATTAAGACTGGGTTTTGACTTTTTTATCTATCTGTGGTATAATAAGGGTATATGGCGCCAAAACTAAAATTCACAATTATCACCCTGTTTAAAGAGGCCCTAGAACCTTATCTTAATGCTTCCATGATGTGGAAGGCTCAAGATAAGGGTTTAGTGGAATACGAATTTGTCAATTTGCGTGATTTTGGCCTTGGTCCACACAAATCTGTGGACGACACCCCCTATGGCGGTGGCGATGGCATGCTACTCCGCCCAGAGCCAGTCTTTGCTGCGGTGGAATCTATCAAGGCCAAAGACCCATCCGCCAAGGTGATTCTCCCCACCCCCGCCGGGGAATTATGGACGCAGAAAAAAGCCAAGGAGATGGCGTGCAAAGCCGCACGCCATCTCATCATTATCTGTCCGCATTACGAGGGCTACGATGAGCGCATTATGCAGCTGGTGGACTACCCCATCTCAATCGGCCACTTCGTCCTCACCGGCGGAGAACTTCCTGCCCTCATCATTATAGACTCCATCACTCGTCTCATCCCCGGTGTCCTTGGTGGAGAAACTTCCGCCGAGATAGAAAGCTTTTCTGATGGCAACAATATAGAATATCCCCAATACACCAAGCCCGCCGATTTTCGCGGGCTAAAGGTTCCAGACGTTCTGCTCTCTGGTCATCACGAAAAAATCGCCGAGTGGCGCGCCGAGCACACTAAAAAAGCCCAAAAATAGCCTTTATCCCGCTTAACTTCGTCCGCTCCGGCTACTACCACTGGTCTACTGGCCAGGTCTACCTTAAGGGCGTGAACGGCTATTGGTGGTCTACTGCCGCCTACTCCACGGCCACGCGCGCGCAGTACCTCAGCACGAGTAGTACGCGCGTGATCCCCCAGAGTGCGGACGATAAGGGCTACGGCTTAACCGTCCGTTGTGTGGCGCGTTAGTTGTTCACCCTTAAGTCTCCCCTGCAAAAATAAGCATAGAGCGCCCATGGCCAATATGAAGAAGCAACTATCTCGCCTTGCTGATTTTAGCAAGCCCCAGTAAAATAGATTCATGGACTTAAACCAGGGAGTAGAGCAGATCAAGGGTGTTGGCCCAAAGA
>JAFRAP010000025.1 GCA_017405345.1 Candidatus Saccharimonadota bacterium
GCGAGGGAGGCTCATAAAGTAGCCCTTGATATCTAGCCCGATGGCATAGGCCTCTTTAGAATAATTATCGGTGATGGACTGAATGTGCCTTTCTAGCCGCCGTGTGGCAAAAAGTGTGCCCTTGCCAATCCGGCAGGAAGAAGAATCGTAGCACATGCGGCGATCCCACCAGTCTGCGTTAAGATTATAAAGCAGGTGGTGGATGACGCGATCCCGGAAGGGGGCGGCAAAAATTTCTCGGATGGTGGGGTCGTCTACGATGAAGGCGGTGCCGGGGCTGGGGTGATACTGACGCATTAAGACATCATGGCATAAGTTCATGATGTTATCTAGCGCGTTAACCTCAAATATGTGCTCGTCTCTGGTGCGGCGCTTACCGGCGCGGGCATCAAAGAAGGCGCGCAACATCATCGCGGCGAGAAGATTGTCTATCTCGCCAGGCTCAATGATGAGATCTTCTGGGCGGTTAGTATAGACTGCCAGAATATCATTTCTTATGATTGGCACGTTTTACCTTCTCCACTTCTGCCCCGATGAGGCGCCTTAACTCGCTGATGAGATTAATGAGCCTGGCGCGGCGCGCTGGACTTTCAATCCCTAGTTCTATTAAATCATGCATGCGATAAAATATCTGCTGAGAGTGCAAAAAGAGGGAGTTTAAACCCTGCTCTAGCGAGATTTCTCCGTTAGACAGAATGCGATAGTCTATGGCTGCCTGCTGAATTTCTTGAAGGATGGGGCGGCCATATGGGCGCTGGTCTACAGTTGGCATCTTATAAACCATGGTGCGGATCATCTTGTGTATTTCCATGATGTGAAAATAAATGTCTGGATAAACGTTCTTTGGGATGACAAGCTGATTAATCCGCTCTTTACGACTAAGCTCCATATTAGCGAGTCTTTTTAACTCTCCAGAAGTAAGTTTATAGCCGAGGTCGTAAATGCGATAAAGCTCTGTGGCCTCTACGCAGTGGATATTGAGTGATTCTAGGCGCTTTTCAAAAGTTTCTACATCCTTAATGGCAACTACGCCAGTCTTAAAGTGGCTGTAGTAATCAGAATCATTAAGAAGCTTGGGCGGCTTAATATCCAGGCGTGGAGCGATGCGATGAACGTAAATTAAGGCGCTATTACCGCCGATCTTATGCCATTTACCAGTGGAAGCATACAGACAAAGCTGGTTATGGTTAGTCTTCTCAAATTCAAAGGCAAACTCTTTAGCAACTTTAGCCATGCGCCGCTCTTTTCCAGGGTCGGCGGGGCCGGCCTCGGCTGTGTCCGCAAGGGACACACCCGAGGCGGCTGCGCTTTTAGCCTTTTTGGCACCAGAAGAGCTTGCAGGCTCCGCGCCCCGGATCTTTGGTTCCGGCTCTTCATCAAGTGGTAGCTGTTGCTGTTTCATATTGGCCATGGGAGGGTGTGTGATTGTTTTGCAGGGAGGGCTTTAGGGGGAACAACTAACGCGCCACACAACGGACGGTAAAGCCGTAGCCCTTATAGTTCGCAGCCTGGGGGATCACGCGCGTACTATTCGTGCTGAGGTTCTGCGCGTACGTGGCCGCGGAGTTGGCGGCAGTAGACCACCAATGGCCGTACGCGCCCTTATTGTAGACCTGGCCATTAGACCAGTAGTAGTGGCCGGAGCGGACGAAGTTAAGCGGGGCGGCGAGGAGCTTGGTGGAGGAGGTGGCGTCGTTATCTTGTAGGCCGTAGGTGGTGAAGACTAGGTTAATAAAGGATTTAGTGCCTTCATTGTCTGGTAGCTTCCAACCTTTAGGACAAATAGAATCTGAGGCTATGGCTGGAGCAACCATGGTAGCGGTGCCAGAAGCGGCAGTGGCGGCAGGCCAGTTATAGTAGTTACCGATGTGCCAGTAAGCGGCGCCGGAGGTGGCACCCGTGAGGTTGCCGTAAGTATCGGCAGTGCCGGTGCCTACGCCATTCGGGAAGTAGATGTCGCCTGGCTCAAAGGAGTGGATACCATCAGCACCATCTTGTGCCCAGGTGGTGCCAACGGCAGTCTGGGTGGAGACGGCAGGAGTCCAGAAAGTCTTGGAGTTAAGGTCTGTGGTGGTGTTGTTCAGGGAGACGGCGGTGGAGAGGTTTAGGTTTAAGTTCTGAGCCATCCAGCAGTTGCCATCTGCGAGTTTTCTTACTAGGTAGGTTTGTTGGTTGGTGCCGGTGGCAGGGTTCTCTATGGTGCCGGTACCGTCTTTGCCGCGGACGTCTATGAGGGATTTCTCTGGGACGGAAGTGGCAGAGGACATTGGGGTGGTGGTGCGGGCGCAGACCTCTGAAGTCATCTCGTGCATGTAGGTGATGTCTGCGAGAGTGGGGACGTAATCTTGGTAATACTCAATACCATCTGGGATGTAGTAAGTCTTGCCGTAGTCTGCGATGGTGGCGACGACGTCATACGTACCGGTGGACATCTGTGGGGTGGTACAGGTGATTAAGACGTTGCCGGCGCCAGAGTTAGACGCGGTGGGGTTAGCACAAGTCTGCCCGCCGATGGTGACGGTGATAGTGCCGGTGCCAGAGGCAGCAGCGGAAAGGTTAGTAGAGATGGTGACTGTCTGGCCGCCAGCTAGCTGATTGGTGCGCTCTGGGGAGATGGTGGCGATGTCATTAATGGCGCCACTGTTTAAGACGGCGGTGTAGCTGATGGTGTTAGAATAGACACCGGCCGGAAGGGCGGTGGTGGCCTTTACACCATAATATACATCTACATTATCACCAGGGTCTGCGTTAGCGGCGGTGGCAGTCTTTATGAGCTGAGCGCTGCCGCGAAGTGGCATGGCTGCCCACTTAGAGCCAGGATTAGGAGTGGGGGTGTCATAGGAAGCATCAAAGCTGCCGGCGCCGGTGACGGCGTAACCCCAAGAATCATTTAGTAGCTCTGCCGGGACGGCCCAGGTGCCGCTGGTGGGGGAGATGTAATTGGTAGCGGTGCTGACACCGTCTTTATAGAGGCGGTTACCGTCTGTATCGTCATTGTTCATGGAGAGGTAAAGCAGGTAGCCAGGGGCATTGGTCTTTATGTTTACGGTGTCTTTACCGGAAACGTAAGTACCGGTGGCGGTGGAAGAAGCCTGCATGGTGACAGAGCCGGCGGAGGACACTGTGAGAGTGTAGCCGGATGGGTCATTAATGGCGACGATGCGGTCTGCATAAGAACCCTGCTGTGGGGTGAAGACTGACGCTGCCCCCATGGTGACGACAAAGGCGCCAAAGAAGACTGCGCTGCAGAGCGCCGCCCGATTTAACAGCCGCTGCGTGAATGAACGCTTGACTGAGAAGTGTTTTTGATGAACTTTCCCCCGTGACGATGGTAGATGTTTTGTTGACATTTGTAACCTCAAGTTAAAATACTTTTCCCCATTGTAACATAAGCATAATAAAAAATGCAAGTGGGATTTTATTGTTCGTTGGCTTGCTTGTACGCTTCAATTATTTCGTTATCCCTAAGCATAATTGGACGGTCACATGTAGCAACAAGGCCACGATTTGGCTGATACTCAAACCCAACATAGACTACCTTTGCCCCGCGCTCTTGAGCTTTTCTTACAACTGGCACCATATCGGAATCAGAACTCCCCAATAATACTGTTTTTACACTTCGGTCACAGACGTCAGTTATTATGTCTATGGCAAGCTGAACATCAACGCCTTTTTCTTTAAATAATGCCCGCTCTCTTCGGCCGGTTTTAGCTGGAATATACTCTTGTAGGCGCACATTTCCACTAGTGATAAATTCTACGCCGTCATTAGTTAAATAGCGCTTTAGTCTTCTCCTAGTTTCTATTAATTGCTCTGACTTTTTAGCTAATGATTTTGATTCTGTATATTTATGTAAGCGCGCAGTATAGAATACTACTTTATCTACTTTATAAAGATTCTCTATAATGCTGACTAGGTGGCTAATCTTGACTTTAGTAATTTCAGATTTATCTTTTATCAAGTCGTACTTTTTTAATATTTCGGCTACTTTAAATAAAAAGTTCTCACCATCAATATAAAGCTTATTCATGCTGATATTATACCATAAAAAATAGAAAAACCCTCGCCGAGCATTACTGCGAGGGCGAGGTGTTTATACCTATAATAATATCAAATGACGCCCAAAAAGTCAATAGACTTTATGCGTCTTCTAGGCAATCTAGGCCGGGGAGGGGGAGACCAGAGAGCAACTCTAAGCTGGCGCCGCCGCCGGTGGAGATGAGAGAGAAGTGTAAATCTGGCTCTTTTTCTGACAGATTCTCTGCAAAGCCGGCGGTGTCTCCGCCACAGATGACTGAGGTGACGTGGCTCTTCGTGCCGATGGCACGCGCTACGGCGGTGGAACTTTTAGCAAATTCTGGCTGCTCTACCAGGCCGAGGACGCCATTCCAGATGATGGTACTGGCGCTATTTACTAGGCTGATGATGTGGGCGGTGGAGCTGGGGCCGATGTCTAGCTTCTCCCCTGCTTCATTCTCTGCAAAATCTGTGGCGACGTAAATTTTAGGGTCTGTTGAGGTGTAGCCATCGGCGGCAATCTTGCCACCAACGGCGATATGTTCTGCTTTACTGAGGAAATGATCAATGAGTGGCTGCTTGTCTACCACCTTAGCACCACCAATAATGACCAAGACTGGAGCCTTAGGCTGCTCTGAAACTTGGGTGAGGGTGGAAACTTCTTTTTCTACAAGCAAGCCGGCTACGGCGGGTAAATCTTTAGCAATGGCAGAGGTGGAAGCGTGGGCGCGGTGAATCACCGCAAAACCATCCTGAACAAAAATATCAGCGTGAGTGGACTCGGTAATCTCTGCGGCAAAATCTGAGGAATCCTTCTCTTCCCCTGGAAAAAAGCGCAGATTTTCTAGCAGCAAGATACCACCCATGGGGAGCTTTTTTACGGCAGCCTCTACATCTGGGCCAGAAACATCATCAATGAAGTGGACTGGAGTGTTTGGCAAGAGCGTGGCTAAGGCCTTAGCCACGGGAGCGAGGGATAAGTCGCGGTTACGCACGCCCTCTGGGCGGCCGAGGTGCGACATTAAAATCACCTTCTTTGCGCCGTGCTCTAGCAGATAATTGATGGTGGGCAAGCTGGCACGAATTCTTAAATCGCTGACTACTTCCCCATCTTGCAGGGGAACGTTGTAATCTGTGCGGACTAGGATGGTTTTATTTTTTACATTGATGTCGCGGATGGTTTTTTTATGAAACATTGGGCCTCCTTATATGGTACGAATTTGAATAGTATCGGTCCCACCCAGAACACTTTTATGGCCAGAGACAATCACGGTGGTGAGCTGGCCTTTATCTTGCTGGCGGAGATAGCCGCTGTCCCTTAGCTCTTTGGCAAGGTCTAGGCCGTAATTTTCTGCATAAGGACGGACAAAGGCGGAATTGGCATAGGTGAGTGCCAGCTGACCGGCCACCCGAGCATTAGACGTGACGGTGATAATGGGGAGATTGGGGCGCTGAGCGGCGATGGAAGCGGCAGTGGCGCCGGTGGCCGTCTGGCAGATGATGACATCAGCAGAAATCTCCTCTGCTAGGCTAGTGACCGCGTGAGCGATGGCGTCATAATTAGCATAGTGACCAGTGGGATCGTGTGCGATATGAGCGACGCGAGAGTGATTTTGAGTGTAGAGGATGACCTTTTTCATCTCTTGGACGGTTTCTAGGGGGTATTTGCCATTGGCGGTTTCATCAGAGAGCATGACAGCATCTGCACCCTGGATGACAGCGCCGGCGACGTCACTGACCTCTGCCCGAGTAGGCTCTGGATTTTCTGTCATAGACCCCATCATCTGAGTGGCCACGATACAAATCTTAGCGTGCTGGCGGCAGAGAGCAATCAGCTTGCGCTGGACAATAGGAACAACCTCTGCGCCGGCCTCTACGGCCATATCCCCACGAGCCACCATGATGCCATCTGTGGCTTTGACGATTTCTTCCATGGCTTGATCTGACTCAATGGCCTTCTTGGTCTCTATCTTAGCGATAATCTGAGCAGTGGAGCCGTGTGAAAGGAGAATCTGGCGGAGCTTTTCTATGTCTTCTGCAGACTGGACAAAGCTAAGCGCTACGTAATCAAAATCTCGGCTGGCGCCAAAAGCGATGTCGTTCATGTCTTTCTCTGTAATGATGTCTCCGCCAAAGTCGGTGTCTGGCAGGTTAAGCCCCTTGCGGCTCATGATGAAACCGTCATTTTCTACCTGAACTTTAATGGCGGTCTTTGAGACGATCTCTGTGACGCGAGTGTGAATCTTGCCATCAAAGATGTAAAGTGGCTCGCCCTCTTTTACCTTCTCTGCCAGATTATACTGGATGGGGATAATGTTGCCACCGTCATGCTCTTCTAGGGCGGAGTCTAAGATTAGCTCGTCGCCGGCTTTTAAATCCATGTGGTTGTCTTTTATGAGGCCGAGGCGAATCTTTGGCCCTTGTAAATCTTGAAGGATGGCAACGGAGCGGCCCTTCTTAGCGGCGGCCTCGCGAATCCATTTGATCTGTTGGTCACGCTCGTCTGAGGTGCCATGGGAGAAATTTAGGCGGCAGCCATTAACCCCGGCCATGATGAGATCTTCTATCTGCTTAGGCGAATGTACAGCCGGACCGATGGTAGCGAGGATTTTAGTACGTTTAAATAGTTTGCTCATAGTATTATTCTAGCATAGTTTTTTGGTGATTTTGGTGGTTTTGCTTATGGTATAATGAGGTTATGAAGGTGAGGTTTAGGCTATGAAGATAGAGCGAGCACGGGCGCGGCAAGTGAAGAAGGTGGCAGTGACGGTGATTTTAATTGCAGCGGTGGCGGTGGCAGGAAGCTTGTGGTGCAACTATTACTTCTCCCCAGCAGAACGAGCCGGGCGAGAGCTAGAAAAGCTAACAAAAGATTACTATGAAAACTTCTTTTATGACCTAGTATTAAAGGAAGGGGGCGAGGGAGTGGACTTGGCAGAGTTGTTTGCGCCATACGAAAAGGGCG
This sequence comes from Candidatus Saccharimonadota bacterium, assembly GCA_017405345.1. Classification (GTDB taxonomy): domain Bacteria; phylum Patescibacteriota; class Saccharimonadia; order Saccharimonadales; family Saccharimonadaceae; genus Nanosyncoccus. The sequence goes on from JAFRAP010000025.1 coordinate 6,983, forward strand.
GGGGGATGCAGCCGGTACTGCTAAGGCAATTATTACTATTTGACAGTGGACGGCACGAAAGCTCCCGTAAAGAATTTATCAACGACAGCTATCGCTGCGACACCAACACGACCTCCGTGCGGATTAAACCCACAGCGCCATACGGGCGAAACGACTGGACGGCGGAGTACAATCTATCTTGCACGAACGGGTGATTTCTGGTAAAATATAGTAGCGGTCTCGTAGTATAACGGTTAGTACATCGGGTTTTCATCCCGACAACGCGGGTTCGACTCCCGCCGAGATCACCAGATTACTTATGCTTTTTCGGCATAAGTTTTTTCACGCTTAAACTAATTTCTTTAGCTTTTTAACATAGATTAACGACGTCTCATCCGAAAGGTATGTCAAATTTACATAATCACTAATTATGCGGTTTAATTCATCTTTTGTCAAAATATTCCGAACGGCTAGTAAAACAGCATTCTCCATTTCTCTAATGAATACGTCTACAACATACTGATCGTAGGCGTTAAGTTCAAGAAAATATGCACCTGCCACTATGGATATTCGTTTATTGCCATCTACAAAGCCATGATTCTTTGCTAGAGAATAGACGAGATGCGTCAACTTATCCTCAAAAGTTTTATAATACAAATCGTTTCGGATAAAATCTATCGAGCTTCTAATTAGGCCCTCATCTAACACGCCGATTGTGCCGCCAGATTTCTTTATGACCTCGCTATCGTGCTTGCTAACGATATCTTCGTATTCTGGGTATATGAAAAAAGTGGCCATTTTATTTATCCTTCAGCCGCTTTAGCACGTCAATATTCTCATCAATACGATCAGACAGAGATTTGCTTTTTTCACCTAAGAACCGTTCAAAATCTTTTTTATCTACTGGGTATATGTAGCCCGCCAATGAGTTATGCTGCTTTTTTCTTAGCGCATGATCTAGGCTAGCCATACTTCTTCTTGCTGTTTCAATTTGTGGTTCGAACGCCGGATGCTCAGCTGTCCTCATAAATATTTCATCAACCTCGCCTCTCGTGAGCGGGATGTTGCCTTTTTCTCTAAAAGCTTTTTTGAGTTCGGCAGCAATTGTATTTTCAAAGCTTGATATCGCCGAAAGAACATCAGCATACATAGTATCACGTGGACGTTCCTTTTTATTCAGCTCAAGAATCGTTTTATATTCCTTTGAATTTTCTTTAAAAATAATCTTGTAAACTTTATCGTTATAATTTGGATATTTGGCGGTATCTCTGCTATCTGTTACGTAATTCTTGAGAGCGTCTCTAAGCCTTTTATTATAGCCTTCATTGTAATAAGCAGCTAGAAGATATTTTTCATCTCTTTGGTTAATATACTTTGTATTGCCACCAGCGAGCATATTTACGGTTTGGGTTGTTATCTCAAGCATCATTCGTCGGAGCGTTCGAGCTTTTGGGCTTTCTGCTAGAAGCATAGCTAAGTTTAAGAAGGCTTTTGTATTAAAAATGCCCTGCCTAGGAACTTTTTCGTCTACTATGTTGGTGACATTTGTGTCACCAACATATCTAAATTCTTTTAGCTCATCTCCAGATATCACTTTATAGCCGCTTTCTTCTAGCTCAGCTCTATAGTCATTTGTGTAGCGCAAAAGAGTCCTTCTTTCAATATTAAAATATGACTCCACTTGTCTTGTCGTGAGCCAATATTCTCCTCTAAATAAAGTCCCCTTTATATCCAGGTTCTCTTGTATTTCAGAGATAGCATACTCATTATTAAGTATGTTCTTTCGGTCAGTTATAGAGTTATCTAAGACATTATTGTCCATATATCTATATTCTAACATAACAAGAGGTAGAATTATGGTATAATTATTATAATTCTTGGCCTCGTCGTTCAACGGATAGGACATAGACCCTCTAAGTCTACAATGCTGGTTCGATTCCAGCCGAGGCTACCATTAGTCCCATGAGTAATATTTGCGTCCGACGTATGGCTTCTGGGCGTATTTTTTATCTTTGGTAAATTCTAGTAGAGTGACATAAGTAGGATAAAGAGCGTTAGCCAAATGGAGCGGGCCGGTAATATGGTGAAAAGTAGTGACGGCGCCAACTACGATGGATTTATCATCATTGGTCTTAATGGTACGGCGGACGTCTGGCGGGAAGAAATTTTTAGTGGGAGAGATGATGCCCTTGCTACTGAGCCAGAGCGAATCTAAGACTGGCGGAACTACACCATTATGCATGTGGCCAGAGATAAAGTAATCAAACTCAGCTAGCTCCTTGGTGATGGCACGGTCATGCAAATGAACGGGCGAGTGGATGAGGGTAAACTTTAATTTTTTAGCGGGCAGATTGTGCGTGAGCTGAGAATCCATTTTTTTTAATTTGTTTAAAAGCAGGGTTTTATCCTCTGCGCCGGGGTGGGTGAGGTTGCCATTTCCGTAATAATTAAAGCCGAGATTTATCCCTAGGGCGTAGATGTTTTGGTCTGTGAAGGCGCGGTCGTCTAGTAAATGAACGTTTTTTAGTGTGGCGACGTCGGCAAAGAAGCTCTCGCTTCTATCTTCTTGCCAGCCGCCGGCAGTGCGACGATAAAAATCGTGGTTGCCATAGCTAATTAAAAGTGGGGCGATTTTAGCGATATTTTCTAGGTGCCGTAAAAGCCGCTCGGCCTCACGAACATCATCTACCATATCGGCATAGTCTATTAAATCTCCCGGCAGGAAGATGTAGCTGGGACGCAACTTTTTTAAAAACTTGGTGAGGGCGGCTAACTTTTGATCCTTGACCTGGTGGCTGAAGTGTAAGTCTGAGATGATGGCAATCTTTAAGCCAGCATGGGCGGGGCGATAAAACTTATACGTGGTGAGGTCAAAAACCTTCATTATTTGGTGGCCTTAGGGTCTAGCTTAATCAGCTTGTAATAAATACTGGGGGCAAAACGGACTGGGGCAAGAGCCTTTTGGGCGCGCTTTTCCATTTTTACTAGGGTGCTAGCTTTAAACATCTTCTTTAGCGTGGTGGAACGAAAATTAGAAACGGAGAGCACTTCTATGATTTCAAAGCCAGCTTTTTTAAAGATATTCTCCATGTACTGAGGGTGGTAATTATAGAAACCGTTTTTATCAATATCTTTTAAGTGCGAGGGCTGCTTAGAAAATGGGTTAACGTCTGAACGGCCAGTCCAGTAGCGGAACATCTTTGGCAGGGTGCGCTTATTGGCAACTTCTATCACGGCAACGCCGCCGGGCTTTAAGATGCGGTGCAGCTCGCTGGTGACCTTTTTCATATCTTTAAAGTGGTGGGTGGCACGTACCATCATGAGGGTGTCAAACTCATTATCCTTAAAGGGCAGGCTATAAATATCTCCGGCCTTGGTGTGGATTTTATCGCCAAACTCCTCTTTAGCCTGCTTTAACTCTGTCTTAGAATAGTCAAAAATAGTGGCGGACTGGGCGCGGCTGATATATTCTTTGGCAAGGCGGCCATAGCCACCGGCAATATCTACAAATTTACCCAGCTTTTTTGGCAGAAGACGGCGGATGGCTAAACGGTCTGACATGTCCTCATATTTGCGATTAGCATCTTCCCAAAAAATCTTCTTGTAATCGTAGCCGTTATAATCTGAAATAACTTTTTTACTCATATAATATATTATACTCTACTTTTCTGTAACGTTGCGGAAGACGATCTTATTTAGCTTGGCGAAGAAGGGCTTAACCTCGTCTAGCTCTAAGAAATAGCTGGCGAGCATGTACGCCAGGCCGGAAGTGAGCGAAATGAGACAGAACTTAGGGAAAATGGAGAAGAAGGAATTATCGTCTGCCATGAGTGGGAAAAACTTGGTCATGGAGTAAGCCACGCAGCCGGCAATGACGCTGGCAAAAATCATACGGAAGAAGGCGCGCCAGAACTCACGATTTAAGAGCTTGCCCTTTGAGCGGAGCTGTAAAATTAGCATTAAGATGATGATTTCTGCGACAGCACCAATGGACTGTGCCCAGCCAAGGCCTTCTGGCCCCCAATTTAATACGAGGGCAAAGAGCAGGGACAATATGATGGTGCCACCGATGGCAACAAGACTGACGATGAAAGGAGTCTTTGTGTCTTGCTCTGCATAAAAACCGCGCGCGGCGATATGAAAGACACTGCGGGCAAAGATGGCAATGATGAGGGTGCCGAGGAGATTGGCGATGAGACGATCTCCGCCGTTTTTAATGAAGCTGACCACGTACCCACGCGAGAAGAAGGCGATAATGGTAACTGGCAGAGAAATCCAGATGATACTGCGGAGTGCCTGACGGAAGGTGAGACGGAACTGCTCCTTATTCCCCTCTCCGACTTCTTCGGTCATTTTAGGAAAGAAGGCGGTGGAGATGGCTACGCCGATGAGATTAATGGGCATCTGGTGGAGCGAGGTGGCCTGCTGGTAAGAGCGAAGCACCCCGGCGCCCATGCGCGAGGAGAGGTTAGTGGTGACGATGGTGTTTACATAGTCTATACCTTGGTCTAATGAGCGGGCGGGGAGTAGCCTCAGCACGCTGCGGAAGCCGTGGTTCTTCCAGTAAATTTTAAACTCGTAATCAAACCCTAGGCCAAACAGCCCAATCAAACTGGCAATAACTTGCAAGATGGCGCCAAAGACCACGCCGAGCGCCACACCCATGATGCCGCCCTCAAACAGCTGAATACCAAAGATATTGATGCCGCCGGTAAAGACGGTGATACCAATGAGAATGCCGATATTATACAGCGCTGGAGCGAGAGCATAAAAGACAAAGCGCCCCACCGCCTGCTGAATGGACGAGAGGATGGTGGCGATAGAAAAGAGGAAAGGGTTAATGGCGATTACCCGCATCATGTTAATGGCGAGGACAGTGCCGGACTCATCTAGCCCGGGGCCGACCACGTAGCGGATGAGTGGGTCTGCAAAGACCATAATTAAAATGGAAGCCACGAGAGTAGCGAGTGCCATGAGATTAAGCATGCTGGAAGAAAGCTCCCAGGCGGACTTTTTATTGCCGGCGACCAAGCGCTGATTAAACACTGGAATGAAGGAAACCGCCAATGCACCACTAGTTAAAATGAAAAACATGAAATCTGGCACGGTGAAGGCAGCAGTGTAAGCGTCTATGCCGGTGGGGTAAGTATCTAGGTAGTAAGAGTTTAAAAGCCGATCCCGAAAGATGCCAAGCAGGGCGGAAACGAGCGTAGAAACAGACAGTAGCACCGCCGCAAAGCGGATGGAAAGTTTGGCGTTAGCCATGGCAACGACAGAACGAAACTGAAAGCGCTTCATTAGTGCAACTTCACTGCGCTAGGAAGCGTAGTGCCCTTTAATAGCTCTGGGAGATCTTTTTCTTCTAAAGTCTCTTGCTCTAAGAGGGCGGCAGCGAGACGATCTAACACCTCGCGGTTAGCGGCGAGGATAAGCTCGGCACGCTTGGCGGCTTCATCTGTGAGGGTGGCGATTTCTTGGTCTATTAGCTCGGCGGTCTTTTCTGAATAAGGCTTGCCGGTGGTGATGGTGTAATAACCTACATCACCCTCTGGGAAGACGCGATTGCGAGTCTTAGTGCCCATACCTTCTTCTATGACCATCTCCTTTGACAATTCTGCAACGTGCTTTAAGTCTGAGGAAGCGCCGGTGGTGATGGAATCTGTACCAAAGACGAGCTTTTCTGCGATACGGCCACCCATGGCACGCGCCAAAACATCTTTTAGCTCGTAAATGTTCTTGTAGTTACGGTCTTCTGGTGGGAGGAACCATGTGACACCACCAGTACCACCGCGAGGGATGATGGTAACTTTATGAACTGGGTCTGAATCTGGCAGGACGTGGCCAACAATGGCATGGCCAGCCTCGTGATAAGCGGTGATTTTACGCTCTTCATCGTTCATGACTTTGCTCTTGCGCTCTGGGCCGATAGCGACACGCTCAAAAGCCTCTGTGACATCTGCACTGGTGATGGACTTGTGGCCCTCACGGGCGGCGGTGATGGCGGCCTCATTGGCAATGTTAGCGAGATCTGCGCCGGAGGAGCCGGCGGTCTTAGCGGCAAGGGCGTCTAAGTTAACATCTTTCTCTACGGGCTTATTTTTAAAGTGAACCTTTAAGATGCTGAGGCGATCCTTGCGCTCTGGTAAGGTGACGTTAACATGGCGATCAAAGCGGCCTGGGCGAAGCAGAGCCTTGTCTAGCATATCTACACGGTTAGTAGCGGCCATGACAATTACCCCGGAATCGTTATCAAAACCGTCCATTTCTACTAGGATTTGGTTTAGTGTTTGCTCGTCTTCCCTACCGGCACCACCACGAGCATCACGCTTGTGGGCAACGGCATCAATCTCGTCAATGAAGATGATGGAAGGGGCGTTTTTCTTGGCCTTAGAGAATAAATCTCGCACGCGGGAAGCACCCACACCCACAAACATCTCAGCAAATTCTGAACCAGAAATGGAGAAGAAGGGGACGTTAGCCTCTCCGGCAACAGCACGCGCCATTAAAGTTTTACCGGTGCCGGGTGCGCCGGCCAGCAAGACACCACGAGGAATCTTAGCACCGAGCTTCTCGTATTTCTTAGGATTTTTTAAGAAATCTACAATTTCTGTTAAATCTTGTTTGGCATTTTCGTTGCCGGCGACGTCGTTAAAAGTGACGCGCTTTTTGTCTGGGCCGTAAAGCTTGGCCTTGGCCTTGCCGAAGCCCATGGACTCGCGATTCATGGATTGGGCTTGGCGCATCATGTAAATAAAGAAGCCAATTAAAATGATAACGGGGATGCCGATGGTGGCGAGATCTAAGAGGAGTGCGGTAAAATCTACTGGCTCTTTATACTCTATGATTGGGTGGCTCTCTTGGCAGGATTTTTGCTCCTCGCCGGTAAGCTCGGCGCATTTGTCAATCAGACCTTGATCATACAGGGTGCCGGAACCATCCTTGCGGGAAGTGAGGGTGGGCTGATCTTTATCTTTTAAGGTAATCTCTAGATTGTTACCGAGGACGGTGATTTTCTTGATGTCTGTGTCGTCTGCGTTAGCGCGAGCGATAATATCTGAGAGGGGGACTTCTTCTTTCTTGACCTCTGGGGTTAGTGAGATGATGAGGGCGTAGGACAAGAACAACACAATGATGAAGAAGAGCACCCGACGGATGCCGTTAGAGGATTTTTTCTGATTTTTAGGGTGAACAGCTGAACTCTGTGGCATATAAACTCCTTAATTTCTTTATTATACTACAGATTAGTTGAATTTAATACGAGTTTCTAGCCAGTGGTACAGGTCTGGAGCGTTATTGTAATAGTTAGAATCGGCATCATGGTCTGCACGGAGATAATAGGCCATGCGGCCGTGATCTATAATGGCGATAGATGGGAAATACTTGATGTATTGATGGAGTGTGGTGTCCTTGGCATCTTGCCACATGATTCTGTAATAAACGAACTGCTGCTCTGCTGGCAAATCATTTAAAAACTCACGCATGCGGGCAGTAGTGGTGCAGCCGGGATTATCTACCATCACGACAAAAGATTGCTCGTCTTTAATGAGCTGATTGTATTGGTCTTTATCAATATCTATTGCGGCGGTGGCAGCATAATACTCTGAGCTTAAAGTGACGGGTACCTGGCGGCTTAAAAAGAAAGCGGTGGTGGCGATGACAACAGCGAGGACGGCAATAATGATGATGCCAATAACGTGGCGACGAGAAAGTTTTTTAAGCTGAGGGCGCTTTAGCTGCGGGCGCTTTAGCTGCAGGTGTTTCATTCTTTGGTAAGCTCGCTGAAGTTAATCTGACGATACGGAACCTTCCAGAAAGCGTAAATAGTGCGGCCATCTGGAGTGACCTCTTTAATATTGATGGTGTTTGCCCCCTCGTAATACCAGAAGCCGCCTACGACGTAGATTTTATCTGCATCCCAACCATTAGCAACGAGAAGATTTTTAGTCATGCCGGCATAGCCACCGCCGCCGCACATCAGAAAGATGTATTTATCTTTAGGAAAAAGATCCGTGAGGATTTGGCTGGATTCTGCATAATTGGCGAGGTAGGTATTGTCGTCTGTGATGGTGAACAGTGTGGGGCCATCATAACCCTGACCGACGGCTTCTGGTAAACCTTTAACGGTGGCAAGATAAGGATAAGGAACAACCTGAAAGCCGTTAACAAAGCCGGAGAGCATGCGGTCTCCGCCGATATTTTCGTAGCTGGCGGGATCGTCTAACATGCGCATGTCGTAATAAACACTATCGCTGCGAC
>JAFRAP010000003.1 GCA_017405345.1 Candidatus Saccharimonadota bacterium
CTACCAGTTTTGTGACAAGAGATTGATAATCTAGTAAAATTTCCAGGGTGTCTGTGGGGATGATGTTGGCGAGCTTCTCGCGGTAATCTTGCGGCAAGAGCGGTAAGAAAATACGTTGATCTTCTACAAATTCCTTAGTTAAGTGCAGCGGCGGTACGTCTGGCTCTGGCATATAGCGATAATCCTGAGCCTCTTCCTTGCTGCGCTGTGAAGTAGTTTTGCCAGTGGCGTCAGACCAGCCACGAGTCTCTTGGATAACACGCTCGCCGTTATCTAACAGTTTAGCCTGGCGTTCATATTCATACTCTACGGCACGCTCCACAGAACGGAAAGAATTAAGATTTTTAATCTCGGCACGAGTGCCAAGCTGACCAGAGCCAGCTGGAGCTAATGAAATATTAACGTCAAAGCGCATGTTGCCATTGTAAAGGTCGCCTAGACAAACCCCAGCATAGGTCATGATGCGCCAAAGTACTTTACAGTAATCGTGGGCATGCTTTTCGTAGTGAATATCTGGCTCTGAAACAATCTCAATAAGAGGTGTGCCGGCACGATTTAAGTCTACCAGAGAATAGCCCTCGTAGTGGGTGAGCTTGCCGGCGTCCTCTTCTAGGTGGGCGTGCTCAATCCGTACCTTAGTACCATCTGGTAGAGTAACGTGGCCGGCGCCGATAATTGGCTGATAAAGTTGCGAAATCTGATAACCCTTGGGCAAGTCTGGGTAGTAATAGTGCTTGCGGTCAAAGCGTGAGAGTAGATTAATCTCTGCGTTAAGCGCGTGCCCAGCACGAACGGCATACTTGACGGCATCCTCATTAAGGCGTGGCAACATCCCAGGAAGAGCGTAATCCACTGGGGAGACGCAAGCGTTAGGCTCTTTGCCACGAGCGTCGTTATCTACCTCAGAGAAAAGTTTTGTCTTGGTGGCAAGCTGAACGTGACATTCTATACCAATGGTGATTTCATATTTGTTCATCAGATTGCTCCTAAATCTTTTAAGGCTTTTTTATAGGTGGCAAGGGCACGCTTGGCTTGGTTGTAGTCCATCTGAAAACCGTGCTCGTGAGCAATCCGGTTGCGCAGTTTATGGGCATACCAGACGGAATTTAACTGAGAGAAGTGTGGGCCGACTTTCTTCAGGCGATCTCCCATAGTACGGCCAGGCACACCCATCTCCATCATGGCACGATCTAATAGCTTATCTGCCTCTACTACGGCCATATTATGTGAGGTGGCGTTCTCTCGTGTGAGAGAGTTCTCAATCTTTAAGAAATTCACTTGGTATTCTTCTACATCAAAATGATGAGAACGCCGGCCAGTCAGGATGATCGCCACAAAAACCAAGATACCAACTAATAAAATAGCAATTAGTAAAAACAGCACCGAACCCATTATAGCTCCTCCGCAAAGCGAATTAAGGCTTGGTCTGAGCGACGAGGCCCCAGCAGCTGCAAACCAATGGGCAAGCCATCGGTAGTCTCTGCGACAGGTATGGCTAACGCAGGGATGCCGGCAAGATTAATAGAGACAGACATCATATCTTCTAGGTACATTGCCACTGGGTCATCCACCTTCTCCCCCAGCTTAAAGGCCGGATTGGGCGAGACTGGCGTGAGGATAAAATCGCACTTTTTAAAGGCTTCCTCGTATTCTTTGATAATTAAAGTGCGGGCTTTTTGGGCTTTTAAATAGTATGCATCATAAAAACCAGAGGAAAGTACGAAGTTGCCAATCATAATGCGCCGCTTGTTCTCTGGCATAAAACCTTCTGACTTGGATTTTTGGTAAACTTCGCTTAAAGTCTGGGCGACCTCGGAACGATAGCCATAACGGATGCCATCATAGCGAGAGAGGTTAGAGGCAACCTCTGCCGGCTGAATAATATAATAAACCGCCAAGGCATACTTTAATACTGGCATATCAAGCTCTACAATCTCGTAGCCGTTCTTAGATAGCTCGGTGATTTTGGCGTCAAGGGCTTGCTGAACCTCTGGATGAACGGCCGAAGAGCGAAAGTCTTTAACGACACCAATCTTCTCGTGAGCACTGGCACGGGTCCTGTCGGCCTCTCCTCCCCCAACGTGCTCACTACGTTGCGCGCGTTGGGGGTCCCCCTCCAAAGCCGCCACCCGTGCCTGCTCACCATAGAAGTTCGGGAGGGTGGTCATGTCTTTCTCGTCTTGGCCAGCGGCAATGGCCATGAGGAGGTCTAGATCTGCGGGATTTTTAGCAAAGAAGCCAACTACGTCCAAACTAGAGGCCATGGCGATTACGCCATAACGAGAAATTGTGCCATAAGTAGGCTTAATGCCATAAACACCATTAAAAGAGGCAGGCTGACGAATAGAGCCACCAGTATCTGTGCCTGTAGCAAACTGAACGATATCTAATGCCACTGCTACGGCAGAGCCGCCGGAAGAACCACCAGCTACCCTAGTATCGTCTACGGAATTTTTAGTTGGGCCAAAGTAGGAGTTCTCCGTGGAAGAACCGTGAGCAAAAGCGTCTAAATTGGTGCGGCCAATCAGGATAGCGCCCTCTGCCTCTAGCTTTTCTACTGCGGTGGCAGTGATGGGGCTTTTAAATGGCTCTAAAATCCGGCTGGATGCTGTAGTGTTGCCAGAACGGCTTAGGAAATTATCCTTCAAGGCATATGGC
>JAFRAP010000026.1 GCA_017405345.1 Candidatus Saccharimonadota bacterium
AAGGCTGGAGGGCTATGAATTTATTGAGTGGAACGAGAGCAATATTGACCTTGACTCCCATCCGTTTTTAAAGGAAGCTATCGCCAAGAAAAAATGGGCGTTTGCCAGTGATTATATTAGGGCTTGGGCAATTTATAATTACGGCGGAGTGTATTTTGATACAGATATCATTGTGGTAAAATCAATTGATCCCCTGCTAAAAAACCGGGCATTTGTGGGGTTTGAGACGCCAGACTATCCATTTACAGCGGTGTTTGGCGCAGAGAAAAAACACCCTTTTGTAAAAGATCTGCTGGATTTTTATGACGGAAGAAGTGGAAAATTTGATTTTAAAGATAATAACACCATTTCTACCTCTAAACTATTGATTGAAAAATATGGGTGCGAGCTGGGCAATAAAGAGCAGGAGCTAAAGACTGGCATCCACGTTTACCCAGATGGGGTGCTATGTGCGCCGTCGCCAGATTCTATTACCATTCATGCTATGACCAAAACTTGGCGAAAAGGCTTAACTGTAAAAGATTGGCTACTGGCACAGTGGAGAACACGGTTAGGCAACTCCGTACTACTGAAATTATACTGGTGGTATCGGAAACTGAAGCGTGGCTAGTGTGATATAATAAAGACATTATGAAAGAGTTTACAATCACCAATGTTCTTCGGTGTTGGCTGAAAATGTGGCCAATGACCGTCATATTAATAATCTTAGGTCTCGTTGCGGGCTTTTTAGCAGCTAACAAGGTGCGCCCGGAGTACTCTGCAGAGATGGATCTTTTAATCATTGATGAACGAGATGGCTCCAGTGCGGTAGAATACGCAGGGCTAGCCAATAGTGAGCTAGTGAGCAACCCAGCATTTGAAAAAGCAGCAGTGGATGATGATTGTGGCTTGGTGGCCTCTGGTACTGGGAACATCATTGCGTTTGTAGCCAACTGCCCTACTAATGAGGATGAGGTAAAACATTTAGCCAGTGTTGCGGCGGAAAATTTTACTGGTTGGGCGCAAGATATTTACGGAGCAGAAAACTTTAAAACAGTTGCCCTTTCTAAGGAGCCTACACTAGTTGTTGCCAAGTCAGCGACTCGCTCTAAAATCATTAAATTACTAGTGCCCGGTGTGGCAATGCTGGTACTTTCCGTGGTGATTGCGTTTATTTACTTAGACTATAAGGTTAGTAAAGGGCATGGCAAAAAATCTTGAGCCATACTCGGTTTTAATGTGTCTATACAAAGGTGATAAGCCTGAGTATTTCTCAGCAGCACTAGACAGTGTGCTGAATCAGACCGTGACGCCAGACGATGTTGTGATAGTGATAGATGGAGCAATTCCAGATAAGTTGGAGCAAGTCATAAAAAGCTACAAAAAATCACATAAGAAGCTTAACATCGTGCGCTTAGCGAAGAACGTGGGGGTGGGGGCAGCCAGTAATGAAGGGTTGAAACATTGTAAGCATGAGCTGGTGGCTAAGATGGACGCGGACGACATTTGCGCACCAGACAGATTTGAGAAGCAACTGCGTGAATTTAAGCGACGCCGAGATTTAGTCTTGCTGGGCGGGCAGCTGGCGGAGTTTGCTAATGACGATCCTAAAAATATCGTATCATACAGGCGCGTTCCCACTACAAAAGAGACCATTAAGAAATTTGCTAAGCGTCGTTCCCCGTTTAATAACGTAACTGTGATGTATAAAAAGCCAGTGATTTTAGCGGCGGGCGGATATCCTAAATTGAATCGGGCAGAAGATTATTATCTTTATTCTAAATTAATGGCTGACGGACAAATAGTAGATAATTTAAGTGACGTGCTGGTTTATTGTAGACTTGATAATGACTTTATTAAGCGCCGTAAGTCTTGGCAGCACACCAAAGAAATGATTGGTGCGCGCAATGAAATTAGAAAACTTGGCGTGTCTAGCTGGGCAGATTTAGTTGTAGTATCGGCGGCACAAATTGGGCTATTTTTAGTACCAGTAGGAATTGCAAAAAAGTTTTATAGAAAGGTGCGGAAATGAGCATAAATAGGCCTTTAGTATCAGTAATAATTCCGGCTTATAACGTGGCGGAGAAGATTGTGTCATTGCTAGACGAAATAATGCAACAGACCCTGGAAGACTGGGAGTTAATCTTGGTGGATGATGGCTCTACGGATGATACATTGGAAGTGCTGGAGCAATATCGCTCCGACTCGCGCGTAAGTATCATCGCTCAGGCTAATCGTGGGGCTAGTGCGGCTCGCAATGCTGGCCTCCGGATGGCGCAGGGTGAGTACTTGATGTTTTTTGACAGCGATGACGACGTGACAACGGATATTTTGGAAAAAATGGTAAGTGCGGCTAAGAAAAATCCTGGCGCACTAGTGGTGTGCGGTAAGCAAGTCGGTAAGAAAAAATTGATGCCAGATAAAAGTGGGCTGGTGGAGGGCAACGTAAAAGAACATGTGGTGACTTCCATTTTAAAAAACGGACTGCTGTATTCGCCCTGCAACAAAATTTATCGGACGCGCACTATCCAGCGTAATAACATTACTTTTCCAGATAGTGTGGTATACGGTGAAGATTTAATCTTTAACCTGGCCTACTTAGAGCATATGGACTCAGTTTATTATATTAAGCAGGCATTGTATAAATATAATCTATCTGGTGGTGGAGCTTCAGCTAAGAGCAAGGGTGTGAACGAATACCGCACTAAAATGCTAGCTGCGCTTAGACGCTATATTGGCAACGATATGAACGCTAGAATTGCGGCTACAGTGCAACTGATTAAGGCTCGCTGGAATTTGTCGGTGAAGAAAGCACAACTGTTCGGGAGAAAACGTGGCTAGCCTGGCAGATATCATCTTTTACTTAGTGCTATTTGCTAGCTCGGCAGGGCTAATTTATGTTGGCGAAAAACATCGGAGCAAAACACTGACCGCACTTGGACTACTGGCGCCGGTTGTTTATGCGGCGGTACGGCTAAATGTGGGGGTGGACTACGTAAATTATACAAATATTGCAAGTGATTTATCTGAAATTACATTGCCAGAATTTTTAACCTCGGGATATGCAATCATTTATGAACATAGCGTTTATTATATTACACAGTTAGCACGGCTATTCCCGGTGTGGCAGATTATATTCTTTGGAGTTTATTCGCTAATCACGATATTGCCCTTTTATTTTGCAATGCGCAAGGTGAATCCTAAATACACTTGGTTGGCGATATTGTTTTACCTATTAATGTTCTTTGCGCCATCTTTAAATGGGATGAGACAGTTTGCGGCAATCTCAATTATTTTTTATGCAACGATTAGCTATATTTATAGCAATAGGGTGAACCTTGCTAAAGTTTGTTATTTTTTGGCATTAATACTAGCAGCGACATTCTTACATTCGTCAGCAATCTGTGGGGTGATGGTCTTGCCAATCGTGTGGCTAGCAAAAGCTCTAGCTAAAAAGCCCGCTGGAAGAATTATCTTTTATAGCTTATTGGCAATGGGGGCAGTAATTTTGCTGGAGCTATTTGTCGTGCAGAATATAGAGCACATTCCGTTTTTAAACCGCTATGCCCATTATCTGACCTGGGAGAAAGATGGTGCGCCAATGCCAAACTTAATTCCGCGGCTGTTCCCACTATTTGTGGGCGGATGGATGTTGCTAAAAAGAGAGCTGAAAAACGAGCGCGTAGTGATATATTATGCCTTAACGGCAGTGGCGCTAGTCCTAACGTTTTTAGGGTTCTTAGTGCCTTACGGATACAGAATGTCTGACTACTTCTTAGTGTTTCAGATTCCACTATTTATAGAAGCGGTCACTCATGCAAAAACAACTACTGGGCAGCAGAAATTTTATTTAAAAATCTTTATAGCATACGCAATTGTGTATTTCTTATATTCATCCGCGTTAAACAATAGCCACCTGCTATTTCCCTATCAATTCATCTTTTGGCCGTGGTAATTATTCTTTGATGAGAGTCCACTTTTGGGCGGGTGTATTATTGCGAGTGTAAATTTGGGCGTTGCTTTTATTAA
>JAFRAP010000004.1 GCA_017405345.1 Candidatus Saccharimonadota bacterium
AGGAGCAAGAGGCTCCCAAGCCAGAGCCTGTCAGCTGTGAAGCTGGCTCGCTCCCTGGCCTAGCTGTTAACGAGAATTACGGTAACTCTGCTGCAGAATCAGCCGTGGTTAACCTCACCAAGAAGGAGCCATGGGATTTGCACACTTCTCACAGTGCAAAGAAATTCACCCTAGCTAAACCTGGTGACAGCATCCAGTTTAAGCACGCTTATTGTTACGGATCGTCAGCCGTAAAAACTAATGAAAGTTACGGCGGCGCCAGGAATCACATAGAGACTACCAGCTACTTCCAGATAGAAGCTCGTTCCACTAACGGCGGTACTAAGGAATACCGCTTTGGTGGTGCCGGCACCAATCAGCCCACCAAGCTCCAAAACAACGTCTTTGACAGTGTCATCCAGATTAAAGTTAGTGGCGGCGATATTGTCAGCAGCTCCCCCGCTGGCGTTACTAACCACTTAGACGATGTAGTAAAGTATGGCTTCACTACCTTATCCCCTGCTAAAGACGCTGGTAATCGCTACGATTGCGCCTTCCATAAGCCTTTCGTCACCGCTGGCTATAAATTCGTTGAGCCAGGCTATCAGACTAACGGCTTTACTGCCCTAGATGGCACCTGTAAGTCTTTCAATGAGGTTGGCAGCAAAAATGATGCCGGTACCACTATCACCCAGAAGCTCAGCTGGACACAGACCCGTGCCTTCATCCATAATTGGCACGAGGATAATGGTGTAGAATGCACTTGTAATCCCGATCAGACCGGCAAGCTAATCACTAACGGTATTAATGACTCCTGGCCTGGTCAGTCGGTATATGGCGAACAAGATCCAGCAAAGACTGAGTGTAGAGAAGAAACTTGTAGTATGTATGATCCAAGTGGCTGTGTAGGCACAGATGCTAGTGGCAATAGTTATACCTACGGCTGTGACGTACCACATACTGGATACGGCTGGGATGGGCCTAGCCTCAAATTTGAAGAAGGCCCGCGTGACGAGCCATCCGCTCCAGACCAATCAGAAGAAGTCCACGCCCTCATCCCTTACAACTATGACACCGCCGTGGCTTCCTCGGTCAATACTAACATCGCCTATGCTGGTGAATATGTAGACACGTCCTTCTTCTGGGGTATCTTCGGCCGGAGCAATCCAGATGTTTACGAAATGCCCTATGCCACTATTAGCCGCCCCACTCGCGTACTTGCCGTGGAGTTTGTTGTTAGCCCCAATGATTACGGCAATCCAGACCAAGTTAAAGACGGCTTCCAGCCATCAGAAAGTGGTGGAGATAACGGGGTCATCAGCTACTTTGGCGGCACTAAAGGTCTGACAATCACCAGCCATAACACCATCTATGATTCCGGCATGGTAGAGTATAACGAAAAAGGCGATCCTAACGGTGCCAGCTACAACTACACCGGTGGCACCCGGCGCAAACTGCCAGACGCCGAGCCAGGTACCAAGTATTGTGTGGCCATCGGCATCTGGCCGTCAGATAGCCATAACCGTCCAGATGAGGCTCTAGGGGAAGGCGTCAATGACCTCGGCCAGGTGAACAACGGCCAAAGAGGGAACTACTCCGGCAACAAGTGGCGCATCTCTGGTGCATCTTGCCGCACCATTAATAAAAAGCCTAACTTCCAAGTTTGGGGTGCTAACCTCTTTACCCGCGGCAGCATCAACACTTCCATTTCTGAGAAGAACCCAGGCGATACTTCTCTCGGTCAATGGGGCGGTTTCTCTCACGTCTTTGGCTCCTGGGAAGATTACGGGGTCATCGCCGGTGGTAGCATCAGAAACTTTGCTTCTGCTGGTGGCTATGGGTACGAGAATAATCGTCAGATTCTCCCCACTGGTGGTGCTCAGGCTGGTAAGTGGAATTTCTGTAACGATCTTTCCAAGCTAACCTTTGGTAATGGTACCTGTAACTATAATTCCACTGGCGGAGTCAGTATCACGCCTTCAGACGCTATTCTAGAGCGGCTTAAATCTCGCTATATCCCCACCACCACAGAGGCCAATCTACGCCCCAGTATTGATCCGTCTAATACTGTAGCTTATCCGTTTTGTAGCGCAGTTTCTGGCTGGGAGCTTTGCAAGGAGCTTGTCAGTGGCGCTACTTACATTAAAGTGAGAGACGGTGCCAGCATCAGCAGCATCCTAGCTCCTGGCTTTAGTGGTCGTACGGCAGACGGTAACTCTGACAACAAGACTACCATCATCATTGACGCTACTGGCCGCACGCTTAATATAGATGCTAACATCTGTTACCTTGATCCAACCTGCCGTAATAACAGCAGCACTTGGAGCAATTACCTCAGCTCCAACAGCACTAGCATTAGCGATATCACTGTACTGCCACAGGTGCTCATCTTTGCCAAGAATATTAACATCAGTGCCAATGTTTCTCAGATTGATGCTTGGCTCATCGCCGATGCTGGTACTATCAATACCTGTAAGCAGTTCGTTAAGGGTAGCTATGGTAGCATCACCAATATCACCGGTGGTACTAGTACGCTAGAGTGTAACTACACGCTTAATGTTAACGGCCCGGTCTTTGCCAAGTCCCTACTACTTAATCGCACCGCTGGTGCTAATCCTGGCACTGGTATCCCCAACGGCGAAATCGCTTGGCCAGATCAGCAGAACCTTGCAGACGACGGCTCTGTCACTCCAGCAGAAATCTTCAATCTCCGTCCAGACACTTACTACTGGGCTTACAGCCAAGCGCAGCGCTACTCTCAGGCTATCGTTACTTACTCTCGTGAGCTTGCCCCACGCTATTAAACTGTTTATAATATCAGTATGAGCAAAGTCAATAAAAAGCGGCTCGTCATAGAACTCGTTATCATAATAGCGATTATCTCTGTCGTTATGCTTGGTGCCTTCTTACCCTGGTTTTTCTCGCAGGCTCCGAGCCAGGATCCGTATGCCGAGTACAATAGTCTTTACCAGCTCGTAGCCCAGCGGGGCAACACCAAAGAGCCAGACCATTCCCTGGAAGAAAAGCTCGCTGCTGCCATTAGCTCAGAGCATAACATTGGAGCTAGGGCTTACTTTAACTATAAAGCCAGAGCTAATTATTACTTAAGTCGTGGTTTTATCCACGCTGCTCTGGCTGATTTAGAGCAAGCCATTAACTTCACTCCAGACCGTGCAGAATATCTCAGCACCGCTAAGCAAATGGTGGAGCTTGCCCACCAGATTAAAGATTATGACAAAGAGTCAAAATACCAGCGTCTACTAGATAGAATCTAGCAAAAAACCCTTTATCTTATCAAAGCGCTAATGTATAATATAGGTATGGCGTTAAAGGACCGTCAAGGTTTTACTATTATAGAGGTAATACTATTTTTGGCTATTACCGGTGCTCTTTTGGCTGGTCTTTTAGCTGGTAGTGTTTCTTCCATCAAGCGTCAACGCTACAATGATTCCGTCAATGATTTTGTTGAGTTTTTGCGCCGCACTTATTCAGAGGTGGTCAACGTAGAGAATGAACGCACCGGCACTATCGGCGACAGTCGCTCTTGTAGCATCACCGGTATGGTCAATGATGGCTTTGAGCTGAGCGGTCGTAATGACGGCAGCTGGACTAAGTGGACTAAAACCAATGCCGTCCAGGCTTATGATGGTAAACCTGGCCGCAGCCAGTGCGCTATCTATGGTATGCTCATTACTTTTGGCGAGAACGATGAAAACACCATTTACACTTATGATGTCATCGGCCTCACCATTGAAGATCATGCCGCCTTTAACGCTAACACCACCTATAAAGATATAAACGAGGCCTTGCGGGCTGTCAACGCCGACATCCTCACTCTTAACGTCCAGAATAGCGGTGGCAACCCCATCTGTGATATTACCGGTGCCGGCAATATTGGCCGCTACAATCTCCAGTGGGATGCTCGTGTAGAAAAACCAGACGGCTCGCTCTTTAAGGGTTCTGTACTGATTGTTCGCTCGCCCATCTCTGGCACTATTCATACCATGTTTGTTAATCAGCCCATCGGTGCCAGTGCCGTGATTGATAACCGCGGCAATGCTTATAGTGTCTCTGGCTCCAATGGTTACTGCTCCAGTGGCAATCTTAACGGTTACGCCGCCGCCGTCTCTCAAAAGCGTCTCTTAAAGCCCTTCATTGAAGACACCGCTGACCCTAAGTTCCATATTGAGGAAGTAGATCTTTGTGTCGGTTCTAATGATTCCATTGAGATGGACGGTCAGCGTCGCAACGTACGCCTCTTAGCCGACGGACGCAACGCTACCGCCGTAGAGCTAGTCGCTGCTGATGATAAAGGAGAAAATAAATGCATAAAGTAAAAGCCGGCGACACCATCGTAGAAGTAGTCTTTGCCATTACTATCTTCGCTTTTGTCGCTATCAT
Source organism: Candidatus Saccharimonadota bacterium (assembly GCA_017405345.1). Lineage (GTDB taxonomy): Bacteria > Patescibacteriota > Saccharimonadia > Saccharimonadales > Saccharimonadaceae > Nanosyncoccus. Next base: position 4,381 of record JAFRAP010000004.1, read on the forward strand.
TTCTATCTCACTGATGAACAGCGGCATTTCCAGTGCTCAAGCCTCGCTAGAGATTAGCATGGCTCGTAACGAGATTGATGCCCAAGCAGAGGCTCTGCGCTATCTTCATAACTCTTTCCTCTCTGAGCGCGAGCTATCTAACAAGGAGCTGGCCATCACTGATAATCGCACCAGTAATAAATGGCACGCTGAGCTTTGGCGCATGATTACCCGTGATAGCACCGCTACCAGCCCCAATCAGGCAGGTGGTCTGGCCAACATGCCTAACAAGGTTGCTCCGTTTAACGTTGAGAGTTGTCAGCAGGCCTACACCGGCTGGACTGATTCTGATGGCACTCATCCCAGCATTTATGATAACAACGCTTTCATCCTTAATACTCGCATGCTCACTCCTAATTCCACCATTACCGGCGGTAATGCCAATGTCATTTACATTGCTAAGAATCACCGCTCCGTCTTCACTTCCACTCCGCTTTATCCTCGCATTATCTTCACCAAGCAGAATCCAGGGTTAAACACCAACAAAAATTCCGATGAAATGGTAGAGAGTGGTATTTATCGCTTTATTTCTCGCGTAGAGGGCATCTGGGTGATTTCCGTCCGCGATGCCACCAAGTTTACCATCACCAACGCCAATTACACCCCCACCGCCGCAGAGCTTGCCCGTAATACCCCAGCTTACTTTGACTTTCACATCCGCACCTGTTGGTATGCTCCTGGGCGCAGTGTCCCCACCACCATCGGCACCATTATCCGTCTCTATAACCCAGAATACGTGGAGGTCTCAAGATGATAAAAAAGACTCAGAAATCCGGCTTCACCCTAATTGAGCTTTCGCTCTCAATGGTTTTCTTAGCTATTTTATTGTTAATTATGGCGCTCATCACCACGCAGATTATCGTCATTTACCAAAAAGGCCTAGCCATTAAGGCCGTCTCTTCCACCGGTAGGGAATTGGTAGATGACATTTCTCGCGCTATTGCCGCCTCTCCCACCAAGAGTACTTCTGCCATCTGCTCGTCCTCTGTCATCACCACTGATACCGCCCGCACTAATTGTGAAAACAACGACGCCTTCCTCTTCATCTATCAGCAGCATAACGGCAAAGCCCGCATTAATAATAATCCTAATGAAACCGTTGTTCCTGCTCATGGCGCCTTCTGTACTGGCCGTTACTCTTACCTCTGGAATACCGGCTACACTCTTAACGAGAATCTTTATCCTGGCGGCCAGAATTATCGTGCCACTCTCAAGTATAAAATTAAAAATAGTGCTGGAATCGTGGAAGATCGCACAGTCACAGATTATCGCTTGCTAAAAATTAGAGATCAAGAGCGAACTGTTTGTGCCACGCACGTTAATGGCAATTATTCCGGTAAGAACGATCGCACTTATAACATCGGTTTAGTAAACTATACTCCAGAGGAGCTGTTGACTGTTTCTGAGGATAACCTAGCCATTTATGATTTAAAAATCTTCCCACCTTCACAGCATTTCTTGAGCTTCCACTCCTTCTATTCCGGGACTTTCATCCTTGCTACCATCCCCGGCGGCGTTGACATCACCGGCAGTGGTGATTACTGTAAGAACGAGCCAGATGGGCTAAACACCGATTTCGCTTATTGTGCTATCAACAAATTTAATTTCGCCATGCGGGCGACAGGAGAAACCAATGATGAAGAAAAACGTCAGCAAAAGCAAAACTAAGCGCGGCGCCGCCTCACTTTATGTCGTGATTTTTATCACGCTACTCTTTGGGGTGATTACCCTGAGCTTTGTGCGGCTTGTAATTTCTGAAGCCACCAAGACTACTAATACAGACCTATCTCAGTCCGCTTATGATTCCGCCCTCGCCGGCATAGAGGATGCCAAGGTAGCGTTACTTAAATATCACGATTGTCTCAGTCGCGGCTACTCTCCTAATAGAAGCGGCAACGAATGTGAAAAAGCCATTTACAACATGCAGTCTAACATTGATAACGGCAGCTGCGACCCAGTAGCCGCCACGCTCGCCCGCAAGCAAGAGTCAGACGGCTCTGTCGTCATCCAGGAAACTAAAGATAGCACCCAAAAGGGTAACAGCTCCAACATGCTTCAAGCCTACACCTGTGTTAAGATCAACGAAGAGCTAGACGATTACCGCACCACGCTTGATACCAATACTAGGCTGCGCATCATCCCCATTCGCTCTTCTCAGATTGACAATCTCGGCTCTATTAAAGTTCGCTGGTTCTCAGACCAAAACAAAGGTAACCAAGGCTTTAACTACTTTGGGATTTCTCGCAATGACGCTCCGGTTCCACCAGTTATTTCCGTCCAGCTTTTACAGGCAGACCCCACCTTTAAACTTTCCCACCTCAGCGTCAGCAGCGCTGTCGGTACAGACCGCGCCACTGCTTATTTCAGCCCATCTCGCACCTCAGACCTCACGAATAACTCCATCAGCGCCAAAGATTTCTCTGCCAGCAATAATAAAGCCGTGAATAACAAGGAGCGCCGCGGGGCTCAAGATGTTGACGTGCCAGGGAACAAGCGTCTTTACAGGGTAATCTGCGCGGATAGTAATCAAGCAGTAGAGTGGTTCTGTGAGGCTAACATTTCCGTGCCAAATGTTTACGGTGGCGGTACTAATCGCAACGACGGTGCCACCTTTATCATTGTCACGTTGCCATACGGCGCCCCCACTACTGATTTAAGCGTCCAGCTCTATGATAGAAATGGCAACGTCATTAACTTCTCCGGTGTTCAGGCTCGGGTAGATTCCACTGGCCGTGCCAACGATCTTTATCGCCGCATAGAAACACGTGTGGAGCTTGTGGATGTTAACTACCCATACCCGGAGTTTACCATCCAAATGAACGATAACCAGAACAGTGTCATTGAAAAGAAATTCTCCGTCACTCGCAACTGTTGGACGTCTAATAACGGTGGCTTCTTCCGCTGCCCCAACAATATTGATATCTAAGGCTCTTGCCATCTACCCCGCAATGATGTATAATATATTATACGTTTATGCGTCGCGGGGTAGAGCAGTCTGGTAGCTCGTTTGGCTCATAACCAAAAGGTCGTTGGTTCAAATCCAACCCCCGCAACCAGAGTAGTGAACGAATAAAAAGAGAGCTTGCTCTCTTTTTTGAGTGAACGCCCTCTGGAAAGACTTTTCGCGAAGCGAAAAGGATTACCACGATCATTTTGCGACGCCCCGTGGAAGGACTTTTTACGTAGTAAAAAGGACTACCAGACTTTTCGCGAAGCGAAAAGGATTACCACGATCATTTTGCCTACCAGACTTTACGCTAATCGTCTTGCGGCTATTTTTACTATCTCACCCCAACTATCTGCAATATGCGGTACGCTGGCCAGGTCTACTGCCTTCATCTCTTGCCGTATGGCCAAGGCAATTTCCTGAATGATTAAATCTGCTCTTGGTGCTACTACCGTCCCACCTAAGATGCGCCCATCTCTATCTCCTACCAACTTTATAAAGCCAGTTCTAAAATCTTCTATATTAGATGCCCCTGTTGTGGATAGGGGTGCTAGTGCCACCTTATATTTACGAGCATGCTTCACACAGTCATCTTCCGTCATTCCCACGCTTGCTACCATCGGGAAGGTATTCGTCACTCGGGCAAATCCACGATAATCCGCTGGGCTATGGCCTTTGTTTATTATGTTCGCTGTTGCCACGACGGCTTCATAGGTGGCTTTTTCTGTAGAGCTTCTGCCGCCCACCACATCACCAGCTGCATAAATATGCTTTGCGCTGGTTTGCATTTCTTTATTAACCTTTATTCCAGCTGCGCTGAACTTCACACCGGCATTTTCTAGCCCCAAATCCAGTGCCGGCTGGCTGCCAGTAGCAATTACGATCTCCTCTACTTTCACCGCCTTTTCCTGGCCACCACGGAGGAATACCACTTTTTTATGCTGACCATCTCGCTCAATTGCCACCACGCGTGACCTTGTTAGCACATTAATCCGCAGTTGCTTGGTAAAGTAAAACTCCAGCATCTCGCCCACTTCGCTGTCCTCTTTTGGTAATAATCTCTCAGCTAATTCTACTAGTAATACCTGCACACCTAAATTTGCATAATATTCTGCAATCTCACAACCACTGGCTCCACCCCCCACCACCAGTACCACCTTTGGCAAGCGCCCGATGCTCATTGCTGTTCGTGGGGTTAAGTGCGGTACGCTGTCTGCTCCAGTTATACCGTTTTCATCTAGTACGCTACCAGTTGCGATTAAAAATTTCTTTGCACTCACCGGGCCTTTTTCACCCACGGTGATTTCGTGCGGGCTGACAAAGTGTGCAAACCCTTTCATGGTAGTCACACCCACATCTTCCAGCTCCTTAGTGCTACCAGCTCCAGCTCTGCGCGCTGCAGTTAATCTCCAGTTTAAAGCTGTCGGGTAATTATAACGTAAACTTGTACTAGACAGGCCAAATCTCGCTCCTCTCACTGCTTGGGCATAAAGGGAAGCAAAGTGAATGCTTGCCGCCTCTGGAACATTCCGATAGTTTAAGGTGTTTCCACCCCAGCGGTCTGCCTCAATAATGGCAGTCTTCACGCCTGCCCCACCAGCCATCAACGCTGCCGCTTTACCAGCTGCTCCGCTCCCAATCACTACGTAATCATAATCAAACTTCTTCACGATTCCTCCAATTTATATTATTTTATCACGCTCTTTAAATACATAAGCTAAATCCGCGTTATACGGCCTGATTTTTTCGGCTACTACTCGGTCTAAATCTTTCTCAGTAATTTCTCCTCGGCCATCAGCCCACTTTGCTACCTTTTCCACCACAATATCAGCAATCGCCGCAGCAGAACCCGGTGCAATCTTTAAAACTTTGGCTTCGCGTAGGATGTCACGCTTTAATACTCTCCGAGAAAAAGTTACCCTTGCCACTATACTACCCCCATCACTTGAAAGGCTAACAAAAACAACCCCAGCGTTAAGAACAGCACGCCAGAAATTATCCTTAAGAAAACCTTATTTTTTACTCGCCAGCGCTGTATATCTACTACTGTGTTACCCCTGCGGATGGATATTCGCATAATCACTAGCGGCAAGATGGCCAGCATGGTATAGACCACCGCCAAAAGTGGCTGTACCTCTCTAGGCACATCCAAAATACTATTGGCCGCAATCACGGTCAATACCAATGTAAAAGGCAACTCGCCAAAACTAGCTAACAGCCCCAGCGAGAAGGCTTCTGTATTGCTCTCTGTTACTTTTGCTCTATTGTTGATGTAGCGTGCCACCACCTTCGGTAGCCATAGCTCTGTGGACCTTCCGCGTCTATAATAAAAAAACCAAATCACAATCGCAAGCATAATTAAAATCACCACTAATCCCACCAAGCAAGGTAGTGGTAACCCATCATCTGCCAGCGCTCCAATCATGAAGGTCGCTGCAGCTAGTCCCAACAAAATAAACATCCCCATCCCAGAGATAAAGCTCCCCACCAGATTCTTCGTTTTAGCGCGAACGTGTTTGCCCAAACTTGCATGGTACAAAAGTAACAACGCCCCTAGACCTAGCTGCAAGGTTGCATGTACGGCTGCCGATAGCAACACAATCGCCACCGCCAATAAACTGCTCATGCTTCAATTATATCACATTACCATAAAAATTTTCCTCATCTGATGATTCCAGTAGTGGTTGCAACTTTTTTAAAATTTGTGCTATCGTGTGGGCATGAAAAATTTTGCCATTATCGCCGCCTTCGCCTTCAGCCTTGTACTCGTTCCCAGCGCAGCACGGGCTACCGAGCCACCGCTCATCATTAAGGCTGTTAACCCCGGGTACACCGTTAATGGCCAGGCTAATACGGGAGAGCTCATAGAGCTGCAAAACCTCTCCTCATCATCACTTTCGCTCGCCGGATTTTCACTTTACTACACCAATAGTAGTGGGAATAGAAGTAATTTAATTGAGTTCCCTGAGGGTAGCCGAATTTCCGGTGAGGCTTCTCTGTTACTCCGCCTTGCCAGTTCTCCAGACATGGCTAATGCGGACCTTCTTTACACAAAAACTCTGGCAATGGCTGCCGGGCCTCTGGAGCTGGTCTATTTAGACCAGAAGATAGACTCCGTTTGTTGGGACGGGTCTGAGGCTTGTCTCGCCAAGTTCTCTAAAAACAACCCCACCACCATTGTCAGAGAGACCTCCACAAATACATACACACATCAAACAGGCTACGAGCCGGATTGGACCCCGGCTCGTTCCGCCTATTCCGCTCCGCCGGCTAACACCACTGACGCTTCTGAGTCCGCCGCTGCAGAAGCAGCCCCCTCTAAGTGTAAAGGGCTACAGTTCACTGAGCTGCTTTCTTACTATGATGAGGCTAAGTCGGAACAGTTCATTGAACTATTTAACGGTACAGATGAATCAATGGAGCTTACTGGCTGCACTATTTTATACAAAAAGAAATTTTACCCGCTTATCGGTACGCTTGGCTCTGGTGATTATTTAATCAGAGATACTAATGATTTTACACTTACTAAAAACCCCACTTCCACTAATATTCTTACTTTAATTGACGCCAATGGTGACGAGCTAGATACTCTCACTTATCCTCACGGCCAAAAGAAGTCCGCCAGCTATGCACTGATGGGCTATGATGTTAGTGGCCAGCCCATTTGGCAGATCACCTATCATCCCACTCCCGGTGCCGCCAATATTTATCAAGAATTTCGTTCTTGTCCGGCTGGCAAAGTCATCAATGAGGCCACTGGTAACTGCGTTAAAGCTGCCACTTTAGAGCCAATCAAAGATTGTCCGGCTGGCAAGTATCGTAATCCCGCCACCGGCCGCTGCAAAAGCGCCGAAACGTCCTCTGGACTCACCCCCTGTAAAGCAGGCTACGAGCGCAACCCAGAGACCAATCGCTGTCGCAAGATAAAGAGTAATACCGGTGCTGATTTTGCCCTTGTTCCAGAAACTGGTGGAGAAAATCAATCCTTCACCGCCATCTGGGCACTTGCCGTTCTAGCCGGGATTGGCTTTGCTTATCTCATATTCCAGTACCGAAGGGAATTAAAAACCATCGCTCGCAAGCTGTTCCGTCGCCTAAAGACACCACCTAGAAATTAACTAGCGCATTGGCGCGCCACCAGGGCCGCCTGTCGCCCCTACCGTAGTCACGGTGCTGGTAATCGTGAATACTGCAGTGTTTCCTGCCGTTACCGCACTGCCACCCGTTAAGCTGCCCCCACTGTAAAAGTTATTCTCAAGTTTGCCACTGTTGCTGCCACCAGTATAAAGCTTATAGGAGCCATTCTTTAGCTCTGGCGTAGAGATAATTAATGTCTTAAAGCTCTCCTTCGCCACAAAGGATATCACGGCATTATCATTATTATCAGTCAGTGTTACCATGGTGCCACTAGCAATATTATTAGACAGATTTAGCGCCAAGGTATTTTGGCCAGAATTAGTCTTTGGTGCCTCTAGCATATCTGTGCCCAGCACCACCACCGTACCGCCGTTAATGGTGTAGCCACCGTCAGTATCAATTCCGGCGTTTCCGCCAGCTGCCGAACCCATCGCATAGACTAAGCCACCGTTTATCACTAAGTCCTTGTTAGAATCTATCCCGTCACCCCCGGCCTTAATTGTGAGGTTGCCACCGTTAATTGTGATGGTGCCGCCGTCACCCCCGGCGTTCAAACCATCATCATTAGACTCTATGTAAATGTCTCCGCCCTCAATGGTTAAATTGTTAGACTCAGTTGCAATTCCTTCACCCTCGTTTTGCTGCCCGTAAACGTTCAGCTTGCCGCTACCAGTAATGGTTAACGGCCCGGTAGAAAAAATACAGCCGTCGTATTCACTTTCGCCACCATCACTTAGGTTATTTTCTGTACCGTCTATCAGCTCAATCGTTAGCGCACCTTTCCCCACGCTTGCAATCGCTGCCGTACTGGCAGTTTCAATTGTAGCTCCATTCAGCCGTAAAGTTACATCTTCTACTGAGTCTACTACTACCGGCGCGGCAACTCGGCCGGTTAGATTATACTCGCCACCGCCAGTGATAGCCAGCCCCTCGCCATGTTCATCCAGCTTGATAGTTTGCCCGCTGCTGATAGTTGTGGTACCGTCCATTGAGTCAGGGACACTATTTTTATTGCCGCTAAACGCCCCCCTCAGCGCCATAATCCCCAGCGTCAGCAATACTACCACTATCACTGCTATCACCACAATCCCGATAATTTTAGCAGTCTTATTCTTCTTCTTGGCTTCTGCTTCATCACGAATACGCGCCAGCTCCTGGCGCAGCTCATCTTCGCTTGGCCGCTTCTCTGGCTCTGTAATCGTTACTTCAGTATCCTGTTTTATCTCTTCTTCCATAAAGTTTCTCCTTATGCTTATTATACCGCATAAATCTAAAACAGGGATTAAAATAAACGCTAAACTGTAGTATAATATAGTGTATAAATAGGGAGAAAAATGAAAGAGTTGGAGTACCCTTTTGACAGCGGCTTTCTTCTCAAAAAGAAGAAGTCTTTAAGGAAGCAGCTACTAGCTAGCGACAAGCCTTTTATTGAGAAAAAGGTTGCTATTCTTGGCGGAGTCACCACTGAAGACATCACCCTTATGCTGGAGTTGTTCCTTTTAAACCACGGCATCAAGCCCACTTTCTATCAGTCCGAATATAACAAATACTGGGAAGATGTCATGTTTGACAACCCAGAGCTAAAGGCCTTCCAGCCAGACATTGTTTATATTTGTACTTCCTGGCGCAATATCATCAGTTTTCCAGATATTGCTGACACTCCCGCTGAAGTCACCGCTAAGTTCAGTAGCGAGCTAGAGCGTTTCACCGCTCTTTGGGACAAACTTTTCGCTGAGTATCACTGTACTATCATCCAGAACAACTTTGAATTTCCTACTTTCCGGGTGCTCGGCAATAAAGACGCCACAGATATCCACGGCCGGGTCAACTTCCTTACTCGGTTAAATCTCGCCTTTGCTGAGTATGCCGAGTCCAGCCAAAATTTCTTCATCTACGATTTAAACTACGCCTCAGCGCTCTATGGTCTAGAGCAATGGTCTGATCCGTTTTACTGGTATATGTATAAATATGCCACTGCCGTCCCTGCTATCCCCACGCACGCTTTTGGCGTGGCTAATATCATCAAGGCCATTCTCGGCAAGAACAAAAAAGGTTTTGTTCTTGACTTAGATAACACTCTTTGGGGCGGCATCGTGGGCGATGACGGCGTAGAAAACCTAGAGCTTGGCCAAGAGACTGCCACCGCCGAGGCCTTCACAGAGTTCCAGCATTACCTTAAAGATCACGCTAAAATCGGCATCTTACTCAATGTCAACAGCAAGAATGACGAGCAAAATGCCCTCGCCGGCTTACGCCACGAGGACGGCGTCTTGCGCCCAGAAGATTTCATCTCCATCAAGGCTAACTGGGAGCCAAAGTCACACAACTTTGCTGCTATCGCCAGCGAGCTAAATCTCGGTGCGGATAGCTTAGTCTTTGTGGATGATAACCCCGCTGAGCGTGCCATTATTAACCAAGACCTGCCAGACGTGGCCACTCCAGAGATTTCTGAGCCATATAATTATATCAATACCATTGATCATAGCGGCTTCTTTGAAGTCACTAATCTATCCAGCGACGATTTAAAAAAGCAGGCCATGTACAAAGAAAATGCCGCTCGCGCCAAGCTCCAGTCTTCATTCTCTAGCTATGATGATTATCTTAAATCTCTAGAGATGACCGCCACCATCGCTCAGTTTATCCCCATGTATCACTCCCGCATCGCCCAGCTTACAAACAAGAGCAATCAGTTCAATCTCACCACCAAGCGTTATACTCAGGCCGAGATTGAAGCAGTCGCCGCAGACCAACATTACCTCACTCTCTACGGCAAGTTAGAGGATAAATTCGGTGATAACGGTGTCGTTACGGTCGTGATTGGCCGCCAAGACAAAGAGGCTCTACACCTTGACCTCTGGATTATGAGTTGCCGTGTCTTAAAGCGCGATATGGAGTTTGCCACCATGGATGCTCTGGTGCATGAGTGTCAGGCTCTTGGCATCACTAAGATTTACGGTTATTATTACCCCACCGCTAAGAATGGCATGGTTAAAGATTTTTACCCCACTCTTGGCTTCAAGCAGGCCAAGCAGGACGAGGCCGGTAACACCACCTATGAATTTGCTATTCCACCAAAATACGTTAATCAGAATAAATTTATAAAAGTAAAGGAGTATAATAAATGAGCAAAAAGTTAACTCGCGCAGAAGTTTTTCAGGCCTTAGACGAGGTCTTTCAGGATGTCTTTGACGACGATTCCATCCACGTCACAGACACCACCACAGCAGAGGATATTGAGGATTGGGATAGCCTAGAGCACATCAACCTCGTCGTCGCCATAGAAAATCGTTTTGACATGAAATTTAACATGGCAGAAGTAACTTCAATGAAAAATGTTGGCGAAATGGTGGATGCCATCGTTGAGCGCAGCAATGAATAAATTTAATTTTGCAGAAATTAAACTTGGGAGCACCGCTAGCTTTACTTACGAGCTAGATCAGGCCAAGCTAGACAGCTTCCGTGCCCTCACTAGCGACATCAATCCTTTGCATAATGACGCTAGCTTCGCCAAATCTCATGGCCACCCAGAAAAGGTCGTCTATGGCATGCTTACTGCCGCCGCACTCTCCACCCTCGCCGGAGTCTATCTCCCCGGAGAGCGCAGCCTCATTCACAGTGTAGAGATAGATTTTAAAAAACCAGTCTATCTTTCGCGCTGCCCGCTCACGGTTTCTGGAGAAGTCACCGATAAAGACGAGCGTTTCCAGCGTATCAC
>JAFRAP010000027.1 GCA_017405345.1 Candidatus Saccharimonadota bacterium
GGAGGAGCTGGGTGTTTTCATCCTCTTGTTTGGCCTCTTCGGCAGCCTTCTTGGCTTCTTCTGCGGCTATTTTAGCCTTAGCCTTAGTGATGACACGGATGAAGATAAAGATGGCAAAAGCAATGATGATGAAATCTACGACGTTCTGTAAGAAGTTACCGTAGTTAATCCGGGCGGCGGTGTCTGCGCCGAAGAAATTGGGAATCTCCCAGTATAAATCGGTAAAGTCAACGCCACCACCAATCAGCCCGACAATGGGCATGATGATGTCTGCTACGAGCGAGGAGACGATCTGGCCAAAAGCGCCACCAATGACCACACCGACGGCGAGGTCAATTACGCTGCCTTGGTTAATAAAATCTTTAAAATCTTGAAGCCACTGAGGGCTTTTTAGTTTTACAGCTGGTTTCTTCATGATTTTATTATAACACAGGCTAGTTAGAACGGTCTGAGTAGTCTGAGAATTGGGTGTGTAACTCACGTAAGTTGGTGAGGGATTTTTCTAGAAGAGTAGCAAGATCTTCTTTTTCTGTGCGAGCGATGACTTCAGACTGGATAGAATTAAACAGGGCAATTTGCAGGGCAAGCTCCCGAACGTAAACACGATCAAGTAAACCATTTAAACGGGCGTTTTCTAAATCTTCAACGAGTGGACGAATGAACTCGGTCTCTTCTTCTAGAATTTCTGGAGGGGAATCTTGCTCCCAATCTTCATAGCCCCAAGCGGCAGTTAAAATAGGGAGAAGGTCGCGGTTAAGCTCGGTAAGGTGGGTGGAAAGAGTGGCCCCCATGGAGCGGAGATTGGAAGATTTAACGCTATTAGTGTAATCATCTAGGACGCTGAGGAGATAATTAGTGCGAATATTAAGGCGCATGGCCTCTTCTTTTTCTTTATCGGTGACATTGCCGAGCATGCTGGCAATGACGATGAAGAAAATCAGAACGACGACGGCGATACCAACGCCAATGAGAATTTTAGGGTTGAGAGAGAACTGTTTTTTAGCGGCAACAGGTTTGCTAGTAGTAGAAATCTGCTGCAGGTATGCCATATTGTCCATGCTTATTATTATAACACATATAGGGTATAATGGTGATATGAATGACGCGAAGGAGGAGATCAGGGCACGATTGGCGGTGGAAGATGTAGTGGGGCAGTATATTGAACTGAAAAAAGCAGGTAGAAACTTGAAAGGGCGTAGCCCGTGGGGAGTAGATAAAACACCATCTTTTATGGTGTCGCCGGAGAAAGGGATTTGGCATGATTTTTCAGCGAACAAGGGCGGAGATATTTTTACCTTTGTGATGGAAGTGGAGGGGATTTCCTTTAGGGAAGCGTTAGAAAAATTGGCGGCTCAGGCGGGGGTGACATTAGAAAAGTATACTGGGGGAGATAAAAAGGTGGCTGCTAGAAAAGCACGAATGCGCGAATGCTTGGAGCTAGCTTGTAAGTACTACCAAGTATGCTTGGCACGTAATAGAAAAGTTTGTGAGTATGTATTTTATAAGCGAGGATTAAATAAGGCGACAGTAAAGGAATTTAGAATTGGCTATGCCCCGAATACAAAAACAGCTCTGAAGGATTTTTTAAAGAAAAAAGGGTTTTCTGAAAAAGAGATGAATGATGCGGGGCTACTTAATCAATACGGTGGAGATTTGTTTCGGGGGAGAATGATGGTACCTTTTATGGAAGCAGCGACGGGGGCAATTATTGGCTTTACTGGGCGAGTGGTGGGAGAAGGGGAGCCGAAATATTTGAACACCCCAGAAACACTATTGTTCAATAAAGGGCGGTTTGTGTTTGGCCTGGCACGGGCAAAGGAAGCAGTGCGTAAGAACAATTTTGTGGTGATTGTGGAGGGGAATATGGATGTGATCTCGTCTCATCAAGCGGGAGTAAAGGAAGCAGTAGCAACGAGTGGTACGGCTATGACAGAAATGCACCTAAAAGCTTTATCTCGGTTAACATCAGACATTAGGCTGGCCTATGATGGCGATGCAGCAGGACGAAAGGCAGCCGAGCGAGCGATAATGTTAGCTGGAGGATTGGGGATTGACCTATCAGTAATTGCTGGCTATGGTGAAGCAAAAGACCCGGATGAATTGATTCAGCAAGACCCAAAGCTCTGGCAAGAGGCTGTGGAGAATTATGTGCCGGCGGTGGAGTGGCTGTTAAAACAATATGAAGAAACATTGGATTTGACAATGGCGCCAGGAAAGCGTGAATACTCAGATGTGGCAATGCGTGTGATTGGTTTTTTGCAGGATGCGGTGGAGCGGAAACATTATGAACAGTTGGTAGCGAAGAAGTTGGATGTGACGGTGGAAGATTTACGAAAAAAGAAGGTGACAGAGCGCCCGAGGCACTTAAAAAAGCCCAAGACCGTAGTGAAAAGCGAAATTTTAAAGGGGCTGGAAGATGATTTAGCGGCGATAGTAACTTTTGGTGGGGTGGCTGGAAAAGGGATAAAAATTGATCTGCCGGAAGATGAGACAAGATTGGACGAGCTGGAAATGATTTTTGAAACTAAGTATGCAAAGATGGATACAGTAACTTTGGCAGAAGAAGTAAAGGGGCTGTGGGAACGTTACAAAAAAGAAGACGTAAAACGCCAGATTAAGAAATTGCAAGAGGAGTTGAAGGCAACAGAAGATGATGAGGAGCGACAGGAAAAAATTTTGAGAGAAATTATGGCGCTGAGACGAGAATAAAAAGATAGAAGCGCTTGATTTTTTATAGATTGCAGGTATAATTTAATGATAATGGATACAGAAGAAGTTTTGGTGGGGGCATCTGCAATAGAACCGCAGGAGCCAGAGGAGGGGGATTTAAATGAGGAAGAAGAGCTTTCTGACGAAGAGTTAGAAATTACAGTTGATAACGTGGATTCCTTTGCGGATGATTCTGTACGGTTGTATTTAAGAGAGATTGGTAAAATTCCACTACTAAAGCCAGAAGAAGAGCAGGTCTTAGCACGGAAGGCAGCAAAGGGCAACAAAAAGGCCAAGGATAAAATGGTAGAAGCCAATATGCGCCTGGTGGTATCAATTGCAAAGCGATATTCTGGGCGGGGCTTGGACTTTTTGGATTTGATTCAGGAAGGAAATACAGGCTTGCTCAGAGCGGTGGATAAGTTTGATCCGGAGAAGGGCTTTAAGTTTTCTACTTATGCGACTTGGTGGATTCGCCAAGCGATTACAAGAGCGATTGCAGACCAGGCCAGAACAATTAGAATTCCGGTACACATGGTGGAGACCATCAATAAAGTCTTGCGAGCATCACGTAAGCTAACACAGGAGCTGAACCGTGAGCCAACCGTAGAGGAAGTGGCAAAAGAGATGGACATGGATCCAGAAAAGGTGGACTATGTGATGAAGATTAAGCAAGATATTGCTTCTTTGGATGCTTCAGTGGGGCGAGATGGAGATGATGAGGATTCTGTGCTAGGAGATTTTGTAGAGGATGAGGAGCGGGTGTCGCCAGAAGATGCGGCGGCTAACCAGATTTTAAAAGAACAGCTGGCTTCAATTTTAACCACTCTGTCTGAGCGTGAGTAAAAAATTATTAAGCTGCGCTTTGGGATTGGTGGAGGGAGGCCACATACATTGGAAGAGGTGGGGACGGAGTTTTCTGTAACGAGAGAGCGGATTCGCCAGATTGAGGCTAAGGCTTTGTCTAAGTTGCGCAAGCA
>JAFRAP010000028.1 GCA_017405345.1 Candidatus Saccharimonadota bacterium
AAAATAACCATTAGCATATATTGACAAAAATCGCTATCTGTGCTATAATAGAAGGGTAGTAGAGTTAATCTATCGCACCTTTAAAGGAGGGGGATAAAATGGGTTTACTGACACAGATTTGGTTTTGGACAGCGGTAGCAGGCATTGTTTACGCAGCTTTTCTGGGCTTCACCTCGTATTTTGAAGCAGATTTCGAGAGGCTACAGTATCGCAACAATGATTCCCGCCGCGAGCGGCTAGAAGTTGCCGTCTCTTTTATCGTGGTGGTCGTCACTACCATCGGCAATGACGGGCAGCTCATCCGCGCCGCCGTGCGCAGCATTCCGGCAGACACAGACATCGGCTGGCTGCCGTTCGTGCTCGGCATGAGTATATTCATGGCGTTCATCGCCTACTCGTGCCTGCTCTTTGCCGTGGACTACCTGGCGAAGCGGCTGCGTCTGCAGCTCTTCGCTAACCGGCTCAGCAGCTCTGCTGCCAAGCAGGCAGAATACGACCTGCGCCGGAAGGAGCGTGAAAGGGATTATGAAAATCCTTTTTGGCTCTATGAGCAAAGCAAGCAGCGCTAAATCCACACCCCGCACCAATGGTGCGGGGTTTTTCTTGCTAACTGGTATAATAATAATATGAACGAGTTTTTCTTTTACGATTTAGAAACCTCCGGATTAGACCCGCGAGACGACCGCATCATGCAGTTCGCCGGCCAGCGCACCGATGCAGATTTTAATCCCATCGGCGAGCCAGTCAATGTCCTAGTGAGGTTAAATGATGACACTCTGCCCAGTCCACAGGCTATTATGGTCACTAAGATTACTCCTCAGCAGACTTTGGCTGACGGTATCACTGAGGCAGAGTTTGCTAAATATGTTCAGTCGGAGCTGTTCACGCCAAATACTTGCATCTTAGGTTATAATTCCGTGCGCTTTGATGATGAATTTATGCGCGCTCTATTTTGGCGCAATTTTTATGATCCATACACTTACTCTTACGCTGATGGCCGTAGCCGTTGGGATTTGCTAGACGTCGTGCGGATGACTCGCGCCCTTCGCCCAGAGGGCATTAATTGGCCTTTTAATGATAAAGGTCACGTCACTAATCGTCTGGAGCTAATTACCAAGCTAAACAACATCTCGCACGAGCACGCGCACGATGCGCTCTCTGATGTTTATGCCACTATCGCCGTAGCAAAATTGATTAATGACAAGCAGCCCAAGCTCTTCAGCTATTTATTCGCTATGCGTGACAAGCACAAAGTCCAAGAGCTGGTGAATTTAGATCAGAAAAAGCCCTTTGTCTATACCTCTGGCCGCTATAGCGCCGAGTATAACAAAACCACCGTTGCCTTTCCCCTCGCTCCCGCTAAAAATGGCCGCGTGCTAGTCTTTGACCTACGGTATAATCTAGACGATTTATTAGAGAAGAAGCCAGAAAGCTTCTTTCCTATAGTTAAGGCTCTAGCCTACAACAAATGTCCCGCAGTCGCCCCTCTCTCCGTCTTAGACGCAGCAGACGGTTGGACTAAAATCGGTCTAGACAAAGACACCATAGAAAAGAATCTTAAGTCACTCTTGGCCCACCCAGAATTTGCCGAGCAAATACGCGAGCAAGAGGAAGATCGCCCAGAGTTCCCGCCGGCTCCCGACGCCGAGTCTGCCATTTATGATGGCTTTTTGTCTGACAAGGATCGCAATCTCTGCCAGCACATTACTCAGCTCAGCGCAAACGGCCTGGCAGATTATCACCCAGAGTTTACTGACGAGCGTCTGCCAGAGCTATTGTTGCATTATAAGGCCCGCAATTTTTCCTCCGCTCTGTCTGAGAGTGAGGCTAAGCAATGGGAAAAATATCGCCTTGCCCGGCTAAACCGCCAGGCAGTTAAATTTACCGCCGCACTTAACGCTCTGGCAGAAAACACCGATGCAGATGAATTTATCTTAGAAGAGCTAAGCCTCTGGTATCAATCTCTCCAACCCGGAGATCTATAAGGTAATAAACCCAATTTGCCGCCCGGTGTGCCCGCCACCAACACCACCAGCGCCACCACTACTAGCTGCCCGGTGTGAGAAAAAAGTGTCCACTTCTTCACAGGTACAGTGTTTACTGATAAAAATCTGCCCTTCTGGCACTCCGGCTGCCACTAGCTGCCTGAGATTCTCAGCCTTTATGTCCATCTCGTAACAGTTACCACAGATGCATGGGGATACTGCACAAATTAAATCTTCCGGAAGCAGACCGTATTCATCACACATCCGCTCCACAATCTTACTCGTCATGCCGGCCTTAGTCCCCACGCCACCCGCATGTGCAATCCCCACCGCTCGCCGGTCTAAATCTGCTAAGAAAATCAGTGCACAATCCGCACAGTAAGCAGTTAAAATCAGCCCTGGCGTATCGGTCATCAGCCCGTCTATTGCCGTAAAGCCCTCTCGCAGTACTCCACGCCCAGCTTCTGCTATGCCCACCGGTAAGATGTTAGTACTATGCGCCTGCTCTGTCATCACAAAATTCTCTAGTGCTAAATCTGCTGCCGCTGCCACGCGCTGAAAATTCTCTAGCACATGCTCAGGCGCATCTTCAGACTTAAAATGTAAGTTTAACGTGTCGTACGGTGCCGAGCTTACGCCGCCCTGCCGCGTAGTGAAGCCATGCCTCACCCCCAGCTCCACCAAATTCTCCGCCCGTAAAATTTCTACCGTCATAAAATAATTATATCATCCTTAGACTCTAGAATTTTTTACAAAAACGGTGTATAATATAAGCCGTTTTATGGATGATAATGCAATCAAAATCAGAGGTGCGCGCCAGCACAATCTAAAGAATATCAATGTGGACATCCCGCGTGACCAGCTAGTAGTCATCACCGGCCTGTCTGGCTCTGGCAAGTCCAGTCTTGCCTTTGACACCATCTATGCTGAAGGCCAGCGTCGCTATGTAGAATCGCTCAGTTCCTATGCCCGCATGTTCCTCGGCATCATGGATAAGCCAGATGTAGATACCATCACCGGACTTTCTCCCGCTATCTCTATTGACCAAAAGTCCACCAGCCGCAACCCCCGCTCCACCGTTGCCACCGTTACAGAAGTCTATGATTATTTAAGGCTCCTCTTTGCCCGTGTGGGCGTGCCACACTGCCCTATTTGCCACCGCGAAGTCTCTCGCCGCACCGTGGAAGATATTGTGGGCGAAGTAATGAAGCTCCCTCTCGGCAGCAAACTGATGCTTTTAGCACCACTAGTCCAGCAGAAGAAGGGTGAGTTTCTGCATATTTCTGAGCAGTATCAAGCTAAGGGATTTTCAAGAGTGCGGGTGGATGGTATTGTTTATGCTCTGGACGAATTCCCAGAACTAAAAAAGCAGGAGAAGCACGATATTGAAATCGTCGTAGACAGATTTATTTTAAATCCAGATCTCATCTCCCGCATTTCTGGCTCCATTGAGCAGGCACTAGATCTCGGCCAGGGCATTATTAAGCTCTTAAAAATCAATGACAACTCCACTTCCATCAGCGAAACCGGCCAAACCACCACCAATACAGAGATTATCACCTTTTCTCAGCGCTATGCTTGTGAATATCACCCAGACGAGCACATTCCAGAGCTAGAGCCACGTCTGTTTTCTTTTAACGCTCCTCAGGGTGCTTGCCCCACCTGTACCGGGCTTGGTACCAGGTTAGAGATTGACCCAAGCTTAGTCTTTAATCCTAATCTCACCATTGCTGAGGGTGGCATTCGCCCGTTTAATCGTATTAACCAAGATTCTTGGTGGCTAAAACGTCTGGCCGGTGTGGCCGCTCGGCACAAATTCTCTATCCATACCCCTATTAAAGATTTATCTGAAGATGCTAAACATAAGATTCTCTATGGTACTGGCGATGAAAAATATCAGGTGAAGGTATCTGGCTCTGGTAAATGGAGTGAGGGGGCCGTTTATGAGTCCACCTACGAGGGGGTGATTCCTACCCTAGAGCGCCGCCACAGAGAGACAGATTCAGACTTTATGAGAAAAGACATAGAACGCTTCATGCGTGTGCGCGAGTGCCAAACCTGCCATGGCGCCAGGTTAAGGCCTGCCGTCCTGGCCGTCACTATTCACGATTTAAACATCGTAGATATGTGTAATCTGGACGTAGACCAGACGCTAGAAGTCTTAAACCAAGATTTAGAATTTACCGAGTCTGAGCAGCTGATTGCAGAGCCTATCTTGAAGGAGATTAAGGAGCGGGTTAAGTTTATGCAGGATGTAGGCTTAGGCTACCTAGAGCTAGGCCGCGCTGCTAACACTCTGAGTGGTGGCGAGGCTCAACGTATTCGCCTGGCCACCCAGATTGGCTCTGGCCTGCAGGGCGTGCTTTACGTGCTAGACGAGCCTTCCATCGGCCTACATCAGCGCGATAACGATAAGCTCATCGCCACACTTAAGCATCTAAGAGATTTAAAAAACACTGTCCTAGTGGTAGAGCACGATGAAGACACTATGCGCCAAAGTGATTACATCATAGACATCGGCCCCGGCGCTGGTAACAGGGGTGGGGAAGTAGTGGCTGTGGGTACGCCAGCCGAGATCATGAAAGACCAAAATTCCATCACCGGCCAATATCTTTCCGGCAAAAAGACTATCCCCACACCAAAAAAGCGTCGTACTCCCAAAAAAGACCAAGCCCTCATCATTAAAGGTGCACGCGAAAACAATCTAAAAAATATCAATGTTAAGTTTCCGCTAGGCGTCATGACTGTGGTGTCTGGTGTGTCTGGCTCAGGCAAGTCCACCTTGGTTAACGATATTTTAGCCAACGAGCTTCTCGCTCGCCTCCACCGCGCCCAGACTGTACCAGGCGCGCATGATGAGATAGAAGGGACCGAGTATCTGGATAAGTGCATCGTTATAGACCAAAGCCCCATCGGCCGTACCCCTCGCTCTAATCCCGCCACTTATACCGGCGTGTTTAACCAGATTCGCGAGCTCTTTGCCAAGCAGCCAGAAGCTGAGGTGCGTGGCTATAAGGCTGGGCGCTTCTCCTTTAATGTTAAAGGCGGCCGCTGCGAGAATTGTCAAGGTGATGGCGTGAATAAGATTGAGATGCACTTTTTGCCAGATGTTTACGTTACCTGCCCAGTTTGCCATGGTAAGCGGTATAATCGCGAGGCTTTAGAGATTAAACATAAGGGCAAGGATATCAGCCAGGTGCTAGACATGACTATAGACGAGGCGGTAGACTTTTTTGCCAATATTCCGGCCATCGCTCCCAAGCTAAAGACTATTCAGGATGTGGGTTTGGGCTATATTAAGCTCGGCCAGCCTGCTACTACCTTTTCTGGGGGTGAGGCTCAGCGCATAAAGCTGGCCACGGAGCTTTCTCGCCGCAGTACTGGCAAGACCCTTTATATCCTAGACGAGCCAACCACCGGCTTGCATACCGCAGACGTAAAAAGGCTACTTGGTATTTTAAATCAGCTAGTAGACGGTGGCAATTCCGCTATTATCATTGAGCATAATCTGCACGTCATTAAGTCTGCGGACTGGATTATTGATATGGGTCCAGAGGGCGGTCAGCATGGTGGCGTCGTCATTGCTGAGGGTACTCCAGAAGCTCTCGCTAAAAAATCCAGCACTCCCACTGGTCAATTCTTAAAAAGTATGCTATAATAGCCAGAAGTTAGAAAATAAGGAATAATTATGTCAGATATTAAATTATCGCTTGAGCTAAGAACGCTCACTGGTAAAAAGCTCGCCAGTCTCCGTGCTGATGGTAAAATCCCTTCTGTAATTTACGGTAAGGGCTTAGAACCGGTCTTGGCTCAGTCAGATTACAACGCTACCGAGCAAGTCCTGCGCACCGCCGGCTATCACTCCACTATTGACCTAGAGGTAAATGGCAAAAAGCAGCTGGCCCTAGTAAAGAACGTAGATGTAGATCCAGTCTCTCGCCAGATTGTGAACGTAGAATTCCAGGGTGTTTCTGCAGACCAAGCCGTAGAGGCTACCACGCCGATTGTACTAGTTGGCTTTGAAGAGTCAGAGGCTAATAAGTTGCACTTTGCCCTCACCCAGAGTATGGAAGAAGTTGACGTAAAGGCCAAACCGTCAGACCTGCCCAAGGAGCTGACCATTAATGTCTCTGGCCTAGCCACCATTAATGATAAGGTCACCGTTGCGGATATTGTCTTACCGCAGGGTGTAGAATTCTCCAATAAAGAGCTAGACAGCGAGCAAGTAGTAGCCAGCTTGTATGACCCAGCCGCCGAGGCCGCTGCTCGTGAGGCTGAGGAAGCCGCCGCTAAGGAAGCTGAAGTTACCGATGCTGCTGACGTTCCATCAGATAACGGCTCCAAGCCAGAAGAGCCTGAGGCAGAAGTCAAGCCAGAAGAAAAGTCAGAATAGTTTCAAAAAAGTCTTGTACTTTAAGTTACTTATGCTAAAATAAAAGCATAAGTAACTTTGAGGTAAACCATGTCTAAATCTGCCGGGGGGGGGGGGGTATAAAAGTAAGTTTTTAAAGGGCTTCGGTATTTTCTTCTGCACTGCTGTCTTCTCCGCAGTGTTTTTTGGCTCTATAGATTATATTGGCCACACCAACGCCGCCAATAGTGATGTCAGTGTAGACATCGGCCAAGTCTTAAGCATGCGCGTCACTAAGAATAATGCAGACATCACCGAGCTAAACTTAGACGTAGACCCACTTCCCACCGGCCGCTTCATTAAAGACCACCTCTCTGTGTTAGTCTCCACATCCAACACTACCGGCTACACATTAACCATGGCAGATAATGATACTAACACCGCCCTCACCCACACAGACGTCACCGTTACAGACGCCATTAACTCCATCACTACTACTCCCTCAGACCCTAACGCCACTACCATGGAGAGCAACTTCCCCACCAACAGTTGGGCTTACGGCCTAGGAGACCCTACTAGTACCGCCCAAACCTTCTTCCGCATCCCTCTCCCCTCCGCTGCAGACACCATTAAGACCACCTCTGCCGCCGCCACAGACGACCCTACTCAAGTCACTTTTGCCGCTAAAGTAGATACCAACCTCACCGCCGGCACTTACCAAGACACCGTCATCTTCTCCGCCACTCCTAACTACGTCCCCCGCACCCTCACAGATATTACCACCATGCAACAAATGTCTAGTGAAATCTGTGCCAATACTCCCACCCCTAGCGTCACAGAAACCAACGTACCAGAAGTCACCCTCCTAGACGTCCGCGGCAAAGACGGCACCGGTACCATAGAGAACCCTGCCACCGGCACCAACCAGCAAACCTACCTAGTAAGAAAACTCGCAGATGGCAACTGCTGGATGGCTCAGAACTTAAATCTTAACCTCTCCACCGCCGTCTCCCTGAACAACACCACCACAGACCTTAACTCCAAGACTTTCTGGACTCCTGCCGTCTCCACCCAGACTGCCGTTGGCACCACCTGGGCACTAGTTGGTGCTGATGGTATCCACTCCTTTGAGCCAGGCGACCTCTACTTCCCGCATGGCGTAGGCTCCGGCACTGCCGATACTTACGGCAACCTCACGGGTGCCACCTCCGGCGCCGATTACTG
>JAFRAP010000029.1 GCA_017405345.1 Candidatus Saccharimonadota bacterium
TACGCTAGAGAAAATGATGCTTCTTTTATGGAAGGGTTGGAGCAGCAGTTGGCAGATTATGAGGGGCAAATTGCAGAGGCAGACAGTGAAGAAGCAAAAGAAAACTTAGTGGAGAAGGCAGCGTGGAATAGTGTATTGCTAGATAGCCTTAATGATATGAAGGCAGAACAAGCAGCGCGAGCAGAAATGGACGAGAAAGTGGCAAAGGGCGAGGCGTTGCCAGGGGATGTTCTATAAAAGCTGAAAAGATTCAAGCCTGCTTCATTCGTTTGGCGATATTTTTATTTGAAAAGTGATCAATTGACAACAGTAAGCACAATGGAGCAATGGTAAGCATTATGATGATGAGGACAAAACAAGAGCTATTTATGCCGAATAATACGATTGGATTTTTGGGAATTGTGAGATAATGGGTTGCAATCGTTGCTGCGAGTGATGCATTGTTAAATATACTGATAATAATGGATAAGATTATGCCAATGAATACGGCAAATGTAGCGGCGAGAGCGCATAATTCAAGTAAAAAGAATAAATAAATAACAAATATGTCAGCACCACTTGCGCCAAGAGAACGGAAGAGAGCGATGCTTTGGCTATCTTGGTCAATGAGCCGTATGAGAGTGAACACCATAATAATTATGCCTATGACGATTATGACAACAGAGATATATTTAAAAAGACGTCTAAAGGAGGAGAAGGTTTGCTTTATGTTTAACTGATTACTGAATAGCTCTCTAACTGATAAGCCGCGGTCACATTGTGTTTCTGCAAAGTTGCAATTAGCGTATGAGTAGTAAGCGTAAGCTTGATTAAGGTCGTTGAAACGAACAATAATATCACCACTGCCGTTGATTGGCTCAACATGTTGCTCAATTTCCTGAGAGTTAGAGACATTAGTGAGGTAAACTTCACTATCATCGCTATTGTAAACTTGACTGAGGACGAGATCTAGAATGTTAAACGTATCAACTTTTTTGGATAGAGAGAAGCTATCTGGCCAGTTTGGATAAATGCCTGATACAAATAATGCAGAAACAGAAGGCTTGTTAATGAAAACTTTGCCGAGCGTGGAGGATTGGATTTTCTCGGTATTTTCAAGGATTTTTTCATTTGTCTGAGTTTTGTTGAGCCTAATTTCGCTTAATTCTTGGGCTTTGCTAAAAGGAGTGATAATATGCAGTGCGGAAGAGTCAGTGGAGTCTTCTTTAGACCTTGGGATGTTGAGCGATTCAGTAACCTTTGCTGGAAGGGAAGAAAAAGAATTGATTGTTTTTTGAGAGGAGAGGAGGATGGGGTGCTCCTCAGGCAATTGATAAAAATACCTAACACCTTCAATTTCGCCGCCGTAATTAGAAATTAGATCGGCAATTTTTGGGAGCATATCATCAGGAGTACAAGAGTTATCCTCCCACGACACACAAATAGAGTTGGCAGTGATAACTGAACCATTGGTAGCTTGGCTAGCATAGCTTAGCAAAAACTTTTCTAGTCCATAAAAACTGAATAAAAAAGTGAACAAGACACCGAATAGAATGCCAATAACAACAACAGTCATGAAACTACGTTTTTTAAAGGCAAAAACGTTGGTGTGTCCGAGTTTTGCTAAATCAAGTATTTTCATGCAGCTTTCCTTTACTTAACTCAATAGTCTTAGTGGCGTAATCTTTAACTAGGGGATCATGACTGGCGATGATGATAGTTATATCAAAATCACGCCAGATTTCTTGAATGATGTTTAGTACATTTTTGGAGTTTTGCTCGTCAAGATTATTGGTGGGTTCGTCGGCGATAAGAATGGCTGGGTTTAAAAATAGTGCACGAGCGATGCAGGCACGCTCAGCCTGACCACCAGAAATTTGAGCAGGTTTATAGTCTAAGATATCACTTATATTTAAGGCGGCGGCGAGTTCCTTTGTACGAGCGAGGCGAGATTTTTTGGGCATACCTGCAAAAACTCCGGGTAAACTGATATTGTCACGAATAGTTAATTGTTTTTGTAGATAGAAATCTTGATAAATAAAACCGACCTTATTGGCGGCTTTTTTGGTCTCTATAATTACGTGGCCGGAGGTGGGCGATTCAAGCCCAGCAATGATGTGCAAAAGAGTGGTTTTTCCGGTACCGCTTGCACCTTTAAGCCAAACGAGTTCACCAGGAACTATTTCTAA
Source organism: Candidatus Saccharimonadota bacterium (assembly GCA_017405345.1). Taxonomy (GTDB): domain Bacteria; phylum Patescibacteriota; class Saccharimonadia; order Saccharimonadales; family Saccharimonadaceae; genus Nanosyncoccus. The sequence goes on from JAFRAP010000029.1 coordinate 2,169, forward strand.
GGAAATGTTATCAAGGATGGTTTTATCATGATAAGTTTTGGTAAGATTTTCTATCTTGATGATTGACATATCTAGAATTATAGCATAAAAAGTAAGCATGTTAAACTGATAGACACTGGACAAACGAGACGATTTTTGGTAGAATAAAGGGATATTTAGGCCTGTTCAGGAAGGTGTTAATTTTAGCAGCTTGCTGAACGGGTCTAAAGGAAGGAAATATTAGAATGGCAGATGCCAAAAAAGTAACTTTTGAACAGCTACTCGCTGAGAGTGAGGAGACTGTTAAGCCAGTGATAGCTGGCGACACGGTGGACGGTAAAGTGTTAACCGTTAAGAAGCACGAGATTTTAATTGATCTTGGTGCGCAAGGCGTTGGTTTAGTGCCGCGCCGCGAGGCAAGTTTCTCGCGCAATTTGGAAGTAGGCACAGAGGTGACTGCTTCTGTGATTGACCCAGAGATGGAGGATGGCTATGTGCTGCTTTCTCTGCGTAAGGCTGTGAAGGACAAGGGCTGGGATGAAATCCTTGCCAAGCTAGATGCGGCGGAGATTGTGGAAGTAACGCCGTTTGACGCAAACCGAGGTGGCCTCTTAGTGGAGTATGAAGGAATCCGGGGATTTTTGCCGGTTTCTCAGCTCTCTGCAGAGCATTATCCACGAGTCGGCTCATCTGATAAAGATGAGATTTTGCAACGATTGAATTCCCTAGTAGGGAAGCCAATTTCTGTTCGCATTCTGGACGCAAACAAGAAGGACAATAAGCTAATCTTTTCTGAAAAGGAAGCCATTAAGGACGGTCTAGCTGAGCGGTTTGCTGAGCTAAACATCGGCGACGTGGTGAAGGGTGTGGTAACTGGCGTAGTGGACTTTGGTGTGTTCGTGAATGTGGATGGAATTGAAGGTTTAATCCATATCTCAGAGATTTCCTGGGAGAGAGTAAATAATCCATCTGACTACGTAAAAGCTGGAGACACGATTGAGGCTAAGATTATTGCGATTGATAAGGAGCGTCTGAGCCTCTCTATGAAGCAACTAGTGGAAGATCCGTGGGTTTCTGAAGTAGAGAACTTGAAAAAAGGCTCTAAAGTGGAAGGTACAGTAACAAGAATTACGCCTTTTGGTGCCTTTGTGCAGATTTCGCCAGCGGTGGAGGCCTTGGTGCATGTATCTGAGCTGGGTGAGGGGAGCGATGTAGACCCAGAGAAGATTTTTACGCTGAACGAGCGCAAGACCTTTAAGGTCTTAGACGTGGATAAGGAAGGCCGCAAAATCTCTTTGACCATTGCCAAATAACCTGGCTGAGGTCATCTAAAAAGAGCTGCTCATTATCAGCAGCTCTTTTTAGTTGTGCTATAATAAAAGTAATGAATAAGAGATTTTGGGCGATAATAGGTGTGGTGATAGTAGCTTTTGTGGGGATGCTCTTGTTTTTTGCGGTGAATAGAGGTGAGCAGCCGGTGGACTATGGCCGCTATAGAAGGGATGTGATAAAAAAGCTGGCTAGCGAGATTGACTATAGCCAGTATAATCCAGATACGGTAATAGCGGCAGATGAAAATAACGGAGAGATTGCAGAGAAGATGGTGGGAGATGAGAATGCGCCGGTGGTGATTTATGAGTATGCGGATTATGCCTGCTCGCATTGTGCTGAATTTGACCGGCAAGTGAGCCAAATTTTGGCGGATTATGACGGTAAGGTGGCGCTGGTGTTTAGAGGTTTTGTGCTGCAGTTTCCGAATAGTATGATCACTGGTGCGGCAGCCAATGCAGCGGCGATACAGGGGTACTGGAAAGAGTATAAGGACTTGCTATTTGCTAATCAGAACGAGTGGTATGAGATGCGTGGTGCAGAAATTAAAAATTATTTGGAAGAGTTATTTAAAGAAGCCTCTGATGGAAAGGGTGATGTAGAGAAGTTTCGGGGAGATATGGCGAGTGAGGCAGTGGCTAAGCGAATGGCGTTTGATTATGGACTGGGAGAGAAGGTGGGACTGACTGGCACACCGACGTTCAGGGTTAATGGTGAGGCGGTGGGGCCGACTGAGCTGAGGGCGGTAGTGCAGCGGATGCTGCAGAATTAAAGTTCTCGCCCGGCTCGCGAAAACAAGTTGAAATAAAATAAAAACCCCTTGGGGTTCTTTTTATTTCAATGGCTCCCGGGGCCGGGCTCGAACCGGCAACCTCGAAGTTAACAGCTTCTTGCTCCACCATTGAGCTACCCGGGA
>JAFRAP010000030.1 GCA_017405345.1 Candidatus Saccharimonadota bacterium
CGCAATCATCCCCACCATATCTGGGCGGAAGCTCGGATCTAGTGATAATACCGTCGCCACTACTTGCACTTCCTGACGGTACCCTTTCGGGAACAACGGGCGAATCGGACGGTCAATTAAGCGCCCAATCAGCACTGCCTCATCTGCCGGCTTACCCTCACGCTTGATAAACTTACTCCCAGAAATCTTCCCCGCTGCATAAAATTTTTCTTCATAGTCAATTGACAGCGGGAAGAAATCCTGTACCACCGGCTTATTCCCCACTACCACTGAGCCTAATACTACTGTGTCTCCGTACGTCACTAGTACTGATGAGGTAGTCCTAAATCCTACCTTATTCACCTCTAGAGTTAGCTCTTTACCACAAAAATCAGCTGAAACCTTAACAGCCTTCTTACCCATTGGATTTATAATATCCATCTTTACCTTTCCGGGAAAACACCAGATATTTATCTCGTAAGCATTACGGAACAAATATCCGCCGTTTTCCCTTTATTATTTTGTTCAATTATACCACACTTCCTTGGCTTTTCCACTGTTCTATTTTTCGCTCCCATAACCCTCTTGCTTTTTTCTTAATTTTATGCTAAAATAGAAAGAGTGGCACCTTACCAGGAGAGAGGTCTAAAAAAGGAGGGGTTTTCTTGGGCAATGGTTTAGCAGAAAAAGTCTTTCAAGTCCGAAAGGTGTATCCTGACGGCATCGTCGGGACACTCAGAGACGGCGTAGAAGCCGATTTGGACGAATCCGTCCTAGAGCAACTATACGTTCCAATTAAAAAGTACTTCGTTAAAAAGTATCAGGCACCCATTGCGCTTTACGCGCGCTCTACCACCACCGGGGCACTTTGCCTTGATTTTATCGGTGACGCTCGCGTTCCAAAAGATTTCAATTACGAGCGCAGCATTAGTGCCCTTCACAAAGTCGCAAATATCTTTGTCAAAAGCGACTACGATGCGTCCACAATTGCCGAGTTCAAGGTGAACATCGGACCCTGTGTCTCCTACCTCGTCGGTGACCGTACCGACATAAGAGTAGACAGTAACCGGTATGACGATCAACTCTTTGACTTAGTCAAAGAGCTTTATCCACAGTAATCAACCATCCCCTCTCTCCCACTGAAAAGCCCCTCTTTTACCGAGGGGCTTTTACTTTTATTACTTTTAGCTTATTTTCTTAAGCCCAGCTTAGCCACAGTCTTTTTATAAAGCTCAAAGTCAGTCTTTTCCAGATATTTTAGCAGCTTCTTGCGCTTCCCCACCATCTGCATCAAGCCTCGGCGAGCCATAAAATCATGCTTATTTTCTTTAATATGGTCAGTCACTTCTTTAATCCGCTCGGTCAAAATAGACACCTGAACTTCAGGAGAGCCAACATCTTTCTTATTACGGGCGGTCTTTGCAATCGCCTTCTGCTTATCCTCTTTTGTAATCATATTGATGCCAATTATATCACACCTCTCACCAGATAGCAAGCCCTAATCTGTAATCCCCAGCTCCGCTAAAGTCAGTGCATCTTCTACTCTATAATTCCCCACTTCTGTTCGCCTTAAGCTTGTTAAATACCCACCCACACCCAGCTTCTCTCCAATGTCTTCACCTAAAGTTCTAATATAAGTCCCACTAGACACATGGCAAGCAATTTTTAGCTCCGGCCAGGTATAATCTATTATCCCAATGCTATAAATCTGCACCTTTCGCACCGGCATTTCCACTTGCTGACCTTTTCGCGCCAAAGCATACGCTCTCTGCCCTTTAATTTTTACTGCTGAATATATCGGCACTCTCTGTTCTATCTCTCCCACGAAAGTTTCTACGACTTGCTGCACTTGAGCGAGTGGCGGGATTACTGTTTGGCGGACCTCGCGCAGGTCACGACCGAGCGGGAGCGCGGCTCGCCCGTGACGACGGGCCGAGCCGACGCGTGCCGCTAAACAGTAATCCGTCACTTCACCCTCAAGATCTCCAGTCGTAGAAACCTTCCCCAAGCAGATAGTTGCCTCATACCGCTTATCTAGCTTTAAGAACTCACTTGCTCGCTTAGTCCCCTTCCCAATCAGCAATACCAATAGACCCGTTGCAAACGGATCTAATGTCCCCGTATGCCCCACTTTTACCTTCTTGCCAGCTCGCTCGCTCAAAACTCGGCGTATTCTAGCCACCACCCCAAACGAACTCATCCCTGCCGGCTTATCTACCAGCAATATTTCATTATTCATTAATTACATTATATCTATTGCACTGGAATCTGGAAAGCCCCCGGATCTGGCGCTGGCGGCGTTACGGCCGCTGGAGCTACTGGGACAGCCGGCACCTGTGGAGCCGCGGCTGGTTGCTGAATATTAAAGACTGGTGATTCTGGCATTACTCCAGCATTAATCGGCGGTGGCGGCGGCGGTGGTAAAATCCCAGCATCCATCACCGGGGCCGCTGGAGCAGCCATCGCAGCTGGATTCTCTACTGGGCTAGCAATCACCGTCGGCTGAGCTGCCGCTTGAGCGGCGGCCTGAGCTGCCGCCATCTGTTCTAACTCTATCGGCAAGGGCTTCGCTAGCTCTTCTTCCATCATCTTGCCGTAATCTTTTTCGCCTTCATCTTCAGTCGGAGTCAGCTCCACCATATCTGGCACACTCATCGTCGCCTGAGCCGCCACTGGGTTAGCCGCTGCATGCACTGCCGCTGGGGCCACTTGAGTCTCTGGCGCTGCAATTGTGTGATCAGCGACTTCTGGAGCAGCCGGCGCAGCTGGTGCCGATGGCACCACTGGCGTTGGCTCAATCGCTACTGCTGGTATTTCCACCGGAGCCGCTGGTACCTCTGGCGCACTCGGCACCACTGGCACTGCCGTTACCGTTGGTACTTCTGGCACTACTTCAGCTGGAGCTACTTCTGGCGTAGCTGGTGCTTGTTGTGAATCTGTCACAGCCGGCGCTGCTTCTGACGCTGCAGCCGCCTGTTGCAATTCCGCCATAATCGGTGCTGCTGGCGCTGCCACCATTTGTTCTAACTGTTGTTCTGCTACTTGAGCTTCCGTTGTCTGGGCTTCCGCCGGCGCTGCTTCTGGAGTCTCTCCCGGAGTCTCCGCTGGGGCTTCACCTGGCTGGCCTTCACCCTCCTGGCGCTCCACGCTCAATACTCCATCTTCACCCTTTGGCTCTTCTGCTGCTTCTATTGCCGGTGCCTCAGTCACGCCCGTCTTAATAATGTTAGAAGAAATCAACTGCTGATTCGCCCCGGCTTCCATTAATTTTGCAGCCAACGCCATTGTATCTGGGCTAGTCTTATTGTTAGAAAATCTATCCGTAGCCGCCACAATACCAGTTAAGAGCGCTGTCGCCACATCTTCCTGCATATTAGCGGCTTTATCGCCCATCTCTGTAATCATCTTCATTACCATTTCAGAAACAGAGCTTGCTTCTGGATTACTCCACTCCACCTCAGCAAACCGCCCCGGTGCATTAGTCGTAATATTAATTGCTGTCGCATCATGCATAATCCGCCCATATTCAGCCAGCGCCGCATCCAAATCTTCACCACTCTCCACGTCAAACGCCACTACTAAGTCAACGTTAAAGTCCCCGTGCGAAAATTCTAGGTCGCGCTCGTCCAACGTAGTTTTATATGGTGTAATATACACCTTAACAAAATCACCCTCTATTTTATAGCGCAAGTGATCTGCTTTATCCTTATTTAATGCAATAATAAAGTCCTGCAGCGAGTTAGTGTTTGGCTCAAAAGTTTCCTCTGGTTTTAAGAATTGCAAGGCATTCGGTGTTGCTCCAGAATAAATTGCCGTGGCGTGTTTACCAATCCCATCCAGAAACAACGTCAAAGCAATTGCCGCTGCCATCTCATCTACCGATGGATCCTTAGACAAGGCTACCAAGATACTATCTGCACCCTCAATCTTCGTCAAGACCTTGCTCATCACATCACTTAAATGCTCAGTCAAGGTACTGTCTTGTGGGGCTTCCGTATCTTGCGTTTGTTTTTGCTCTTGCGTTGGATTTTCTTCTGGCATTTTGGACCTTCTTTACCCTTTTAACTTAGCATAAACTTTTTCTTTTGGCAAGTCTAATAAGTACTAAATATCTGTGACCAATAAGTTTTATGCTGTGTGGCCGGATCAAACACAAATCCCACTGCCAATTTCGTAAATGCCGCATCCAGCATTGTTGTGCGGTGCTCTACCGAAGCCATCCAAGCCGCCACCACTGTACGCGGCGACACTACAGCAGATCCAGCCGCTAAGTTCTCTCCCGACTTTCCGCCAGTCGCAGGCACCGGACAAGCCGTATGCCAAGCTGAGCCATCTGGCCGTGTATGCGAATAGGTTGTTTTTATTTCTGTCGCCCTTAAGGTTGCCGCCCCTTCACAGGTATATCCCCAGGATACCGCTGGTGCCCCTACTTTTGCTCGTTCTGCATTTACCAGTCTCAGCACTTCTTGTTTCCATTGGTCCACTGGTGGTGCTAGCACTGTCACTTCCAACGTATCTCTCCTTGCCCCATCATACGTACCAGCTGTAATTGTCGTCGTTCCCGCCCCCACAATCACCGGATACCGACATTTTGCCGAACTGTACCCCAGATAAGTTCGTGCCTTAGCATAAAACCCTCTTATCACGCCAGTATTAGACGTTTGCCAATACATATTATCATATCCTGGCAACGCATCATTAATACATATGTCAATATCTGCCGTCTGATAAATCGTCACTTTATCCACGCTCCATAGCTCGGTTGGCCCCACATTCCCCCCACTTAAGTTCGCTGCCGTATAAGCCCAACCTCCCCCACTCGCCACCCGGCCACTACCACCACTTGCCACGCTTGTTACAGTGGGCACCGGTGTCTCAATCTCCTCCGACGCCGTTTCAATCAGCTCCATCGCCGTTTCTTCCCCTTCTATCTCATCACTATGTTCGTCTACCGCTTTAAATCCTCCCGTCAGACCAATCGCTCCCGCAATTAAAATCCCCGCCACTAAAATCGCCACTGCGTTCAGCGCCAGAAGCAACTGGATCCGAGTCCGTCGCAGCAACTTTGAAGCCATTTTTATGCCTTCGTATCAATCATTGCTGCCACAAGGTTGATAATCATTTCCAACTGAATCAAATCCCGACGGTCAAAGCCCATCTTTCCCTGCGGCTTCCCTACTAACAGTTGACCAAATGGCTTACCCTTAGCATTTTGCAACTCCGCCATCGCATTAATATCTAACCTAGAAAATGCTCTAGACACCGGCTCGTTAAACGATAGCCACATTCCCTTTTCTGGTGCCTTTAATAGTTCCACCTGCTTCAATTCTTCTGGTGTAATTGGCAATGTCGCCGAGCCATACACCTTTCCATTAATGATAAACCCAATATAAGCAAAGTGCAGATGGTCTGCCAAGAACTCCGCCAGCTCGTTTAAGTTTACGTTAGAGTTAGCCATTTTATTCATCTTCTTCACCACGTATGCCACATCTACTTGGTTTGTCTGAATCAGCGAGCGGATAAACGCACTCAGCTCATTTATCACCGGCAGAAGCAGCAGCACAATTGCAATCATGATAAAATTCAGTACAAACACTTCCGTAGAAGGATTTGGCACCTTAAATAGCGCCGTAAACACCACAAAGAACAGTAGCATATAAATAATCGCCGCCGAAGTCATAATCACCACATAGGACATCACTTTTAGCCAAGCCGATGATAATTGAATTATTCTATATCTCAGCGCCGCATAGTAAAAAGCGATGATCGTTGCGCTAATCGTCAGCGGACCTACCCAAATTAAATCGTACCGAATACCAAACGGTAGCAGGATATCAAAGATTAGCGAGGCCACACCCGTAAAAGCAAAGCCCACCAGCAAGATAATCCGCCCCATCTTTTGATTTTTTGCCCGAATTTTTGCAATCTGATAAATCAGTGACCCTGCAATTACAAAACTCGCAATTACAAAGTAAGCTAAATACACCCAGTAGTACCAGTCGTTCACAATTTTTATACTATTGCCACTAGCCGCAATTTCAATCTCCGAATATAAAATTGTATGATCATAGAGTAATGCTCCCGTGATAAATAATGCAATCGCCACAAATATCGTTGTTAAAAACTTTCCGATATTATTGTTCCAATTCAGATAAGCAATCAAGAACACATCCATAAACACCGACGGAATATAAATTCCGTAAATCACCAACGGTGCTATTCCTTCTTGTTCCGGCTTCAGCGATAAAAACACCGCCACGGCTACCGCCCATAATGAAGAACATATTGTTGTCAAGAAAAACATTCCCGCATGTGCTCGGTCTGTTTTCCTAGACCCAATCCACTGCGAAAAACCCGACAGCAACGTCAAGATTGATACCGTAAATAGTAAGAGCGTAATTAACTGCACTTGACCTCCATATTGCTTATGCTATACACTTATTATAACAATTTTATTCAAAAAAGGTCAATAATTATGAAGCAGTTGCAAAAGAAAATACTATTACACCACGTAGCACAAGTTAGCCGAGTCACCTTAGGGCTCTCGCTCTTTTGTCTAGTGTTTATCGCTCTTTCTCACTTTGTTAAAGCCATTACCCTTACCGAAGTATCAAATACTGACGGCATCCCTGCTAGCTGGTCCATCACCAATAGCCGTCCAGACACCATCACCGTCCCCGTCACCTACTTTGACCAAGTCCAAGACAACTTAATGTTCGAGGCCAACCTTAACGGAAAGCCCATCATCAGCGGCGCTCACCTCGGTCTCGTCCAGAAATACTTGAGTGGCGAGGGCCTCCCCGTCCCTACCTACGCTAACAACACCGAGGGCGAACTCTATATCGGCGACCGCAACCTCTACGTCAACAAGGCCAACTTCCACCAGTGGTTCCACGAAGTCGAGGGGAAAAGCTGGCAATATGATTCTTCCATTGTCTTCCATCGCCAAGGCAACACTAATAAGTACACCTATGACGGCGGTGACGGCTCTGGTGAGGGGCTCCAAGTTTTCCCGCTTGATAATGTCAACTCTCCCATCGCCGAAATCATCTGTGTCACCATTGAAGAAGACCAGGAGTGTCATAATTATCATTTCACTATGAAGATGCGTGTTCCCATTCGTGTCAACGCCACCGGTGCCGAGCGCTTCGACTTCTCCGGCGACGATGACGTTTGGGTCTTCTTAAATAATCAACTCGTCCTTGACCTCGGTGGTCTCCATACCCGTCTCCCCGGCTATTTCGCTATTAACGAAGACGGCACCGTTAGCTCCGGCCTAACCGATAAAAACGGCTACATCCAGCCTCAGCTTCAAGACGCCAACATTAATCTTAAAAAAGGCGAAGTCACCAACATCGACTTCTTCTACGCCGAACGTAACACTTCCCGGGCTAACATCCTCATCACTATTACCGGTATGGATTGGCCCATCAACGCCGACAGCAACCTCACTAGCCAACTCATCGGCAACAAATACGTCGAATATAACGCTTCCTTTAAGAACCGCGATCTAGACAATCCTGTCACTCTCACCCACCTCGCCTCTCATCTCATCGATTCCGATGCCACTAACACAAACGTCGGTTTCATCCCCTTTAACCTCTCCGATAACATTCTTCGTTATAGCACCGACGGTAACACTTGGCACGACCTCGCCGTCTCCGCCCCTTCTACTAGTCTCTCCGGTTTCCAGTTAAGCACTCCCCTCACTGTCAATCCCGGCGAGACCATCTACTTCCGTTATAATGTTGCCCCCACTAAAAACCAAATTAACTACGAAAACACCCTTTCTTTATACTATTATAGTACCCATAATAATCAAAGACACTACAATATCTCCTCTGCCTCTACGAGCATCGTCGCTAGCCACCTCGAAGCCGTCGAAGAAGCCAACTACCGCATCTTCTTCGACTCAAACGGTGGCACTCCCATTCCCACTCAAGTCGTCGCCCCAGGTGAAACGGCCACTGTCCCACTTCCTCCCACTCATTATAATCATGATTACACCTTCCATACCTGGAGCGTCCTCAACGGTGGCTGGTACGATTTCAATACTCCCGTCTATGGCGACGTTTACCTGGTCGCCGATTGGGGCAATTCTATCGGCAGTGATGATGAAGAGCCTATTGCCTACTCTTGCACCAATTATCTAGAACGTCTGGAAAGTTACAATTACTTTGATTTCTCCTCCGAAGATGGCGCCACTCCTTCCTACGATTTTAACTACTACTGGCTCCAACATAACTGCACCGGTCAGGAAACTCCCGGCGAGCCAGAGCCAGAGCCAGACATTCCTCCTATTCCTCCAGACCCAGATCCAGACCCAGATCCAGATCCGGAACCAGAGCCACAGCCACCCGTTCCAGAACCAGATCCAAACCCACCTGTTCCGGATCCAGATCCAGAAAACCCAGAAGATTTCATCTATGATAATCCAGACGATTTCCTCCCCGTCCTCGGCGAAACTCTTCTCGTACCCGATACCGGCGTAATCACCAACCTCTCCGCCACACCTTTCGGCAACGAATCTTTCGCTAGTATCATCATGTCGCAACCATTCGCTCTCATTAACCTTGCCGTCTTTGCCATCAGTTTCTCTGTCTTCTTCCCCATCCGTAAATATTGATAAAAAAGGCCAGGCTTAAAGCCTGGCCAAGAGTGGGAGGGTTGATTACTTACGTACCGTAAAGACTACGCCTACTGGTTCGTCGTTTACTTCGTCAGGCTGTATCACTATTTTTTCAAAGTGATTTGTTCCCAAACAACTTTCTTGCACGACGTTGATCGCTTCAATCACTGTCTCCAGCAGCTTAAACTTTCCACCAGCGCTCCAATTAAAGAGTAAGGCATTACGCACCAATGTCCAGTGCTTCAGCTGCAGGTCAAAGATAAACACGCCATTTGGCTCCAGCAAATCCATCACTGCTTGCACCACCTTCGGTAAAGCCTCCAGCTGGTAAGAAAGCACACCTTTTGCTACTACCGTGTTAAAACCGTATCCGCGCCCTGTCACCATCGCTTGCATCTCTGCCAGCATCTTATCCATCGTCTCCAGTCTGTAGTCAAACGACTCTAAGATTTCTGGCTCCAGCAAAGCCTTCAGGTTAATCTCTGGGTCTTGGTCACAGCAATAGAATTTCTGCTCAGCACTAAAGCGCGTTTTTAAAAACCCGCCAAACCTCAGCTCCGGCAACCATCCTGCACCAAGAAACAGTAACTCTTTACCGTGCAGTAACTTCGCCGCGATTGAATCACGGTAGCGCAGATACTTAAACACTGGCTCATCTACCCAAACCGCTAACGGGTCTGAATCGGGTATCGGACGATGCTTACCATTTAGGTCGGTGCTATAGCCATAGGCCACTTCCAGCGCCACTGCCCTCGGCACCGTACAAAGCCACATCGGAAAGAACTCCGACTCCATCGCCTTAGTGTCTTCGCAGAACTTAGCCATTGATGGATTTTGCAGCAGCTGTGATACCTTATCCCAAATCTGCTTCTTCTTTTCCGGGTCAACTTCCATCCGCCGACAAGTCTGCTCAAAAACCTCACCAAGCTCCTCAATCACACTTGGTGGCGTATCATTATTCAGCACTCCCGCAGCCTTTTCTTGCATGCGCTTCGCCGAACTCATAATCGCCGCCTGAGCGTACTCTTTTGTTACCGTTCTTCTCTGTACTTCGTCACCCAACAAATACGATTTTTCCGTTACTTCGTTCATAGTCACCTCCTTTGTAAAGTACCGCCCACTCTCGCTCTATTCTACCATAATCATCATTAAACCACCACATTATTTTCACCCTTAGCTCTCCCTGTTGCTTTTTTCCAAAAAATGTGTATAATTAAATAAATCATTACTAATTAACTATAGGAACTATTAATGCCGATTATTAAATCCGCTAAAAAAGCCGCTCGCCAGGCCGTCAAGCACACCGAGCACAATGAAGCCATTAAAAAGGCCATCAGGGCCGCTTTAAAAGATTTCAAGAAGAAGCCCACCGCTGCCACTCTTTCCAAGATTCAGTCCGAGTATGACAAGGCCGCCAAAAAAGGTCTCATGAAAAAGAACACCGTTGCTCGTCGTAAAGCCACCCTACATAAGCTCGCCAAGGCTGCCGGCGTTAAGCTCACTACCAAGGCTGCTCCAGCCAAAAAGGCCACCGCAGCAAAACCAGCAGCCAAGCAAACTGCTGCCAAAAAGCCTGCCACTAAAAAGTCTACAGCGAAGCAGCCCGCAGCAAAAAAGCCTGCATCAGCACCCAAGGCTGATAAGCAGTAGTCTTCATTTCTATATCTAGTTTAGAGAGTTCTTTCAGGACTCTCTTTTCTTTTGTCCCGCCACTTCTTTTAAAATTATCAATTGCCTTCCATGCCCACGCCCCTAGCATCTTATACGGGTCTTCCGTCAGCTCTGCCTGAGCCAGCATCTGCACCGCCTTTTTTCCGTCATAAAACGCCGTATCGTAAATATTAAATGCCAAGTTTCTATCTATTTTTTCTATCAATTTAAACTCTTTTATTTCTATTTTTTTAGCCAATTGCTTATATGTTTTTGTCCGCTTATCCAAGCTATTTTCCCACACAATTACATCATTTGGCGTATCAATAAAGTCCACTAATTTATCAAAATTTTCTTTCACCGTACTTAAATCTTTCACCAGGATTTTTCGTTCCGCCGCTAATAGCGACCCACCCATAAATACATCTGTAAGGTCATTTAAGTTTAGCTCTGCGCCTTCCACCACTTCATAATTATCATTAAGCACTCGCTTAATTTCCGCCTGAGCTTTCACTCTATCGTTACCAAAAAAAATCTTCAACATTTTTGGCACTCCGGGCAAATATGTGTCCCTCGCCCCGCCACACGTATTTTAATAATTTCTGCTCCGCAACGCTTACATTCCTGCCCCTCTCTATGAAACACCTGTGCAAATTTTTCCAGGTAATCCCCCTTCGTTCCATCTGCTTTTAAGTAAGTTGCCATCGTGGAACCACCCGCATTGATTGATGCATCCATTACCTTAGCTGCAGCTCGCACTAAATCTTTAGCTTGTTTTTTGCTAAGTTTTCCAGCCAAAGTTTTAGGATGCACCTTAATCTCAAACAGCGCCTCGTCCGCATAAATATTCCCCACTCCCGCCATCACTTTTTGGTCTAAAATTACTGCTTTAATTGGCGCTTTAGCGTGTCGCTGCAACTTCTGATAAAACTCTTCCGCATTCATCTCCCAGGGTTCCGCTCCTAGGCTTGCAATAAATTTATCTTGCTCTACTTCATCCGATGGCAACACTTTTAAAAAACCAAACTTTCTCTGGTCGTTAAAATACAGCGTCCCCTCACTTAGCTTTAATATCACTCGTGTCTGCTTATTTGGCAATTCCGTAAAAAATGAGTCCGTCGGATGCCCCCCTGCAAAATCTGCGCCTCGCAAGGCCCGATAAATCACTTGCCCAGTCATCCGCAAGTGAATCATCATCGTAATATCATTAGAAAGATCCACTAGCAAGCACTTCCCTCTCCGCCGCACCCCCACAATTTTTGCGCCTTCCACTAGCTCAACCGGACCAATAAAAGATTTCTCGCAATTCACCGTCACTTTTTTAATCTTTTGCTGAATAATAAATTTATTAAGCCCCCGCTTTATCGTTTCCACCTCTGGCAACTCTGGCATTATAGCTCGCCCCAGTTCTGCCCACGAGTTACTTCCACTGCCAACTTGATTTTCAGTTCTGGCGCCACTCCTTCCATTGTTTCTTGTAATAACTTCGCCACTTCGTCGCACTTATCTTCATCGCATTCCACCACTAGCGAATCATGAATTTGCAAAATCATTTCTGCTCCCTCTGGTAAACGTTCCGCCACTAAAAGCATCGCTCGCTTCATCAAGTCTGCTTCCGTTCCTTGAATCGGCATATTTTGCGCCGCTCGCTCCGCCCCAGTCCTAATCATAAAATTCGCAGATTTTACATCTGGTGTCGGCCGGCGCCGCCCGTAATAAGTTGCCACATACCCCTCATCTCTTGCCTGTTTTAAGATTTTATCTAGATATAGCCTAATCGGTGAACGCACCGCAAAATAATCTTCAATAAATCGCTTAGCCTGCTCCATTGTCATTCCTGCCGCCTCTGCCAAACCTTTTGCACTCATTCCATATAGCACACCAAAATTAATCACCTTTGCCGCTCTGCGCTGCTGTTTTGTCACCTGTTCCATTGGCACTTTAAACACATCCGCCGCCGTCTTTGTATGAATATCTATTCCAGAATTAAAGTCCGCCACTAACGCCTCATCGCCAGCCAGCACCGCCGCTAAGCGCAGCTCAAACTGCGCATAGTCCGCCGATATTAAACACTTCCCTGGCTCCGCCACAAATCCTGTTCTAATTCCCCGTCCTTCTTCTGTCCGCACCGGTATGTTCTGTAAATTTGGATTTACAGACGACAGCCGCCCCGTAGCCGTCACATTCTGTGTAAAAGTCGTATGCACCCGGCCGCTCGCATCAGCTAGCTCCGGAATCGGCACAATATACGTGTTTAATAGTTTTGATGCTTCTCTGTATTCTAGAAGCGCCGGCACAATTGGGTGCAAATCTTTTAACTTATCCAGTTCTTTTGCCCCAGTAGAATACCCTCTGGTCTTCTTCTTGATTCCTTTTGTGGGCAACCCTAATTTATCATATAAAATCTCTGATAATTGAAACGGCGAATTCACATTAAATTCTTGCCCAGCTAGCTCATAGATTTTCTGCTCCATCTCCGCCACTTGGCCTGCAAACTTTTTCTTTAGTGCCGCAAAATATTCCTTATCAATTAAAATTCCTCGCTGCTCCATCCGGTAAAGCACTGGTATTAATGGTAAATCCAACTCTTTATAGACTTTAAATAATTTTGGGTTCTTCTCAAATTCTGCTTTTTGCCGCCAATACTCTCGTCTTTCGTCAGAAATATTCTCCACATTCGTTCTTAACAGCGGATCTAATAAAAACGCTCCCTGCCCTAAGTCCCAAAAATCCTGCCCGTTTAAAATCTTCTCTGCCACTTCCGGCTGCTCATGCATCAACGTCTTCACGTCAAAACTCACAATCAAATCTTTTGGTAAATCCGGCAGCGTTCCTTCTGGCTCATCTGCTTCTTCCAGGCTACCCACTACTTCTCCCTTAAATCTCCGAACCAAGGAAAAGAATTCCAGCTTCGTCAAAGCCCCAGTTATCTTCTGCTCGTCAACTTTAAAATCTGGCACCTCTGCCAAATTCACCGGCGCATCCGTAAAGATTGTCGCCAGCTGCTTAGACAAATACGCACTTTTCTTTCCTTCTTCCAATTTCTTCCTCGTCCCCACTGTGATTTCGTCCAAATGTTCATAAACTCCGTCCAATGTACCATATTTATTTAGCAAGCTCACCGCTCCCTTTTCACCAATTCCTGGTACTCCCGGAATATTGTCTGAAGCATCACCTTTTAGCGCCTTCAGGTCTAAAAATTGGTCTTTCTTAATACCATATTTGGCTTCTACTCCTGCTACGTCCATCTCCTCAATCCGTGAGAATCCTCTCAGCACCCGATACATCTTTATCTTCGGACCCACCACCTGCAACATATCTAGGTCAGACGATACAATATAAGTCATCCAATCGCTCGCTGTTGCTTCTGCCGCCAATGTACCGATAATGTCATCCGCCTCATATCCATCACACTCTAAAAATCCCCAACTAAAATCATCTACCAGCTCCCGAAGTAATGGAATCTGCGCATAAAAATCTTCCGGTGGCTTCACTCGCCCAGCCTTATATTCAGGATACAGTGCCTTACGCTTTTCAATGGACGTCTTAGCCTTATCCCAAGCCACCACTACTTTATCAGGGCCAATTCGGCGCACAATCTCCATTGCAATCACCGCAAAGCCATACACACCAGAAGTCGGCGTGCCGTCCTTCCGACTTAAATTACCCATTGCGTAATACCCCCGGTAAAATACGCTCTTTCCGTCAATTATTACTAATTTTTTCAAAACTCAATCTCCGTCAAAATCTC
>JAFRAP010000031.1 GCA_017405345.1 Candidatus Saccharimonadota bacterium
ATCAATTCCGCCAGCCCCACTCGCCGCGTCTTTTTTAGTACTTTCATCCCATAAAACCCCAGCTCACGATTCAGTCTCGTCATCTCCATACTGTCGCACAATGTTCCAATCATCACTAAGTCTAGCAGCCACTTCTCTTGCCCTTCCGGTATCAAGCCTTCTCGCATTAGTCCATACACTACCATAAATGCCACTCCCACTCCTGCCAAATCCCTCAGCGGCTCCCCTTCCTCCAGGCGCTTTGGATTCACCACCGCCACCGCCTTTGGTAGTTCACCACTAATCTCATGGTGATCTGTCACTACTGTATCTATTTTCTTTTTCGCCAATTCTGCTACTATTGCTGCGTTATTGCTGCCACAGTCCACCGTCACTACTAATTGCACTTTGTCTTGCTCCGCCCGCTCCACCACGCGTGGCCCCATGCCATAGCCATCCTTAAATCTATCCGGCAACATTACTTCCACCCGCTCTGCTCCTGCCAGCTCTAAGCCTTCCTTCATTACCGTACTCGCCGTCACTCCATCTGCATCATAATCGCCATAGATTAGAATTTTTTCCTTCTTATGAATGGCCTGGCAGAGTCGTTTCAGCGCTGGTTTTAAATCTGGTAAATTCGTATAAAAATCCGGACGGTACTCTGGTGTCAAAAAATCCTTACCAATCCTTCGCTTTTTTAATAATTCATCAAAAATTTTTGTCATTAGCCAATCTTCTTACTCTTTCCGGCAGAAGATAACTGTTGGCTTTTAATTACCATACTCTGCAGCTCCTTTAAAATTGGAAACTGCTTATTAGTCTGATAAATACTTGTGTTTCCGCGCTTGGTCACAATCAAGAATTTCCCCTTCTCTAAGCGCTTTAATTCTCGCTGGATATTACCCGGATCTTCCTTAATCAGCTTTGCCAAGCCCCGCACATGAGTCTTAAAATCTGGATATTTAGCAAAAACTACCAAAATCTTCCGACGCACTCTTGATGTAATAAACACATCTATCATTTTTACCTCACTAATTTATCCTAATTATACTCCAAATATAGGTAAAATCAACAACATTTTTCACTTCCACCCGATGTATAATATAACTATGTTTTACGAGGTCATCCCCACTAAGGTCTTTCGCCAGGATGGTGGCGTTTTAACCTATTCTTCTGACCTAAAATTGCAGCCCGGCCAAATCGTTCTTATCCCCCTCGGGCGTGCCACCACCACTGGCATCGTTTTACGCTCGGTTGCTGAGGTAAGTTTTCCCACTAAGCCCATCACTAAGGTGCTCTACGATACGCCCCTGCCAGCACATATTCTAAAATCCATCATCTGGCTACATCAATATTACCTAGCGCCGCTCCCTTTAAGCGCCAACCTTTTTCTTCCTCCCGGCATCACCAAATCCCGCCGAAGACGAGTGACGGAGAGTAACGATGAGGGAGGAGAAGCCGACAGGGCCCGCATCATCTCCCTCAATACTGCTCAACGCCGCGCCATCTCCGCACTAGAGCAAACCACTTCCGCCACCCGCCTTCTCCATGGCATCACCGGCTCTGGCAAAACCAACATTTACCTCTCTCTCGCTAGGAAGGCACTTAAAAAACACCAGTCCACCATTTTACTTGTTCCAGAAATCGCTCTCACTCCCCAGCTGGTTAAAATTTTTGAACAGACTTTTTCAGAGCAAGTTGTCCTCATTCACTCCCAGCAAACCGAGTCTGAGCGCCACCTCACCTGGGAAAAAATCCTTCATGCCACCACACCTCAGATTATCATCGGGCCTCGTTCTGCTCTTCTCTCTCCAGTAAAAGATCTCGGGCTTATCATTATAGACGAGTCCCACGAAAGCGCCTATCACCAAGAAAACCATCCTAAATATTCCGCTCTGCGTCTGGCTAGCTTCATAGCCAAAACTTTAAAAGTCCCTTGCATTCAGGGCACAGCCACTCCACTCGTTACCGATTATTACCTCGCCCAGCATAATCACGCCGTCACCACTCTCACCACCAAGGCAAAGTCCACCGCCACTCCCGCCAAAATTCATCTGATAGATTTTAAAGATCGCCAAAGTTTTACTAAGAATCGCTATTTTTCTGATCAACTACTCCAAAACATTGCTGAAAATCTAGGCAATCATCATCAGACGCTAATTTTTCACAACCGTCGTGGCTCCGCCCCCCTTACTCTCTGCGAGCATTGCGGCTGGCAGGCTCTCTGCCCCACCTGCTATTTACCACTCACCTTGCACACAGATACTTACGAGCTGCTTTGCCACACTTGCGGTTTACATCAGGCTTTGCCTAAATCTTGTCCCAGCTGCAATTATCCGGACATTATTCATAAAGGCTTTGGTACTAAATTATTAGAATCCGAGCTAAAAAAGCTCTTCAAGCACGCTCGCATTGCCCGTTTTGATAGCGACAATTTGAAATCAGAGACGTTAAGCGCCAATTTTTCCGCCGTAAAAAACAATCAGCTTGATATCATCATCGGCACCCAGACTATCGCTCGCGGGCTAGACTTAAAGCATCTCGCCACCGTTGGCGTCGTCCAAGCCGATGCCGGGCTTTCTCTCCCAGATTATTCTGCCGAGGAGCGCACTTATCACCTCCTAACCCAAGTTATCGGGCGCGTCGGCCGTGGCCATCTCACCAATACTCACGTCTTTTTACAGGCTTTCCAGCCAGATCATCCCATCATCACCGCCGCTATTAACAACGACTATGAAAAATTCAGCACCTATCTTTTAAAGAAACGTGCCAAAGGGCACTTCCCGCCCTTTGCTTACCTTGCTAAAGTCACTGTCACCTTTAAGACCGAGCAAACCACCATTAAAAAGATCCGTGCCCTCGCTAAAGATTTTCAGAAACAACCTCATCTTTCAGTCTCCACTCCACTCCCCGCCTTCCACGAGCAGAGTCGGCAAGGTTTTACTTGGCAGCTTTTACTTCGTTCCACCTCTCGTCAAGCCTTGCTAAACAGTCTAAAAAATCTCCCCACTGGCACGCATTTCACACTAGACCCTCCATCACTACTTTAGCTCGGTCTCATTTTATTCTTCACGCTACCGTCCATACCTAGCAATCCCACCGCCGCGCACACCTCTCTACGCACCTGTTCAAAGCCATTTATCACCATTGCCTGCCAACCCACCACCTTCTCAAAAGCCTCTTTCATATCAGCCAAGCTAGTTTCATAAATAATTACCGCATCAATTTGTTTAGTTACATCCATCTTCTTTTCTATTCCCTGCCGCTCCAAGCTCTTTTTCAGGCGCAGCTCCGTCATCTCCTCTTGGTCAGCATATCTCAACCATTCCAAGCAATCCGGCTCTAATATCTCTGCGCTCACGCTCAGACGCTCTTTCTCCACTTTATAGCCAATACTTTTACGTACTGGCGCCGATGCTATCAGCATCACCCGCTTTGGCTCAAACCGGCCAAACGCTTCCATCATCCGCGGCTCAAATCCAATAAAACGCTGTTCTGGATATTTTTCGCGCAAAAAATTAATTGCTCCCACCGTAGCAGCACAGCTTGCCAGCACTATTACTTCTACTTTACCAATCGCCGGTTTTACTGCTCGCTCCGTTAGTTCACAAATCTGTAGCCAACTCAATGCTCCATACGGTGCGTGCGGGTAATCGTTTAGCCTTATTACTTCCACTACCACCAAGTCTTTCTCCAGATATTCCGCAAACAACTCCCCACCCCATCCGCATCCAAACACCGCGATTTTTATCATGTTTTTAGCCTATTACATTTGGCGCTAAAACACTGTCAGATTTTTTAGCTTATGCTATAAATTGTCGCATAACTAAAAATATGCTATAATATAAAGATATGAGTACAAAAATTAAGCCCATCATTACCACTCCAGACCCTCGCCTACGCCAAAAGTCCACTAAGGTGGGTTTTCCTGATGATAGCACGAAAAAAATCATCAACGAAATGATTGCCGCCTCTCTTGACTGGGAAAAAAGCCACCCTCACGAGCTTTCTGCTGCCATGGCCGCCCCTCAGTTAGGAATTAACAAACGCATCATCATCGTCCGAGATGACACAGACAACAAGAAAAATTCCAGCTTTACCGCGCTCTTAGACCCAGAGGTCATCAAGACCGATGGCAAAATCACCAAAGATTACGAGGGCTGTCTTTCCGTTCCATTTCTTTATGGTCTAGTTCCCCGCCCAGAAAAAGCCCGCATTAAAGCCAAGCTCCTTGACGGTCGCGAAGTCCGCATCAAGGTGGACGGTATGCTTGCTCGTACTTTGCTCCATGAGATTGATCATTTAAACGGCATTCTCTTTATTGATCACATTAAAGACGATAAGGACGCTTTTTTTGAGTTAGATGAGGATGGCGAGCTTCAGCCCGTTGACTATGACACGCGCATTAAAGATAATAAAGAGCTTTTTCCAGACGAGGCTTAAATGGCTAAGATTATCTTTTTTGGTAATGGGCCACTCGCAGAATACACCCTTCCCGTATTAAAAAAGCACCACCGAGTTATCTTTCATGCTCACAGCTCAGCCGATCTTGCAGAGGTCGCTAAAATCAAGCGCTCTCATCCAGACGCTTACGGCGTTTTAGCCTCTTTTGGTGTCATCATCAAGCCAGATTTATTAGAGCTTTTTCAGCCCACTGGTATTTTAAACATCCACCCATCCAAGCTACCAGAGTATCGTGGCCCCAGTCCCATTGAATCCGCCATTTTAGACGGTGCCACCAAGTTCACCGTCTCTATTATGCAGCTAGTAAAAGCCATGGATGCCGGCCCCACCTACCATCAGATTACCTGCCCCATGCCAAGCCCTTTCACTAAAGACGAGGTGTACCGTACACTCGCCACTGCTGGTGCCACTTGGCTTGCACAAAATTTAACCAATCTCCCCACCCCCATCGCCCAAGATGAGCATCAAGCCACCTACACCGCCAAACTCACCAAGGCTCTCTCTCCCCTCACTCCAGAAACTAAATCTGCCAGCAGGCTCTTGCGTGAAATTATCGCTTATACCGGCTTTCCTAAGAGCACTTATCAGTTCACCAATAAAAGTCA
This sequence comes from Candidatus Saccharimonadota bacterium, assembly GCA_017405345.1. Lineage (GTDB taxonomy): Bacteria > Patescibacteriota > Saccharimonadia > Saccharimonadales > Saccharimonadaceae > Nanosyncoccus. Next base: position 5,049 of record JAFRAP010000031.1, read on the forward strand.
CCAAGCGTTAGACTGCATCATTCATTCCGCCCATCTCTCTACCGAGCCAGAAAACGCCCTCAGCCTAAAGTGTGCAGACGGCAAATATCTCACCGCCGACACTCTCCAGCCTGCCGGGCGAAAGGTTATGGACGCAAAATCTTTTATTAATGGCTATTTAAAATAGCCCCGCTATTTTCTTTAACTTCTTGCTTTAAGCTCTCTAGTACGCTCAGGGCAATCTCTTCATAATCTGGGCGATTCTTTTGAATCCATTTTACACTTAAGAATTCACTTAGAATCTCCATCGTACCCTCAGTTACATTGTGCTTCTCTAACAACTTCTTATACAGCTCATCCTCACGGTAATCCCCACCCATCGCCATTAAGAGCTTAATCATCACTTCACGGTCTTTATTCATGATGCCCTCAAATTCTTCCAGCTGCTCCAAGGTCATACCGTCGCTCATCTTCTCTCCCACGCGCACTTCTAGCTCTTCTTGGGTATGCTTTAAAAAGGCCTGCTTTTGCTCCTCTGGCATCTCCGCTAGCCCCACCTCGCTCAAGAATTTGTCATCAATCTTAATCATTGTGCCTCCTAATTAATATCTATTATAACCATAAGCGGGTAAAATTACAATGTCTTTTTCTTCATCTCGCGAGTAAAGAATTTCACGCGGTCTCCCACTTCCATCACCAGCTTCTTTTCTGTCTTAAAGGCAATACCGCCAGTCTCCCCTTCCACCAATTCCTTAGCATCAATCTTTTCTTTTTGGACGGATTCTACTTCCACCTCGCCCAGCTCTTTTTTGTCACGATAGACCTTGCCTAACGCCCCCGCACCCACTCGTCCGCGCAAAATCTCACCCCCAGCGATAATCGCCGTGCGCTCAGTACGAAACACCCCTTTAATCTTCATCTCTCCCACTTCTTCTTCCACCACTTCTGCATCTAGTAGCTCTTCCATAGAATGTTTAGCATCATCTAGCAGCTCGTAAATCACCTTGTAGTTCCGCACACTCACGCCGTCCCGCGCTGCCATTTTGGCAATATTGGTCGGCACGTTTACATTAAAGCCATAAATTACTGTGTTATCCCCCACCGCCATATAGACATCATTCTCGGTCACATCACCCACACCCGTAGCCACGATATTGAGTGTCACCTCACCCTTAGTATCAATCATTTTAAGCGAATCCACCACGCTAGTCACACTTCCTAGCACATCACCCTTAATGATCACGTTAAACATCTTGGAATTATCCGCTACGTTCATCATGCGAAGTAGGTCAGAACTGGTCACATTAGCCGAGGCGCTCGCATCAGCAATACCTTGCGCATTTAGCAGCGCTTGCTTACGCGCAGTCTTCTCGTCTGGCACTTCTATAAATTGGTCACCAAAATTCGGCAGCTCCTTAAAGCCCGTAATTGTCACCGGCGTACTAGGGCCAGCCTTACCCTTGGGCTTCCCCCGAAAATCTAACATCGTGCGCACCTTAGCATAAGAATTCCCCGCCACAATAAATTCACCCACCTTCAGTTCCCCACCGGTTACCAACAGATTCACCACCGAGCCTTTACCCACTTCCATGTGACTCTCAATCACCAGACCTTCCGCCGGGATATTCACATCGGCTTTTAGTTCTTCTAAATCTGCTGTTAATAAAATCATATCTAGCAATTTGTCTAAGTTATCCCCCTGCTTGGCAGAGATTGGCACCATTGTCACGTCACCACCCCACTCCTCTGGCTGCAAACCGTTCTGAGCCAAATCTGCCATCGTACGTGGGATATCCGCACCCTCACGATCAATCTTGTTTATCGCTACAATAATCTTTGCGTTGGCGCTCTGAGCAAATTTAATTGCCTCCACCGTCTGGGGCTTCACGCCGTCATCTGCCGCCACCACAATCACTACAATATCCGTTAGCATCGCGCCATGCTGGCGAATCGCCGCAAAGGCCTCGTGCCCCGGCGTATCCAGAAAAGTAATTTTACGCCCATCGTGCTCTAATTGGTAAGCAGAGATGTGCTGCGTAATACCACCTGCCTCATCTTCTACTGTCTTTTTGTGTAATAACGTATCAAGCAGCGTAGTCTTACCGTGGTCCACGTGCCCCATCACTGCCACCACCGGTGGGCGCGACACCGCCTTGTCGCTCAACTCCCGGCGCACATCTTGCGTCTGAGTAGAGGTATTTTTACGCATTAAGCGCACATTTTTTATACCTAATTCATCAATAATGATAGATGCTGTATCAAAATCTAATCGCTGGTTAATGGTAGCCACAATCCCCTCTTTAAATAGCTCACCAATCAAGGTCGTCACAGAAAGCCCCAATGCCTCTGCCAGCTCATCCACCGTAATGGATCCGGCAATCTGAATCACTTTTTCCTGATTTTCCATCGGCGCTCTCCTTTCTGCAAGCAAAAACTTGCGCCCGCCTTATCAACTCCTATTATTCTACCACAGATTACACCAAAAAAGAAGCCTTTCCTTACCAGCCAGATTCTCTAATTCAACACTGCAATCCCAGCGTTCAAATACGCTGCAAAGGTGCACCATAGCACATATGGAATCAGCATCCACATAGCTGGCATGCTGTACTTGCGCGCCATCACAATCAATGCAATAATCATCAGCCACATCACAATCAACCAGCCAAAGGCAAACCAATACCATTGAAAGTTAAAGAACATCGGGCTCCAGCAAAAGTTAAAAACTAGTTGCAGCCCATAGATGAACAGCCATTTTTTAGCAAAAGTCTTTTCCTTTTTACCACCTCTCATACCCTTCATCCAGACGAACCAACTTGCCACACCCATCAATACATAGAGAATTGTCCAAGCCACTGGAAACAGCCAGGCCGGAGGCGCCAAAGGCGGCTGCTTCATTTCACCAAACTTGCTCATTGCGCCCATCGTTAATGCAGCCGATATTCCGCCCACTACCAGTGGCACTACTACACACAAAACAAATCGCCATACCTTACCCCAATGTCGCACAAGCCCTCTTGACCGACATTAGAGACTCTAAAACCTATGTAGTGAGAAAGCTAGCTGATGGGAATTGTTGGATGGTGCAAAACTTAAGACTCGGTGGCAGCTCATCAATTACTCTTACACCAGCAGATAGCGATGTTGCGGCCAACTTTACACTACCGGCCAGCACGAATTCTTTTGGCATAAATGATGATGCCGCTAGTATAGACGTCGCAAATATACATGACAATGGTAACGCATGGCTCACGCCTATCACGGTTGGCTCTGATTCCATAGTGAATACTACTGGCACACCGCCGTCTTCTACCCAATACATAGGAAACTATTATAACTGGTATGCTGCTACAGCTGGCTCTGGCACCTATGCCATGTCCACAGATGGCCAAAATGCCACTCAATCCATTTGTCCTAAAGGGTGGATTTTACCTACAGGTGTCAATACGATTGGAGACTATACGGCGCTATATGATGGGTATGGCAACATTCAAACTTTCTACGACGTTACGAGCATCGTTTTATCTGGGATATATTGGAGTACTTATAGCTCTGGCCAAGGTGCGAACGGCTTATTATGGACGAAAACAACTGCCGGCGCCGTTAGTGCTTACGATGCTCTTGCTAGGAATTCTAGCTTTTTAATTGACAATGGTTATAAACAGGCTGGTCGCGCCGTCCGCTGTCTCGCCCGCTAATTTTTCACAAACTTGCTTATTCTGAATCTAGGCTTTTGCCAAAGATGTAGAGAACCAGAGAAAAAGCTAAGTGATAGTAGTCAATGGATTAGCGGGCGACGCAACGGATTGAAAAACCGTAACCCTTAGTATGTCCATACTGGGGAGTAACTAGTCTTTGCCCCGCTGTAAAAGCATAAGCATAAAGTGCGGTATAAGCAGTATTGGACCACCAGTAACCAGTATGTCCTTTTGCAGCGATGTGCCCTAAGTTCCAGTCGTAGTCGCCCGAGCGGACAAAATTTAGCGGAGCGATTAGAGGTTTACCTACATCGGTGATGCTGTCAGCTAAACCATAAGTAGTAAAGACTAGGTTAATAAAACTCTTGGTGCCAGAATTATCTGGAAGCTTCCAGCTCCTAGGACAGATGGAATCTGAAACAGAGGTAGCAGTGTCATTTGTGGCGGTAGCAATTAAGCCAGTCCCAGCAGTAGCAGCATACCAGTTGTAATAGTTACCAATGTGCTCCCAAGGTTCACCAGTAGTGGATCCAGCGAGATTGTTATTGGCATCTGCAGTGCCAGTGCCTACTCCTCCTGGGAAGTAAATGTTGCCAGGGTTCATGGAACGAGCCATATCGCCACCATCCTGAGCCCAGACAGCGCCTTCTGTAGTTTGAGTGTTATTCTGTGGTGTCCAAGTTCTACCAGGTGACAAATCAGAAGTAGTAGAATTAAGCGCCACAGAGGTAGATAAGTCTAAATCTAAGTTTTGCACCATCCAACAATTCCCATCAGCTAGCTTGCGTATTACATAGGTCTTAGAGTCTCTA
>JAFRAP010000005.1 GCA_017405345.1 Candidatus Saccharimonadota bacterium
CCCCCCCCCCCCCCCCCAATACATATTTCGCTTAACCTTGTCTTTTCCTCCTCACGGTGCTAGACTGACTCTAATTAGAGTTAAAACAAACCAGGAGGAAAAATGCGCAATATAAAAACAGACCATCTAAAGACTACCAAGCTTTATGATTGGACATCAGTAAAAGACAAGCTCCACCGGTCTAATGGCAGGCCAGGATTTAACGATGGACAAATCTGGTGGTGCGCTATCGGAGAGAACATCGGCGTAGAGGAAAATGGCAAGAGTGCCAAATATTCTCGCCCAGTACTAATTATTAAGAGGCTTAATGCAGATAGTTTTGTATGCGTTCCACTAACGTCGGTACCACAATCTGGAGAACGTTTTTACAGTTTTACTTTTAATGGACAACTAGAGACCGCAGTACTGTCTCAAGTTAGGACATTGAGCGTCTCAAGATTGTATAATCGTATTGGAACTATACCGTCAAATACTAGAGTAGCAATAACAGAAGCGCTAATCAAAATGATTCAATAAAAAAATGTGTCCCGACCAATCGCTTAGCCGGGGTCGCGGGTATTCCCGAAAGGCTCCTAAAGGAGTTACCTCCATTGTAATACGCCAATAGGCCTCTTGTCAAGACTATTATGTTTGTCAGGGCACTATTGTTTTTTCAGCGCTGCTGAGTTAGCCTTTAGTCGCTCGGCAAAGGCTTCGCGTGCTGCATCTGCATTGTCATTGTCACCGTTCCAGGCTTCTAGCGCCGGATCTTGTAGCGCCCGGGCAAAGGAGAATGTCACTGGCCAAGGATAAGGGCCGTCATTAGTCACCGCTTGTAAGTTGTCTGTGGCTTGAGTTACACTCTGTCCACCACTTAAGAATACCACTCCAGCTAAGCCTTTTGGCACGTACGCACGTAGCACCCCGGCAGTCAGCTCGCCCACCTCTGCTGGTGTAGACTGTGGCCCCAGGCCAAAACGCTTGCCCGCCAGTACCATGTTACATTTTAAGATACATGCTCCAAGATCCACCCCGGCCTTATTTAGCTCTTCAAATAGCCGATCTAAAATCTGCCCAGTTACGCTAGTACTCACCTCTGGCCCGTAGTCGCCATCATAAACCACTTCCGGCTCTACTATCGGTACAATTCCGGCTTCTTGGCAAGCTAAAGCATACTGGGCTAGAATCTCGCAGTTTTTAGCCACCGCCACGTCCGTGGGTGTAAGCCTAGTACCATCCTTAGCAAAGACAATTTCAAAGGCCGCCCGCCATTTGGCAAAGCGTAGTCCCATCGCATAATATTCGTTTAGACGCTTTGGCAGATCGTCTAAGCCCTGAGTGTACTTCTCGCCCGACTCGGCTCCGTCGTCGGTTAAATCGGCTAGCCCTTGGTCTACCTTTATGCCCGGTACAATCCCTTTTGCGGTCAAATATGATACAAAATCTCTGCCATCGTCCGACTCTTGCCTGGCTGTCTCGTCAAATAAAATCACCCCGTTTACGTATTTTTCTAGGTCTGGCGTGGTAAAGAAGATATTGCGATAATCTCTGCGGTGCTGTTCGTCGTCCGGAATCCTGGCCTGCTCAAATTTTTTATGGATAGACCCACCGGATTCGTCTGCCGCTAAAATCCCTTTGCCTGGCGCTACTAAAGTCTTGGCCATCATCCGTAAAGTATCTATGTTGCTGGTATTATCCATCATCTCCTCTAATTTTCCTCGTGTTAGTGTCCCCGTGAGGGAAGCACGCTCCACGTTAAGTTTTGCTAGTTGTAGGGCTTCAGCTTCAGTTTTGCCGACTAATAGACTGGCAAATACTGTCCCTGCAATCACCGAGTGCATAGTGAGGTGCGTCATTAAATCTGTCTCTTCCACCTGCCATTTTTGCCGCACTGTGCCCATGGTTATTACCCCTGGTGCAATCCGGCAGACCATCCCCCGAGGCTTCACTTCTTTTAGTGGCTCCTCTGTGAAGATTAGATTAGCCAGCTTCGCTAGGCTCAGTTCGTCTGCTGATAATTCCGCTCCATGCTCCAGATAAATTGCCAGCCGGGTCTTCTTAGAAAGGGAAAGATAAGAGATGATACTCTTAGTTAGTTCTCTTGAGATAACGGCCGAGCGGTCAATAAAAATCCAATCCGGCGTGCTTTTAGGAGTCTCCCATTTGGTTAAACTGCGCTGGCTTGGCACTAGGTAAGAGATTTTATCATCATAGCAGAGGATGTAGCGATAATCCGCACAAGCAGAGGAGCTTTCAAGCTCACCACCCTTAAAATCTAGGCGTACGCCAGAAATTTTGGCGTTTATTTTGAAGTTCTCCAGTACTTCCAAGGTCACTGCTGCCCCAGCAAACACACTGGAGCGTCTAAAGTAGCGCTGCTCTCCGCCATTAAAGGCGACATCCAGCCATGGTACTCCCGCACCATCCAGTTCAAATTCTCCCCCTCTTCCGTCAAGGTTAAGATAAACGTCTTTTAGGACATTACCAACAATCAGCACTTTGCTCATGCTTATATTTTAGCATAAGCACTAGCGTACTTCAACGCGTACTCTGGGCAGAGATTTTCCAGAAAAATGAGTCTTTTTAGTTTTTACGAAGGTTACTACGCCATCACGAGCAGCGTGAATGGTAAAGTTGCGTGACATGTAAGTGCCAGGCCCGGCAATTTTAGTGGCGCCAGTCTGACGAACTAGCACCTCGCCACTGCGAACTTTCTGCCCACCAAAACGCTTCACGCCTAGGCGCTGACCAGGGTTGTTGTGGATATTTTTGGCGGTACCGCCGGCTTTTACGTGTGACATATCATTTCTTCCTTAATACTATTATTTCTCGGGCAACTATCTGACCTTCTCTGTAATATAAGAGGTCGCTAAAGCCCGAGGTATCTTTAACTACATTATAGCTTAGCTCCTCTATTTTGTCAAGCAGGTTTAATCTGGCGTACTCACCATTTGGCCGTCGCCAAGCCGGAACTGCTAGTACTAGTGGCGTGCCAGATTTTAACTGTGGCGCGATATTTTTTAAAAAGCCTAGGATAATCTCACCGCACTCTTGCTTCACAGCCTTCAGCTTGACCTCTGCTGGCGGCGCAGACATTGGTGGCCCCAGATAAGCTTCTCCTGCCACCGCATCAATCGGCTGCTCCCAGGTGAAACTAGTAGCATCACCAACAGAGACGAGATGCTGTTCAGCCTGAGGGCGAACGGTATCCATCTTTGTTAACCATGCTAAATTTTTCTGTGAATATTCTACCATCCGCTCGTTTACATCCGTCCCATACGGTGCATAGCCCATCAGATAAGCCTCTTGCAATACTACCCCCGTCCCACAGAACGCATCCAGTACTCTAGCTCCCTCTGGCAACGGCCCACACAGGTTGATTAAAATCTGGGCTAATTTTGGTGGCAGCATCCCCACCTTGGCATCTCGCGCCGGGCGAGCCTGATCCCGTCTGGCATAAGCCTCAATGTCTTGCACGCCAATTCCGCGATACCACGTTTTTCCCACTAGTAAAAGCTCCACCGCTCGGTCTTTCGCACCTAACTTATTGTGCAGTACTGTTGCCGTTGATAATGTAGCGGTTTTATTGTCTAGCACTCGGACGCTTCGCCCGTGGCGTACCAAAATTTTCTTTAGGCGCATTGCCTCTTTGCGCGCACTGGCTACGGTTGCCCGAGCAGAGTAATCAGACACTCCTAAAGTGATTTTGCCTTCTGGCAGTTGCTGTAAAATCTCCAGCGGTGCCACATCTAGCTGCACGGCCAGTTTCATCGTCCCACCTAAGCGGTTAATGTCTGGTGGGGTGGCGCTCTCAAAGCTGGCTAACCCTGGCGCAAGCAACTTCACGCTCTTAAAGAGCGCCTTAAGCTCCGCCAGAGAAATTTCTGGCAACCGACCTAGTACCGCAAGGTATTTCATACCTTTAAGTATAGCACGAGTATGATATAATATCTTTATGTTTAGAAAAATCTTAAGTGTCATTACACTTGTTTTGGTGGCCTTAGTTATTTGGCAGGCACGTGAGCAAATTCTAGAAGCGATTAACTATCTTGCTAACACTAACCTCTGGTTTATCTTAGCGCTCATCCCAGAGCAGCTCTTTATGTATTATTGTGCTGGGCAGATGTTCTTCTCTTACATGACCGCTAAAAACACCACCAATAAAATCTCCGCCTTTAACTTAATGCGTGTCTCCTTTGAGCTTAACTTTGTCAATCACGCCATTCCATCTGGCGGAGTTTCTGGGCTAGGCTACATTGCTTGGCGGCTGAAGGGCTTTGGCGCTACTGCCGGCCAAGTTAGTTTTATGTATCTCTTGCGCTATGTCATCACCATCTGTGCTAACCAATTTCAGACCATCGTTGCTATTGCGGTGCTGCTGATTGCTGGCAATCTTTCCACTGGTGCTTACTGGATGGTCTGGGTCACTGCCGGGGCCTGTGTTGCCATTTTAGCCCTAATTGCCATTGCCATTGCTATTGCCAGTAGCCGTCGCCGGATTGATTGGTTTGCTAAGATTAGCACCAGATTCATTAACTTTGTTGTAAAAAAGGCAACGTTTGGTCATCGCCAAAACGTCCTATCTTATCCCACAGTGCACAAGTATTTTCTAGATTTACACGAGGATTTACTGACTGCTCGCCAGCACAAGCGCCTGCTCGTTCGCCCTGTTATCTGGGGTATTATTTATAGCTTTCTAGAAGTTGCCACTTATTGGCTAGTGGCTATGAGCATGGGCCATCCAGAGATTCTGCCCCAAATTATGGTGGGAGAGGCTATCGGCTCCATCCTTGGTGCTGTTCTAGTTACGCCAGGCGGAGTTGGTGGCTATGAGGGTGCAATGATTTTTGTCATGTCTGCTTTAGGCGTAGATCTCGGTCTGGCCACCGCCGCAGTTATCACTACGCGTGTAGTAGTATTGGTTGGTACCATTGTCAGTGGCTATGGTTTTTATCAGCACGCAATTTCTAAAATCGGTAAAAAAGAAAAAGCCGAGCTAGCGGAGCAAGATGCCTGAGTCGCCCGCCTTCACCGTTTCAGAATTTATTGATGTTTGTAATGATGCCTTAGACCTCGCTTATCGCAACATCATCATAGAAGGGGAAGTGGCCAGTTTTAAAGTTAATCAGGGTAAATGGGTCTTCTTTGACTTAAAAGATGATCAATCTAGCCTGGGGTGCTTCCTGCCGCTCTTTCAGTTGCGAGTGCCGCTTGAAGACGGCATGAAAGTTAAGGTCCAGGGTGTGCCAAAGCTCACCAAGTGGGGCAAATTCTCCTTCACCGTAAAGAGTATCATTCCAGTGGGTGACGGTAGCATTAAGAAGGCCTTTGATCTTTTAAAGGCCAAGTTAGAAAAAGAAGGCCTCTTTGATCCACTTAAAAAGCGCCCCTTACCAGATGATCTCACTAAAATTGGAGTAATTTCTTCCACTCAGGCCGCTGGCTATGCAGACTTTATCAAAATTTTAAATGAGCGTTGGGGTGGCCTCAATGTTCAGGTTGCCCACACTGGAGTTCAGGGCTTTGGCGCCACCGAACAAATTATTCGTGCGCTGGATTATTTTAACCAACAAGCTGAGGTGCAGGTTATCGCCATCATCCGTGGCGGTGGTTCAGCTGATGATTTGGCAATTTTTAATGACGAAAAACTCGTTCGCGCCGTGGCCGCTTCTCGTATTCCTGTTATTACTGGTATTGGTCACGAGGTAGACCAGTCCCTTGTAGATTTGGCCGCAGATATAGAGGCCTCTACTCCGTCTAACGTGGCTCAGCTCTTAACCCCTGATCGCCAGGCAGAAGTCCGCAATCTTCACGCCACCATCATGCGCGCTAAAAATCAGCTCTTCTCTCAGATCAACTTTATCTCTAGCTCAACACTCGGCACGCTAGACGGTGCCAAGCGGCAGCTACTCAGCAACATCACCGCTGAGCTATCTCGCCTAGAGCACACCCAGAAAATCCTAGAGCATCTTAACCCAGAGCAAGTGCTGGTTCAGGGCTACGCCATCGTTACTGGTGCCATGCGCGAGGGTGGGGAAGTTACCATCACTACCGCAGACAAGCTAGCCAAAGCCACCATTAATTCAATCAAGGAAAGGAGTAATAATGGCTGAAAAGCTCTCTATTAATCAAAAAATCGCTAAGCTAAACGAGGCTGTGGAATGGTTTTATGGTGATGATTTTTCACTAGACCACGCCACCACCAATTACCAGCAGGCCATCAAGCTAGCCAAAGAGATAGAAAAGGACTTGCTAGGCCTTAAAAATCAGATAGAAGTCATTGACAAAGACTTTACAAAGGAATAGCTATTAACTATAATAGTACTTATGGATAGTCAACCCATTAACCCCGCCGCTAATGCCACTCCGGCCATCGGCTCTAATCCTTACGTGCAGCCCGCCACACCAGCGGCCGCCTCACCTGCACCAGCTGTTCCTTTGCAAAAATCCAAGACCCAGCGCTTAATTATGATTGTTGCGCTGATTGTCGTTAGCTTAATTGCCGCCACTTTCATTGGTCTGTTTGTCTGGATGTATGTGATGTGGGACGATGTTAAGACTGATGTAGATGGCCAAATTGAAAAGGCCGTTGCTATCGCTGAGAACGAGCTTCAGACCAAGCTAGAGACCGAGTTTGAAGAAAAAGAAAAATACCCCATGAAGACTTTTGCCGGCCCAGTAGATTACGGCTCCCTTACCTTTGAATTTCCTAAGACCTGGAGCGTTTACGTCCCAGATAGCGCCGATTACGGTGGTAATTATCACGCCTATCTTAACCCTGGTTTAGTCTCCGTGGTCAGCGACGGCACCATCAACGCCTTGCGCGTTTCCATCCTAAACTCCCTCACAGACACCGTGATCACCGAGTACCAAGATGCCGTAGAAGACGGCGAGATGACTGTCAGTGTCTATAAGATTAACGGTGCTAACGCCTCGCTCTATTCTGGACTGTTGCCAGACACAGACGAGCTAAGAGGTTATGTTGCCATCTTTAAGATTCGTGATAAGACTGTTCTCATGCAGACCGACGCAGAGATTTTTAAAGACGATTTCCTAAAAATCCTAGACTCAATCCGCTACAACGTCTAGCAACCTTGTGATATGATAAATACATGGAGAGTGAGGTAAACGCTATTTTAGCGCATGAGCTAAAAAGTCCGCTAGTGTTGATGCGGCAACTGGCTCTGTCTTTGGAGTTAGAAGATCCCGCCAGACTAGAGCGCACTAAAGATCAGCTTGTGTCCGTCTCTGAGCGCGCCTTGCGCCAGGTAAATGATCTCACCAAGATAGCTCGCCTAGAAGATGCGCTCTTTGAGCTAGAGCCGGTTTCCCCGCGCGCACTCTGTGATGAGGTCACCAGGGAATTGCGCTATCTCTTTCGCTTTAACCATCGCGACCTAGAAATTCACTATACGAATAAGTCTAGGCTTGCCATCGCCAATCGTGACCTACTCTACAGTGTAATTTATAATTTTTGCTTAAACGCCATGCATTATTCAGATTCAGAAACTAAGAGCTTACTCACGGTCAAGGATCACGCTGGGCGTATCCGGGTGGACGTGCGTGATTTTGGCCCAGCCTTGCCCATGGACGTTTGGCGGGAGCTAAAACGTGGCTGGCTAGAAAAGCCCACTTCCATCGCTATGCGCCCTGGTAGCTCTGGCCTGGGGCTTTATATCGCCACCAAGTTCGCTAAATACATGAACGCTCACGTTGGTGCCGTACGTCATCGCGATGGCACGAGTTTTTATGTAGAGTTACCAGTCTCCACCCAAGCTTCTTTATTTTAGTCTAGCATGCTATAATAAATACCAGGCGAGTGTCGTATAACGGCTATTATGTTTCCTTCCCAAGGAAGAGACGAGGGTTCGACTCCCTCCACTCGCACCAAGTTTCGCTTGGTGCGGCACTAGTGAGCGCACCATTGCCTTAGCACCTAATATAGTGTATAATAAAGTAGCTGGAATCGTAGCTCAGTTGGTTAGAGCGCTGCCCTGTCACGGCAGAGGTCGCGAGTTCGAGTCTCGTCGGTTCCGCCATTTTTATATCAAAAGTGCCGCTGTAGCTCAGTTGGTAGAGCAGCTCATTCGTAACGAGCAGGTCACAGGTTCAATCCCTGCCAGCGGCTCCATAAAAAATACCCAACCTAGTTGGGTATTTTTTATATTATGCTGTTTAGCTTTTAGCGATCCACCTCGCGGAAAGACTTCAGTACGCTTCCGCTCACTGCGTCAATATAGTATTCATATTCATATTGATTATGCTCAAAGCTCACCTCATAATACACCTGACCAAACTTATATTCCAGATCCACATCCACATCACGCACAGCAGAACGCTCCACTCCTAGTGCGCCGAGTGCAGTGTCTAACGCGCTCTGAGTAGAAATATAAGTCTTGCCATCCGTACCGGATACAGCATCAGTGCTAATCGCCGGAGTTTCTGGGCGCTCAACTTTGTCTTCTGGTGATACTTTTAGGCACTTGTCAGGGTCAGACTTATTAGTGCAGTTTGTAGAATCTTGGTTTGCCGAACCTTGGTCAGACGGCTGGCTTGCTGTTATCATTACTGCTGCTTCTACCGCAATCAATGTGACCAGTATGGTGACAATAATAGTGATAAACTGCTTAAAGTTGAAGAATTTCTTAGTTTCTTTCATAATATCTCCTCTAACTCAATTCTACACCGCAGTGTAGCCACCGTCAACTGGCAAGATTGCGCCAGTAACATAAGAGGCTTCCTCGCTGGCTAAAAAGATTGCTGCGGCGTTTAGCTCGCCTTCGTGCCCATAGCGCTGCATCGGTACGTGCATTCTGGCAAAAGCCTGGAACTCTGGCGTATCTAGCACTGGCTTGGTTAATTCTGTCTCAAAATAGCCCGGGCAGATAGCGTTACAAGTAATCCCCTCAGTAGCAAGTTCTGCTGCCACGGCGCGAGTAAAGTTCACCACACCGCCCTTAGACGAGTGATATGCTATCGTCCCCATCGCTGTATTACCCACCAGGCCGTACATTGAAGCGATATTGATGATGCGGCCGTACTGGTTCTGTTTCATTATATTGGCAAAAGCTCTGGTCATCTTAAATACAGAAGTCAAGTCTGTGTCAATGGTAAAGTCCCATTCTTCATCGGTCATGATCAATACTCCCGCATCGCGAGATGAGCCAGCGCAATTCAATAGAATGTCCACTCGCTTAAACTCTTTCTCTACTTTTTTAGCGGCGGAGTTAATGTCGGTAGTTTTAGTTACGTCGCACTTAATAGGTAGTACTTTAACTTTATATTTTTTTTCAAATTTTTCCTTAGCTTCTTTTAGTCTCTCTTCACGGCGAGCTAGCAATACTAAATCAGCCCCCTGCTTGGCAAAGGCTTCTGCCATTTGCCGCCCCAGCCCAGAAGATGCTCCTGTTACTACTGCCACCCGACCTTTTAATTTGAACATAAAAAACCTCCTTTTTATTCTTTATCTTATTTTACCATTTTCAAGACAAAAATGTGAGATGTTATTTAGGGACACCAGTGTCTGGTGGGGTTGGTGTAGGCTCAGGTGTGGGGGTAGGAGTTGGTGTAGGTGTAGGCGTAGGTTCAGGTGTGGGAGTTGGTGTGGTGGGGGTGGTCGGAGTAGTCTGAGTCTGTGGCCGAGTCGGATTTACCGGAGTGTTAGTGTTAGTCACAAAGTTACCAGTAGCGTTAGTGGAGCCAGAACCGGAGATATTGTTGCCGTTTGTGGTGTCTTCGCTTTCTTCGGTAGTTTCTTCTTCAGTGTCGGCTCCTTCTGCATCTTCACCATCCGTAGCATCCGTGGTACCAGCCGTACCTGTACCACCGGTATTAGTAATGCTACCAGAGTTACCAGTATTGGTGCCAGCATTCTGGCTGGTAGTTGGCGCTTGGTTGGCGTTTTCGTCTGGTGCAGTCAATCTAGAAATTAGCAAGAATACTAGGGCGCCCAAAGCAATCACTAAGATTGCGATTGCCACACCTAAGGCAATCCGGCGCTTACGTTCTTTGGCCATCTCAGCATCATCCGCCCCAATCACAATATCATCTCTAGTACTAGAAACGTAGGGCTGTTCTGCCACTGGCATTGCCATGGTGGTTGGCTGAGCAGGCGCCGGCTGTTCCGTCATCGGCTGAGCTGCCATTGGCTGTGGTGCCACTGGCGGGAGCGGTGCCTCTGCTGGCGGCATTGGTGGCACTGGCATCTCTGCCGGAGCTTCTGCCGCTGGCTGTTCCACACTGGGTGCTACTGGCTCAGGAGCCGGAGCAGCTGCTGGTGGAGCAGCTATATCAGGAATATCAGATACTGGACGAATATCTATCCCAGGCTGAGTTTGACCTGGCTGGCTTGTGCCAAAATTCGGCTGGTCAGCCACCGTTGGCTTAGGGGCTGGAGCCACTTCAGGAGCTTTAAAATCCGGCATATTAGCCGTCTGCACCGGTGTAGGATTACTCGCTGGTGCCGCAGTGGGCATATCAGGCATCGCCGTAGACGGCGTTCCACCAGTCGTAGGGTTACCACTGTTTTGATCCATTAGACCTCCATTTATGGAACTATTATACAATAGCATTTTAAAAAAGTTAAGCTTTTTTTGATTTTTTGTAGTATTTTCTACAACGTTTAGTGGCTTTACTACCATTTCTCCAGTTTAATGTTATAATAATAACAAGTTAACGATACTAATTTATCCTAAGGAGTTTTTATGTCAGGACACAGCAAATGGGCCACCACTAAGCGCCAAAAAGCCGTTGTAGATGCTAAGCGCGGCGCATTATTTACTAAAATTGGCAATCAGATCGCTATCGCTGCTCGTTCTGGCACCGACCCTAACATGAATCCGTCCCTTGCCATGGTTCTAGAAAAAGCTCGCTTAGCTAATATGCCCAAGGCTAACATTGAGCGCGCCATCGCTCGCGTGGCGGATAAATCCTCTGCCGCCTTAATAGAGGAGACTTACGAGGCTTATGGTCCTGGTGGTATCGGTATTATTATAGAAGTCGCCACTGATAATAAAAATCGCACTATGCCAGAAGTTCGCAACGTCCTTACTAAAAATGGTGGTCGTCTGGCCGATCCTGGCTCTGTGATGTTTCAGTTTGAGCGTAAGGGTGTAATCGTCATTTCCGAGAAGGGGGAAGACGCCCTAATGGCCGCCCTAGAAGCTGGCGCAGAGGATGCTACCGAGGAAGAGGATGGCATAGAAATTATCACCGCCGCTTCAGATCTAGCCAAAGTCCGTCAAGCCTTGTTAGATGCTGGCTTAACTATTACTAGCGCCGAGCTTCAGTATGTTGCGAGCAGCTCTGTTCCGGTAGAAGCAGAAAATACCGCTAAAGTAGAGCAGCTCCTAGAAGCCCTAGATGACCTAGATGACGTCACCGCCGTCCACACCAATGCTGCATAGTGATATAATATAGCTATGGAAATTTTTTCTAGTCCAGAGAATAAAAACACTTTTAATGATATTGTTGAGCGGATCGGTACAACAGATTTAACAGTTTACGAACAGCTTAATGCTTCAAACGACAAAGAAGCTAAAGCTGAATTTTTAGCAAACCCAGACTTAGTTCACCCACGCAATGAATATGGCAACTTGGATATTGAAAAAGTACTACAGAATTTAGACACCCTAAATGGTGTGTCTAATGAGCTTAAGCAAAGCTGGTTAACGGATAAATAGGCAAGACTAGCTGAAGCATTAGCTGATAGCAGCCGTAAGAAAAACGAATTTTTGTTAGCAAATTTCGCATACAACAATGCAGAAACTCCGGAAGACAAGGCTTCAGCTGCTGCAGAACATAAGCGCACCAATGAGGCACTATATGGTACCCCGGATGAATCTACTTTTTATAGCATCCTGCAAGAGAAGATAAGCAAAATAATGCCAAAAACTCCAGAAGAACAGGCTCGTCTAGATGATTTATTAAGTAAAATTGGAACTTTACCAGAAGTACAAGTCGGGCGATTTAAACCAAAGCAAGAAACAGTAGAACGTTTTTCGGAACTTATTAGAGATTTTTTTGGCGACTTTTTAAAGTATTTGCCAGAAGATAAAAATTCTTTTACATCAGAAGAAATGACTAGCATTGTTAATAGTATTTTAGAGAACGAATTTGATGGCAATCCGGGGTATAAGGCGGTCATTGATTCTGAAGTATCTAATGCTTCGGCTAACCATGAACAAAGAATAATTAAATTTCCGCAAGATAAAGAATACTCACGCGATTATGCCGCCGCCTTGATTGTACATGAATTGGGGTCGCACGTAATGCGAGCAATCCCATATATGGAACATGGCATTCCAGCTCTCTCCATAGGTTTACCAGACAACGAAACCTTTGATGAGGGCGTAGCTAAATGCGTTGAGCAGGCTATCAAAGGAAAATACAAAGACTCTGGCATTGATCATTATATCAATATCGGACTAGCCAATTTTAAAGGTAAAAATTTTCGCGAAATATATGATATCCAAATGGCTATCAAAGAACTTTCTGGTAAGAAAACCGGCACAGTTTTGAACTCCGTGCAGCGGTGCTTTAGAGGAACAGGAGAATTGCCGAACAACAAAGATCTCGCTTATTATAATGGGGCAGAACAAGTTTGGCGGTATATTGAAGCGCATATTGACGACCCGGAACTAATGGATCATTTATTCTTATCTGGCAAAACGGTTGTTACGGATAAAGACCAAGAGCGCGTAATATATGAAACTAAAGTTGGCGGGATTTAAAATACTCTCAAATATGTTATAATTGGTAAACGGAAGGGTGGCCGAGTGGTTGATGGCACTGGTCTTGAAAACCAGAGAGGGAAACCTCCGCAGGTTCGAATCCTGTCCCTTCCGCCAAAATGGGTAAGCAAGAGCTTGCTCTTGATTAGCCATTTTGAAGGAAGGGCTTGGATCCACATCCTGTCCCTTCCGCCAGTTTTATTTTTTCGTAATTTTACCGGCCCCATCCAGCTGGGCATTGACGCTCCAAGAGTTAATGTCGTCAATAATCTGCTGTTTTTTAGCCCCATCTTCTAGGAGTATCGTTTTAGAATCCTTCTGCAATGCTGGCAAAATATAATAGTCCATCTGTCCGTCTCGGTTCAAAATAATCTGAAAGAGCGCCGTGTCTATTTCCTCACCGTTAAACAAGAAATTTCCCAGGTTATAAATAATTGGTTTATCCTTGTAAATCTCCACACCTTGCAGCACATGTGCATGGTGCCCCACTACTACATCCGCTCCCGCGTCAATGTAGGCCCTAGCGCTCTCCATCTGCGCCTGCTCTAGTGTATGAGAGTTCTCTCGGCCAAAGTGAATCATCGGGATAATAAAATCCGCCTGATCCTTCAGTGATTTAATCAACTCAATCATCTCCGCCGGGTCATAGCACCAAAAAGTCCCCGGAGTTTCTGCGGTAGCCTGGGGTGTCATCACATTTTTCTCCGCCCTAGTTCCCGCAATAAAAGCAATCGTAAAATCTCCCACTTTAGCAAAGTAAGGCTTCTTGGCCTCCGCAATGTCTTTGCCTGCGCCAACGTAGGGAATTTTATATTCATTAAATGCTGTCAGCATATCTAGGAAGGCTTCGCGCCCATAATCATAAACGTGGTTATTAGCCAGGCTCACTAAATCTACTCCCATCTCATCATAGATTTTTAGCCGTTCTGGCTTAGCCCGAAAGGTGTATAGTTTATTCGGCAGGGCTGTGCCGCGGCTACTGACGGTAAATTCTGAATTCACTACCATCATGGTACTATCACGCATAGTTTTTAGCATGGTCTCTCCCAGCACGCCGTTAATTCCGCCGCGCTCGTCGTATTTTGGGGCAATATACCAGTTGTCTGCTAGCGACACATCGCCAGTAAAACTTAATGTATAGGTACGAGGTATCGGCGCTTCGTCTTGATGCTGCGTAGCAGATTGGGGCGCATCATTGGCTGGCTCTGGCATCTTAAACTCCCAGCCAAACACCCTGAGGAATCTTTGCCAGAGGCTGGGGCTATTGGCGAATTCCGGCTCAGCCAGTTTGGCCGTGTATGACTGGTTAGCAATTTTAACTTGTAGCATACCATCTGCAATGTTGGCCGAGCTATTTACGCCCTGCCAGCCCATTCCGGCCACAGTCTCCTCCGCTAAGACCGGGTGTTTGCCGCTCCACCAGGTCTCATAATAGCCAACTTCTGTCCCTTCTGCTATTAGGGTAGTCTGTGTTAGCTGCTCCTGCAGTTTTTTCACGATTTCCTCACTAGCGCTAAAGGATTCCGCCCTAGTTGGCGCACCTAGATACGCTACCGTGATAATATGCTCATCCTCTAAATAGCCCGTCACTAGGCAATAGCCAGAAGGTTCGCCAATGTAGCCGGTCTTTACCCCAACAATACCGTGCTTGCCTAGCAGCCGGTTAGTGTTGGTTAGTGTGCCGGCTACTGCCTGCTCTTTTGCCACAATCTCTGCTAGCACCGGCTGGCTTAAGACTCGCTCCGCAATCACTGCCAAATCTGCCGCAGTGGCAGTGGTGCTTGCGTCATAGCCACTGGCATCAATCCCGATAGTTGTGTTTTTTACATCAATATCCGCCAACATTTGTGTTGCGTATTTTTGGTATTCCTCGTGCGAGCCAAAAGCCCACTCGGCCAAGCTATCTGCCATGTTATTAGATGACGCCACCAGTACAGCGGCCAGAGCATCATACTCTGAAATATTTTCGCCCACCTGCACTTTTGTATTAGAGCCGCCGTGGGCTATCTGCCAGGCGTATTTATTATAATCTGCCTGAGAAATAGTAATAGTCTCTCCCTGCTCACCCAATTTAAACGGTTTTTGCTGCATCACTGCTAGCGCCAAAATCATTTTAGTAGTAGACGCGGTAGGTCGGGGATGCTCGCTACCACTGCTCGCCACCACCACGCCATCCACCGCCACTGCCCACTGTGCGTCTTCTACTTCTGGCAAGCCAATTAACTCCGGAAATTCTGGCACAGCATAAGTCTGGGTAAATGTCACTTCGGTGTCAAGCGTTGCCATTTTTATACCCACAAAGCCAGCAAAAAATGCCATCGCGACCAATAAGATCCATAGCACAAACAGCCACCTACTTCGCAAGGGCCTCCTGCTTCTGCTTCGTGTCATGGTTACTTCTTCTTCCGCTTTTTAAATGGGTTAAATTTATCTGAGTGCGCCTTAAAGCCATAACGGTTAGTAATTGGGTCTAAAAATATAAATGTCCGAAGTGGCAGCAAAGTTAAGAGTAAATAGGCACCAAAGAATATAAAAACTCCCAAGCAGGCAAGATATTGTGCCCAGAAGGGGATTGGACTAAGCAGAAGCACCCACATCATCGCCAGCTGGCTCAAGGTAATAGCAACATAGAACATTGTGATATCAATAAAAAGAAGGGATTTTTTGCTAAACGCTCGGTAAGAATAAAAAATCGCCGGTATTACAATCACCGGGATAATCAAGCTGACTAACTTTGCCAAGAAGTAGTTAGGATTTTGTCCGTAATAAATTCCATCCACCAGGCTCCAGAGCAGTGTAGGGGTCAGGGCAATTTTAATATGTTCCCAGGTGCTCTCATTTACCGCTGTAAATAGCCCAATGATTTGATTGTGCCGAGTTATATCATACAGAAAATGCGCCAGCGTCCCCACCAGCGAAATAACTATAATTGAAACGATAGTGTTAACTAGCATAATTTGTGGTAGTACCGGCTGGGATCGAACCAGCGACCTTGGGCTTATGAGTCCCACGCTCTAACCAACTGAGCTACGGTACCAAATGCTACCTGATATTATACCACAGCTAGCATACTTTTTCTATCGGTGTGTTATAATATCCTTATGAAAAAAGGCTTTACCATCTTAGAATTAGCAATTGTAATTATTTTTGCCGCCCTCCTAGTGGTACTCTTCTTCCTGCAGAAGACCAATATGGAGGCAATGCAGCGTGACGAGCGCCGCAAAGAGGCCATTAATGCCATGTATTATGCCTTAGAAGAAGGTTTTCATGCTGCCAATGGCTACTACCCAGAGACCATTTCTGAAGATAATTTAAAGGTTATGAATCCCGCCCTCTTCACAGACCCACTCGGCATCAATTTGGGAGTGGAAGGCAGCTCCTATTCTTATGAGCCAGCCAACTGCGAAAACGGCAAATGCCAAGAGTACACCTTGCGCGCCGTTCTGGAAAAGGAAGAAGACTATATTAAAAAGAGCCGGACGAATTAGTTACTCCTCGCCCGGTAGCCTAATGGTGTCTGTGTGTAGCTGCTCTCTTGCAGCCCGCGCCCGATCTCTGGCGTAAGACTCTTTGGTCTTTTCTTTTTCTACGTGCACCAGGTGGGTAATGGTCTCTAGCTCGTTAGCTAGAGTGTCGGCATATTTAAAGGTGTAAGTAGTTTCATCACCCACGGTGGACATCCGGATAGTCCCCAGCTTAAAGATATATTCAAAGATACCAGATTGCCGAAAGCTCACGTCCTCAATTGACACTAGGTCTATAATATTGGTAGATTGAGCAAACAGGGAAGCGGTGGTTTTCTGCACTAGGCGCTTATTTGTTACGATCAGCTCATTCCCACGGTATACTCTAGCCCCCACCAATCCAGCAATAATCAAAACTCCAAAGAGGACGTAAATAATCAGATATAAAAATGATTTAGCAGAGGCATCCACCCGAAAGAGCATAGCGTTATCTTCCGCTCGCATGATTAAAAATAGCATCGCTAGTAAGACAATGCACCCCACCGCCATACCAGCCCAGATTAAAATCAGCCCAATCTTGGACCGACGAATTACTAACTCCACAAACTCATTGTCCTCTAGCTTCAGCCCCGGAAAATCCTTGGTGCTGCGCGCATGACGAAGCCTGACTAAATCATTCTTCATACCATTATTATAACAAATTTTTGCAAAATTACAAGATTTTTGCGCTGTTAGTGTCAGTAGCTTTTATGCGATTCCGCCCAATCTTTGCAGGGCGGTTTTGGTCAAAAAGCTCAATTCTTTAGCGTGCCGCGGCATTGCATTGATGTCAAATTGCTCTCTTTCTGCCCAGCCTATCCACACTCCTATCACCTCATAACTATAAATTAAGTAAATTTGGGCCAATCTCTGAGGGGAGCTGCGCCAGCCGGCGGTTGTAAACGGCTTTAGGGCGTAGAGCATCATCAGCGGTACGCTTAATTTTCGTGCGGTGGCCAGTAAATAAAAGGCATCTTGGTTTTGATAAATCAACATCCCCCACTGTAAAAAGAAGACTTCCTTAGATAAGCGCTGCTGCTGTGCTTGCTTAACCAAGGCTTTAAAATCTGCCAAGAGTCTTTTGCCGCACGCGTCAATCATATCATCTAGGTTGTGATAATGTCTGTAAAAAGTTGAGGCAAAGATCCCCGCTCGTCGGCAAAGTCCAGTTACTGTAATGGTGCGTCCCTGTCGTAGTTCCGTTGCCGCCGCACCAATAATCAATTTTTCAGAATTTAAAAATCTGGCGTCGTCTTCCCGTTTTGCCATAACATCCCCTTGGGTTAATTTCAACTATTTTATAACGTGTTAATTGTTAAGTCAATAGAGAATGTGTAAGCCTTCTTTAGGTTTTATTCCACTAGTGGTTGCAAGTATTTTAAAATTTGTGTTACACTCCCAGCATAGAGTATAATTAAATACAAATAGGAGGAATATGGCAAAGATAAGCCAGAGTAAATCAGACAAGCCGGCCGAGAGTGGTAAGAGCCAGGCCTTAAACCTTGCTATTGCTCAGATTACTAAGCAATTCGGCGATGGTTCCATCATGAAATTGGGGGATAGCCAAAAAATCAACGTAGAGCTGTTGCCCACTGGCTCGCTCAGCCTAGACCTAGCGCTAGGTGGCGGCTATCCTAAGGGGCGCATTATAGAAATTTACGGCCCAGAATCTTCCGGTAAGACTACTCTGGCCTTGCACGCTATCTCAGAGATCCAAAAGCAAGGCGGCCAGGCTGCCTTCATAGATGCAGAGCACGCCTTAGATCCAGCCTATGCCAAGCGCATCGGCGTGAATACGGATAACCTGCTCATTTCTCAGCCAGATAACGGTGAGCAAGCCTTAGAAATTTGTGAGACTTTGGTTCGCTCTGGCGCCGTAGATCTCATTGTGGTAGACTCTGTGGCTGCACTCGTCCCTCAGGCTGAGATTGACGGCGACATGGGTGACGCCCAGATGGGCTTGCACGCCCGTCTGATGTCTCAGGCTATGCGTAAGCTCACCGGTATTATTGCCAAGTCTAAGGCTACAGTTATTTTTATCAATCAAATCCGCATGAAGATTGGTGTGATGTTTGGCAACCCAGAGACCACCACTGGTGGTAACGCCCTCAAGTTTTACGCTTCCGTGCGCATTGATATCCGTCGCATCGGCCAGATTAAAGATGGCGATAACGTCTCCGGTAACCGCACCAAGATTAAAGTCGTCAAGAATAAGATTGCCGCGCCTTTCCGCACTGCTGAGTTTGACATCATGTATAACGAGGGCATCAGC
>JAFRAP010000032.1 GCA_017405345.1 Candidatus Saccharimonadota bacterium
CAGTTGGTCTAAGAAAATTGAGGTAACGCCAGGTTTTTTGCTAAGAGTACGTTATCCGCGGCTGTTTAGGCTGGAGCGCAAGGCGGAATCTGTGCTAGAGCTTGGCAGTTTACGTCTTTTTAGTGCGGCACCAAGCCGGACGCGGCTGCTTTATCAGGCTGAAGATGTTACCAAACTACAACTCGTAAACATCCGTAACGACGACATTAAGATAAATACAATTGACTTATCGGGTGTCTTTCCACTAAGTGAGACAGGAGAGCCGCTTGGCACAATCGGGAAAATCAAGTGGAGCTGGAATAGTGACGCTGCGTTAATGGAGCTAAACTATGCAGACGGTGCAGATTGGCTATTGGTGGATATGCGCGAAAATGTACCGAGTAGAAATTTATCACGAGATTTTGGGTTAGCAATTACAGACGTGCAATTTGCGGGGGATTCTATAGAGCGGCTATACGTCTTAGAAAACGGTAACTTAAGAGAGGTTAACCTAAATAATAATGGTATTACTAAGGTGTTGCTGGCCAATGTGGAGGAATTTAACGCCGAGCAGACAGTTGTGGGATATATTGGTAAAACGGCAGAAAAACGCACAGTGGGGGTGTATCATAATGGTGCGGATGACGGCATAACGATAGCCGAGCTTGAGCCGGGGTTAGAAGCGCACGTGGCAACTAGCGAGTATTATGGAGAGAAATATTTGAGTTATACTGTTGGGAGCAAGCTGATGATATATGAGGGAGAGAGCTTTCCGGCTGATGATTCTGAGGTAAAGAGGATGCGCTTAGTGATTAGCGCAGACTTAGAGGCGGATCTAAATGGGCAGATTATTGTTAGCCGGACGGGCGAGGTGATTTTGACGCGTAATGATAGCAGAGTGGTGGCGGTAGATTTAGAAACGAATAAATATAGCGAATACGATGCTTCAGCAGCGATTAGGTTTATTGATGACTATTTACTATACGGAGTGACCGATGGCGAGCTACTAGTCTGGGATTTTGATGGATTAAACAAACGTTCTCTGGCCAGAGGCGTAGCTGACTTTGGCGCGGTGATTGCCGCAAACAATAAGTGGCTTTATTATGTAACTAACGTAGATGAGCGGGTGGTCTTAGTAAGAGAGCAAATAAATTAGCTATTGCCCAGTAGCCCAGTTCCAGATGTTCTCAAAGAAGGACGGCTCATTGGCGGGCATGGCTTCTGTGGTATTAGTATTTGGAGTATCAACTGAGGCACTGGCGGTATCTGGAGCAGGATTAACTTGCTCGGCGGTGACTAGCAGCCGGTAACGTGAAGTCCCCAGTGGAGTGCAGGTGATGAGTGTAAGCATTGGCTTATCAGTAGGGTAAATCAGAGCGGCAACGTTAGACGGTTCCACAGTCTCTTTCTTTATTACGGAGTAGGTATAACGCACAGACTGATAATTAACGTAAATGGTGTCGCCATCAGTGAGACGCTCTAGGCCAGAAAAGATGAATTTATATTGGTTGTTACTATAAATATCACCAGCGGAGTGGCCAGTGATAACTAGATTGCCCACTTGACCAGGCATGGCGTTAGCGCCGGGGATGGAAAATTGAGCAACGCCATGGTTCATGGCATCCATGACGGTCTTCTCGTCATTACTAATGCCAAAGGCAACGGGCACGTCAACATTAATCTTAGGGATAATTAGCCGCGGGTCAGGGCCAGGAGTCTCAGTTACAGTGGGGTCAATGGCGGTGATGCCGGTATCTGTGGTATTGCCAGGGGCAACATAGGCCATAATGGGGGCAAAAATTAAGCGATTATATTGGAGGAAGAGGATGAATAGTACAACAAAAACGCCAGCTAAAATAGGTATGAGATGACGATAGCGGCGGGAGAGTCGCATGCTTTGATTGGCACGAGCCTGGATGCGCTCTTTAAGGCTGGCGCTAACTGCTGCGGCATTAGTGTTAGTCTCAATATGAGTGTCTTCTAGGCGAGCCTCGTCGTTTTTAGCACGCTCTTGCTTGAGTTTCTCTGTCTCTAAGTATTGGCGAGCAGCTTTGGCATAGTATTCGCTATAGTATTTTTGGTAATAGCCTTGCCAGGCGGAATGATACTTCTGCCAGTAGGTGTTATTAGTAGATTGGGCCGGAGTAGTGCTGATAGGATTCTGTTTATAGCTGGTTTCTTGAGGCTGTGGTGTAGGGGCGACGGACTGATTGGCGCGCGCATAAGCGTTTAGCACCTTCTTGCGTGCAATTTCAGCAGCAGTTTGGCGCCGACGCTCATCAGGAGATAAAGAAGATTGCCCACCGGTAAGATTGTCCATGTAGTACATTATACCATAATGTGTTAAAATAATAGAGGATTGGGCGAGTGGCGGAACTGGTAGACGCGCTAGACTCAAAATCTGGTGACCGCAAGGTCGTGAGGGTTCGATTCCCTCCCCGCCCACCATTTTTTTATGGCTTATGTTATAATTGAAGATAATGAAAGAGGGTAAAATTAGGGGGTTAAGTAAGCGCGAGGTGCGCGAATACCGGCGAGCGGGTTTAACTAATAAACCGGTGACGGCGCCAAGTAAGTCGGTAAAGGAAATTGTTATTAGCAATACTTTTACCTACTTTAACTTTGTCTTTGTGGCGCTGGCTATGATTTTGATTTTTGTGCGGTCTTTTAGAGATTTAACTTTTTTGCCAATTATTATTTTTAATACGGTGATTGGTATTTTGCAGGAATTAAAAGCTAAAGAGGTGCTAGATAAATTAACCGTGCTAAATGCGCCGCAAGCGCGGGTAGTGCGAGACGGCAAAGAGCTAGAGATTCCGGCGGAAGATTTAGTGCTAAATGATGTGGTGCGGTTTAAGGCCGGAGATCAAATTCCAGCAGATGCTGAAGTGATAGAGGGAGAAATTGCCGCAAATGAGGCCCTGCTAACGGGTGAGGAGGACGAAGTCGCAAAAAAGGTAGGAGACCAGCTACTTTCAGGGAGTTTTGTGGTGTTTGGCGAGTGTTATGCACGTCTCACGGCGGTGGGAGCGGATTCTTATATTTCTAAATTAACTCTGCAGGCTAAGGCGATAAAAGTTGGTGAAGAGTCAGAGATTATTCGTTCGCTTAATAAAATTGTGAAATTGGCTGGGATTGCAATTATCCCGATTGGTATCATCTTGTTTTCGCAGGGTTTTTTCTTTTCTGATGCCGGGGCAAAGGCAAGTGTTCAGGCGATGGCCGCAGCAATTATCGGCATGATTCCGGAGGGGCTATTCTTGCTGGCGAGTGTGACTTTGGTAATTTCGGCCATGCGGCTTGGCATGAGTAAAGTGCTGCTGCACGACATGAAGAGTATTGAGTTGCTTGCCAGAGTGAATGTGCTTTGCTTGGATAAAACCGGCACCATTACAGACGGAAAGATGCAGGTGACAGAGCTAATCCCGCTAACTAATGAGGCAGAGGCGCGGCAGCTACTGGTGAATTTTGTGGCAGCACAAAAAGCAGATAATGTGACAATGGAAGCACTGAAGGCTGAGTTTCATGATGGAGTGACTGAGCGGCCCAAAGCAGTGCTTGGCTTTTCCTCAAAATATAAATATAGCGGCGCAACGTTTAAAGACGATGCACTAATTTTGGGAGCGCCAGATTTACTAGTGAAGGACGAAAAGCTACTAAGGCGGGTGGAAACGCGCAGCAAAAAAGGTGAGCGAGTGCTAGTACTAGGGCGAGTGACGGAGATTAATGGCGAAGATTATAAAGGCGCCTTTAGGCCGGTGGCGCTAATTAGCTTGAGTAATCATATTAGGGAGAACGCTGCAGAGACCTTTCGGTATTTTGTTGAGCAAGGAGTAAAATTAAAAGTGATTTCTGGGGATAACCCTATGACCGTAGCAGAGATTGCCAGGCAAGCTGGGATTGATGATGCGGATAAATATGTAGACGCCACCACGCTAAGCGACACAAATATAGCAAGCGCAATGCGCAAATATACAGTTTTTGGGCGGGTGACGCCAGACCAAAAACGAAAGATGATTAAGGCCTTGCAAGAGGCTGGTAATACGGTGGCGATGACTGGTGACGGCGTGAATGATGTCTTGGCATTGAAAGATGCAGACTGTAGTATTGCGCTAGGCTCTGGTAGTGATGCGGCGGTGCAAGCTGCTCAGGTAGTGCTGCTGGATTCAGACTTTGCGAAGATGCCAAAGGTTGTGGCAGAGGGGCGTCGGGTGGTAAATAACTTAGAAAGATCTGGCAGCTTGTTTTTAGTAAAAAACGTCTTTTCCTTTACGATGGCGCTACTTGCTATTGCCTTTACCTTCCATTATCCGCTATTACCCACGCAAGTTTCACTGGTGACGCTGTGGACGATTGGTGTGCCGTCATTCTTGCTGGCACAAATTCCCAATACTGCGTTAATTAGAGGTAAATTTATTAATAAAATTTTAGCAAAGTCGGTACCGGCTGGATTAGCTGATGTGATGTTAGTAGTGGCGATGGTCTTATGCGGTGGAATCTTTAATCTATCATGGGACGAAGTCTCAACTAGCTGCACGATTATCATGCTGACCGTTGGTACGATTTATCTCTTTAGGGCGTGCAAACCATTTAACGTATTAAAGGGATTGATTTTTAGTATCAGTATAATTGGCACGATTGTTTGCTTGATGTATTTGCGGCCAGTTTTTGCAATTACGAATGAGATGAGTACGCACGCTTTAGTAATTATGGGGCTGCTGGCGCTATTAGCATGGCCTGCAATGCAACTTACTGGATGGATAGCAAATGGAATTTGGCAAAAGGTTAAAGGAACCAAATTAGTGGAAAAGCTGGAGGCAAAGATATGAATATTGCGATTTTTACAGATTTGTATTTAGAGGTGGCAGGTGGTATACCGTCTTCAATTAAGGCTCAGAAGACCGAGCTAAAAAAACGTGGGCATAAAGTAACGGTTTTTTGTCCGGGAGAAACTTGTGACGATGAGGATGTGGTTTTAGTGCCGACGAGCTTCTTAAAAGTGAGTGGAGCACCCATGGGTAAAAGTCCAGAAAAAATTGTGGCGTATATCATGGAGCAGTTTCCGATTTTTTCGCAATTTGACATTGTACATGTTCATTATGAGGCAGAGGTAAGTATTGCTGGCGGAATACTGGCAAGAAAATTTAAAATTCCACTAGTACAGACTATGCATGGTAGAGAGGATATGGCAATTGCGATTAACGTCCCACACCCGTTTAAAACTCTGGCAGCGGCGGTGCTAGCTAAAGCACACTCTTGGTATGTTCCGCGGAAGGTGACAGTTAAAAAAGACAATCAATTAGCGCCGACTTTAGCGCGGGCAAAGATGTGGACTTTAATGGTGAATCAGGCAAATACGGCGGATATGGTGCTGACGCCATCGTGGCACTTTGCTAAAAAATTAAAAAAATATGGCGTAACGCGGCCGATTGAAGTGGTTTCTAATGGAGTAGCAGACGCTCTGGCAGAGAGAGACTGGCCAGTACGCGAGCTAAAGTCTGGCGAAACATTGAACTTAATTTGGAATAGCCGCGTATCTAGGGAGAAGCGCATCATGCCATTTCTAGAGGCGCTAAAATTGGCAGACATACCAGTGAGTCTTAATGTTTATGGTGGCGGTAACCAGGTGGAAAAAGCTAAGCGGTATTTAGAAAGGCACGGCTTAACAGAAAGCGTGACTTTGCACGGGCAGGTGCCTCACGAGCAGATTATGGACGCGATGGACGAACAGCATTTGTCCGTAACGGTATCTTATGGGTTTGATACGCAAGGGCTAACTTTACTAGAGGCGGAAGTGACAGGTTTGCCAGTGTTTTTTTGCGATCCGGACATGAAAGAGATTGTGCCGGCAAGTGGTAGTGTCTGCGCTAAGGATCCTTCTGCACAGGCGATGGCACGAGAATTAAGAGTGCTCTATAGCCACCCAGAGCGTATTAAGAAAATGAGTCTGGCCATGATGAAGCATCGCAAGGAAGTTTTACAGTCGGTTCAAATTGAAAAGCTACTAAAGGTTTATGAGGAGCTACTGCAAAAGCCTAAAAAGTAATTTCGTCCCAATGGATAGCGGTAGTAACATTAGTAAAGAGTTGATTAGGATTCCAGGCAGAAAGTGCGGTAATTTTGGTGGCTAATTCCCCACTGAAGAGTGAAATGGGAGAATAAGAGGTAGTTTTAATCGGGATGGTGGTGATTTTGCCATCACGAGCGATAATGATTTGCTCTTCATGAAAGGTAAGGATGGTGCATGGATAGCTGAGAGTGAATTTATGCAGAGTCTCAACTGCTTGGACTAGCGGCATAGATAAAAGTAACATTTTTGGATAATAAACGGAGCGAAAGATTTTTTGTAGCTGGGCAAAGGTGGCAGTGATGATGAGATTAGGCTGCTCTAAGAGCTGAGCCATTTCCGGGGCGACAAGATCTATACTGTCGCGAGTTAGAATAATCGGACAGCTGCTCTCCCTAATAGCTTCAGCAATGGCGATGGCTGTGGCGGAATTTTTTGATAGGTCGCCGGCGATTAGGGCGGCGTCTACGGAGCTGGTGGCTGAGATTAATTCGGAAGATTTTTTAAATGCTCCAGAATTATTGGCCGGAGCAAAGACGACGTTTGGAATGGGCGGGAGTTGATTTTTAAGGCTGACTGGCAAGACTAGCCGGACGGCTTTCAAATTGAGGCGATTTAGCAGCTCGGTGAGTTTTACTTCTGTGGCAAAGCTGGTGGAGCTGCCGCCAATGATGGCGACAGAGCCGGTTTTTTGCTCTGGGATATTCCAGAGTAGGTCTGGATTGGCAGTGGTTTGGCGAGTCCAGTAGCTCATTAAAACTCCAGCCTAATTGAAATTGGACAATGATCTGAGCCTAGGATATCCTCATGAATCTCGGCGGATTTTAAGTGTGGCAGCAGGACTTTACTGATGAAGAAGTAGTCAATGCGCCAGCCGATATTGTTGGCGCGAGCGTTGGCCCATTGCACCCACCAAGTGTAGCGCTGTTCATCTGGATGAAGAGTGCGAAAGGTGTCAATTAGGCCTGCCGTAAGGTAGTTTTCAATTCCCTGGCGCTCTTCTGGAGTGAAACCGGCATTATGTAGATTATCCTTAGGGCGAGCTAGGTCAATCTCAGTGTGGGCAGCGTTAAAATCACCACAAACCACCACCGGCTTAGTCTGCTCTAGTTGCTTTAAAAATTCTAAGAAAGCTGGATCCCAGAGTTTGTGCCGAAGAGAGAGACGAGTAAGCTCACGCTTGCTATTAGGGGTATAAACGTTCACAAGAAAAAACTGCTCGTATTCAGCCGTTAAAATGCGGCCTTCTGAGAGTGGGTCGCCGTAAGAATCGTCTTGCCAGGGGTGGCTATTTTTGATGTCATCTGTGAAATCACTGAAGACGCTAAGTGGAGCGGGCTTGGTAAAAATGGCGGTACCAGAATAGCCGGGGCGTTTAGCGCTATTCCAAAGCTCCTCGTATTCTGGCAGATCTATTTCAGCCTGCCCCTGCTTGGCCTTAGTTTCTTGGATGCAAAGAATGTCTGGGTTGGTGCTATCAAGGAGATTTTGCAACCCGCCCTTTCTGAGGACGGCACGAATGCCGTTAACGTTCCAAGAATAAATATTATATGACGTCATTTAAGGCCTTTCTGACGCTCGCGGTCAAGGTCGCGGTGCTTGATGGAGAGGCGCTTGTCGTAGCGCTTTTTACCGGTGGCAGGAGCAATTACGAGCTTAATATGGCGTGATCCACCAAAAAGACGAACTGGGACGATGGTCTGGCCAGATTGCTTGGCGCGTTCTAAGGCGAGGATCTGTTTCTTGGTGGCAAGAAGTTTGATATTACGAGCGGTTTCTGCACCGAGAGTGAGATTGTTTAGCCATAGCTCCCGAGCTTTAATAGTGATAAAGGAGCCCTTAAGCTGAACGTGGTGGTCGCGGATTTGGCGAACTTCTGGGCCAGTTAAAACCAGCCCGACGGTTATTCCATCGCCGAGCTTATAGTCAAAACTAGCGCGCCGATTAACGGTAACGCTAGACGGATTTTTGGCCTTTTTCATGGTATAATTATAACATATGAAGATTGCAATTACTTCGGATATTTATTACCCGATGACTAATGGTGTGGCGGTTTTTGCACATAATTTAGCAAATGGTTTGGCTAAGGCTGGGCATCAGGTGATGGTGGTCTGCCCGTCTTTTAAAGATGGCAAGCCTTATCAGGAGGTGGATGAAGAAACTGGCGTAGTAACGGTGCATCTAAAATCCATGCGCTTCCCTTTTTATCCAGATCAGATTAACAAAGTGCCAGAAAAAAAGGAGTTACTGGGCTTGCCGATGCCGCGACTAGTCTATAAGCACGGAATTTGGTTTCCACTGGCACCGTATGACGAGTTAGCGGCGGCATTGAACGATTTTCAGCCGGACGTAATACACTTACAGACGGCAGAGACGATTGCACTTGCAACGATGCGTTATGCAAGGCGCTATGATGTGCCGTTAGTCTCTACCGGCCATGCGTACCCAGATAATATCACGAGCCAATTTAAGATGCTAAAGCCAGTAAAACGGCCAGTGGATGCAGTGGTACGAGCTTATATGGCAAGTTTTTTAAAGCATGCAGAATATGCCACGATGCCGACAGAATTAGCAATTGGTGATTTAGTGCCAAAAAATCGCCGCAGATTTAAAGTGCCAGTAGAAGCACTATCTAACGGGGTGGATTTAACGTGTTTTAAAAAGGGGAAGCCAAACCAAAAAGTCTTGGATAAATACGGTATTAAACTTAAGGGTCCGCGAGTGCTTTATGTGGGGCGGGTAGATCCAGAAAAAAGTATTGGTAATGTGGTGCAGGCTTTTGCTAAAATTGCAGAGGTGATACCGGCGGCGCGCCTGACTATTGTGGGTGACGGTACGGATCTGGGGCGGCTAAAAGAGCTGGCAGAAGATTTAGGCTTAGCTGAGAGGGTAGAATTTCCGGGGCGAATATATTTACCAGAATTAGCAGAGGTCTATCAGTCTGCAGATGTTTTTGCTACGGCTAGTAAGACGGAAACGCAAGGAATTGTTTTGATTGAGGCGGCGGCGTGCGGGTTGCCATTGGTGGCGGTAGACGCTGGTGCGGCAAAGGAACTTTGCCAGAATCGTAAGAACGGGATACTTTGTGCGCCAGATGATATTGAGGCTATGGCGCACGGCTTGAAGCGTATTTTAACCCAGCCGGACGTGAAAGAACGTTACGGTGCAGAAAGTTTAAAGATCGCTAAGCGACACGATTTAAGCCGAACACTGAAGCGTTTTGAAGAAATTTATCGTGAAGCGATTGCCCTGAAGGAAGATTAGCTAGCGATAAACTGCTTGATGGCTGCTGCTGTGGCGGCTGGCTGCTCGTAATTAAGTAAGTGGCCGGCATCGTCCAAAAAGACGGCTTTTGCGGGGAGCTTGACACTGAGTTCCTCAGTTTTTTTACGGGGTATTAAGCGGTCTTTTGCTCCGGCAATGAGTAAGATACTCTTTGGAGGGTGAAAATCTGCGATGCAGGTGTGGGTAGAAAAGCTGGCAGTCTTAAAGAGGTCGCCTTTAGATTGGTAAGCAGCACTACATTCGTTGGTAGTCTTTAAGATTTGTTTAAACTGGAGTGGGTCTTTTGCTGCATAAAGGTATTTGGTGGTGATGAAGTCAACTACTTTAGTGGGTAATAAAATTGAGAGCGGAGAAAGTATGGCGAAAAATTTATTTGGCTTGGCGGAGATGGGGGCGAGCAAGATTAGCTTATCAGAAACTATTGCGGGATATTTATCGGCGGTGGCGGCAGCAATAATGGCACCCATGGAGTGGCCGATGAGTACAGGGTGGTCTATTTTGTGCTTGGTGATATAGCTGGCTAGCCAATCGGCATAGTGGCCGGCGTCGTATTTTAGTAGGCTTTGCTTTTCGGCTGGCGGAAGGGTGGGCAAAAAGACCTGAAAATCTGGAAATTGTTTTGCTAGCTCTTCTAAACCGGCAGAATTGCCTCTGAAGCCATGGATAAATATTAACGGCGGATTATTTGATGCCATATTTTTTAAAAGCTTCTTTAAAGGCGCCACGGTCAAAGCCGACGATTTTTTCTGTGCCAATAACGGTGTAAGGTACGACATCTATATCGTCCATAGCAGAAGCGTCAATCTCTTGATATTTAATATTTTGCTCATCTAGCCACTCCATTAGCGCATGACAGTACATGCAGGTGGGAGTAGTGTAAATCTTAATCTCTTCCATAAGCTTATTATACTACTCAGCAAGGGCGGCGTCTAGTTGTGGATCGCGACCGGAATTGATGTCATCGTATGTGCGTCCGACGGTCTTGTCTGGCTTAATGCCAGTTAAGTTAATGGTGGCACCGAGTGGAGTATACCAGTGTGCGGTGGTAACCTTTAGCTGGGCGCCACCAGAAAGATCAATCAAGGTCTGGACTACACCTTTGCCATAAGTGGCCTCTCCGATGATGGTGGCTTTGTTGTAATCTTGCAAGGCACCGGCGACGATCTCTGAAGCGGAGGCCGTGGTACTATTGACCAGCACAATGGTCTTCATATCCTTTAGAATAGCGTTACTGCGCTTGGCGTAAGTGATTTCTTCGTCTAGATACTTGGCTCTTTGGATGAGGACTTTATCGCCATCTAGCCAAAGGGAGAGTAAATCGCGAGCGGCAGAAACATAGCCACCGCCATTGCCGCGCAAGTCTAAAATAACCTTTTTAATGCCCTTATCTGCAAATTCTTTAGCAAGTTCTTGAACTTTTGTGCCGGTATCTGTGTCAAAGCGCTTTACCATGATGATAGCGGTATCGCCGTTATAGGAGACATCAGCAGAGACGTTATTGATGGTCTCTCTGGTTAATTCAAAGGACTTTTCCTCGCTATCACGTACGATGGTGACGGTGACTTTAGAACCGGCGGGGCCACGAATCTTTTTGGCGACTTCTTCAGCGTCTAAATTCCAAACCTCTTCCCCATTGACTTTATAAATAATATCTCCGGCTAGGATGCCAGCAGCACGAGCGGGGTTGTCTGGTAATGTCCGGGTGACGCGCACGTAATCTTCGCGGAGAGCCAGCTCTATGCCGATACCGGCGCCGACATCACCATGTAGAGACTTGTTAAACTCGGCGGCCTCTTCCTTAGTCATATAAGCAGTATAAGTGTCTCCTACGGCCTCAACCAGACCTTTTTTAGCACCCTCAATGAGAGCGTCTTTGTCTAAGTCCCCATCATAATTCTCTTCTAGCTGAGTGTAAACTTCGTCAAGACTAGACCAATCGTTAGCGGTAGGTTTTTTAAAGCCGAGATAAGGGAGAAAATTGGCAAAATTTGGCCAGTTAAAGCCAATCGCTAGCCCAACAAAAAGGGCTACAGCACCACCGACGATGGCGCTGCCAAGATGAACTTTTTGGGCAGACCAATTTTGCTTCATCTTTCTATTTTACCATAAAGGAGATTGTTAATCAAAGTGAATATAGCGGAAGGC
>JAFRAP010000033.1 GCA_017405345.1 Candidatus Saccharimonadota bacterium
CGCGCTATCGTCTATGTGGGCATGTCCGGAGGCGTGGACTCTTCAGTGGCGGCCGCACTTTTAAAGGAACAGGGCTACCACGTAGTTGGTGTCTATATGAAAAACTGGTCGCGCGATTTGCCCGGCATGCAATGCCCCTGGGCAGATGATCTAGCGGATGCTAAGCGCGTAGCGGTAAAGCTCGGGATAGATTTTAAGGTTTTTGACTTTGAAAAGGATTATAAAGATAAGGTGGTAGACTACATGCTTGCCGAGTTTCAGGCTGGCCGCACTCCTAATCCAGACATCATGTGTAACCAAGAGGTTAAGTTTAAACTTTTTTACGATGTTGCCAGGGAACAGGGTGCCGACTTCATCGCCACCGGCCACTACGCTAGGACGATGCGGGTGACGGCTTTGGAGGGGGACCCCCGACGCGCGCAACGCAGAGAGCACGTCGGGGGAGGAGAAGCCGGCAGGCCCCGCACCATGTTGGTATTAGCGGCCGATAGCAATAAAGACCAGACCTATTTTCTCTACCGCATTAGTAATGATGCCCTAGAGCATACACTTTTCCCCATCGGCCACCTGAAAAAGCCCGAGGTAAAGCGCTTGGCTGAGCAAATGGGTCTGCACGTTGCCCACAAAAAAGAGTCCATGGGAGTCTGCTTCGTCGGTGAGGTGGGGATGCGAGATTTTATTAAATCTTACATCCAGACAGAGCCGGGCGAGATTCAGGATGCCGATACTCACGAGGTGCTAG
The DNA here is from genome assembly GCA_017405345.1 of Candidatus Saccharimonadota bacterium. Taxonomy (GTDB): domain Bacteria; phylum Patescibacteriota; class Saccharimonadia; order Saccharimonadales; family Saccharimonadaceae; genus Nanosyncoccus. The sequence continues at coordinate 743 of JAFRAP010000033.1, forward strand.
GCCATCACGATGGCGCCATTCTTTATACTATCGGCCAGCGCCACGGGTTAAATCTTGGTGGCGGCCTGCCCTACTATGTCACCGGCAAAGATGTTAAAAAGAACGTCGTCTATGTCTCCAAAAATCTTAACCACGCTAACCTCTGGACTACTGAGCTGGAGCTGGAGGACGTAATGATTAGAAGCAAGGAATACGAGCAATCCTTGCTAGTAAGATTGCGTCACCGCGCTCCACTCATCCCCGCGCGTTTAGCCGGTAACAAGCTGATCTTTGACGCTCCCATCAAGCGCCCTGCCCCTGGCCAATCCGCCGTCTTTTATGATGGTGAGATTTGTCTTGGTGGCGGCATCATTAAATAAGAGTCTCACTCAGTGCATGTTGTAAATTTTACAATAATATGCTGATGCCGCTCATGCTATAATGATGACAGTAACTTTGAGGTAATTCGCTATGTCTAAATCTGCCACGGGGGGGGGGGTATAAAAGTCATTTATTAAGTAATAGCTTTAAGGCTCTCTGCCTCTTCTTCTGCACTGCTGTCTTCTCCGCGGTGTTTTTTGGTTCAATAGATTATCTAGGCCTGGCAGATGCCACAGATAAAGATTTGCAGGTGAATGTTAATGTCTCTCCTATATTAGATCTACGCACCGAAAAGTCCGGCTCCACCATTACAGAGCTTGTCCTCTCTGCCACTCCTAATTCTAGCGGTACTTTTGTAAAGGATAATCTAGATGTAATTGTTAATACTTCTAATCCCACCGGCTACACCCTCACCTTCGCTAATAAAGATACAGACACTGCCCTGCATCACACTGCTCCCACCAGCACAGACGCCATCACCTCACTTACTGCCACCGCTACAGACACCACCTTCCCACTGAATACTTGGGGCTACAGCACGGGAGATATTGCTTCCACTCAAAGCTTCTCTCCTATCCCCATCTCCACCGCTCCAGTCGTATTGAAGGCCACCGCCGCTCCAGCATCAGACGACACCACCACCGTTACCTTTGGTGCCAATATTGGTGTGAATATTGCTAGTGGTACTTATGAGGATACTGTAGTTTTCTCCGCCACCACTAACTATGTCCCACCCGCTACCGCCACCTTTACCGTTGCTCCAGTTGTCACTACTAACCTCAGCGGTGGAGATACCCTTACCTTAGACACAGATATTGACTGGATTGATGATATGGGTCAAATGATAGTAACAATCTATTCTAACGCTACAGACGGTTCAATTTGTGCTAGCCCCACTGCCGTTAAATACCAGGTTTCTGGCCAGGATAAGTTACGTATTACCTGTACCTCTCCCGCTAAAGGCGCCGGCACTTATAATGTTAGCCTAGAGCTACTAAAGTTTAGCCAGAAGTATGTTGCTAGTAATACTATAGAGTATAAGTATAGGTTTTATACTATCA
>JAFRAP010000034.1 GCA_017405345.1 Candidatus Saccharimonadota bacterium
ATCTGCACACCAGCCGATGTAATAAGCGAGATAGTCACTATCCTCTGCTAAGACTGCGCCGGTACCCTCTTTTAAATCTTCTGTTTGCAAGCCAGAGCTATTAGCGGCGGTGGCGTTATATGAGCGCACGCGAGATTTATACTGGACAAACTCTGCCAGATAACGATCTGACAATGCCTGAGAAGCGGCCTTTAGCTCGGCCTGCTTGGCGGTGTATTGATTTTGTAGCTCAGCGAGCTGCTGATCCGTCTCGCTAGTGGTGTCTTGAGATTGATTGCCAGTCAGTACGATTGAAATATAGACTGCCATAGTAGAGCCAAGCAGAATCACGGCGATTAAAATAATTACAATCCGCTGTGGCCAACTAGTTTTTAGGGATTTTTTATCCATGTACCTCCTTTAGATTACTGCCGCACCCATTTTTTGCAAATTGTTGGTAATATCTTTCATTATAGCAGAGATTTCGTCGCCGGAGAGAGTTTTGTCCAGATGGACAAAGTTAAGATGGAAAGAGAGATTTTTGTGCGACTGGTCATCCTGATAAAGTGAGGCCGGAGAGATAGTAAAGAGTAAACGCTCATGACGAGCCAGGGCGGTGGAGATGGCAGTGGAGACAGCACCAAAGGTCTGCTCTGCTTTAACGCGAACGGTTAAATCACGCTCTACAGACGGGAACTTGCTAAGCGTGAGCGGCCGCGGTGGCTGAGCCGGGACGGACAGCAGTGCTTCTAGATTTAGTTCAAAGGCGGCAATGGGAGTGGGTAATTTTAACTGCCTTAAGACGGTGCCACGTAACTCACCAATATGGCCGAGCTTAGCCTTGCCCAGATAAACCTCTGCGGAGTGAGCTGGTTCAAGGTACTTGGCACCAGATTTAAACGGCTTTAGGTCAAGCTCCAGGTGCAGATTTTTAGCGAGGCCTAAAAGGAGCGCCTTGGCCTGATAAAAGTCGCCCAGCGTCACCAAACCAAGGTGGCTCTCCATCTGTGGAACGTTCTCAAAGGTGAGCTTTAAGGTCTTATCGGTGACTTGGTTTAGCTCATAAAGAGTGAAATCCTGATAGCCAGCCTTTAAATTGTCATAAATCTTTTCTAAAATACTGGGGATAAGGCTCTGACGGAAGCACTGCAGCTCTGGTGAAATAGAGTTAACAATTTCATAGGAGTGAGTGGGATTCTCCTCGACTTTAACCTGCAAATCACGGCTAACAAAGGAGTAGGTAAGAATCTCATGAGCAGAAAGCTGATTTGAGAGGACGTTTCTGATGGTGGATTTTAAGGTGATGATAGGGTCTGGGGTGGCACCGATGAAGGGGCGCAAAGGCAGAGTCTGAGGAATGTTGTCATAGCCGAGCAGGCGGCCGACTTCCTCAATAATATCGTCTTTAATGTGAAGGTCTGTGCGCCAAGTCGGCACACTGAAATTAAAGATGGTGGTAGCACGGGTCCTGCCGGCTTTTCCTCCCCCAACGTGCTCACTTCGCTCCGCGCGTTGGGGGTCCCCCTCCAAAGCCGTCACCCGTGCTATACCAGTTTTAATTCCGACGTTATCTAATGTCTTTACTACTGTTTTAGCAGTGTAGGTGGTGCCGAGTAGTGAGTTAATCTCGTCTAAAGTGACGGTGATGGGCTGGGTGGTGGTGCGGCCGGGGTAGGCATCGGCAAAAGCTACTGCCTTACCACCCAGCTGCTTGATGGCTTGGTCTAGTACATCTACGGTGCCGGCAGACGGTACGCCCTTAGTAAAGCGAGTGATGGCCTCAGAAAAAATCCCGTGATGCATCTGAGTCTTGCGCAGATTATAAAGTGAAAAGCTGGCAGATTCTAGCAAGACTCGCTTAGTGGAAGCGTCTATCATGGTGCTGGCACCACCCATCGCACCAGCCAGAGCAACTGGGGTGTTATTGGCAGTGATTAAGATATCATTCTTAGTACAAGAAATCGTCTTGCCGTCTAGAAGCTGCAGCTCTTCCCCATCTTTAGCGGAGCGGACAATAATCTCCGGGCTACCCTTAGCGATTTTTAAGAATTTATCGTAGTCAAAGGCGTGCAAGGGCTGACCGGTCATTAACATTAGGATATTAGTCACGTCAACAATTTTAGAAATGCCGTGCATGCCAGCTTTGGCTAAGAAAATGTCGCTGGGGGTGAGATATTTATCATCTGTGGTGGCATCATCTAGCTCAATTACGGCACAAGAGTAGCGTGGGCAAAGAGCAGGATCTTTAATAGTGATTTTTAGGCCTTTAGCGCCAGGGCGAGTGGGGACGATGGAAAAATTTGGCTCGCTAAACTTGACGCCCAAAATACCAGCTACTTCCCTAGCAAAACCAATCAGACCAAAAGTGTCTGGACGATGAGTGAGGGATTTATTCTCTATATCTAGGATGATGTCGTTTAGATTAAAGACCTCGGCAAAACTGTCTCCCGGCCGGACGGTGCGGCCATTCCATTGCATTTTTGGGTCAACCTCCACAATGCCAGAATGATCTTCTCCGAGGTCAAGCTCGGCGATGCTGGCGAGCATGCCATTACTCTCGTACCCGCGCAACTTGCGTACGCTAAGCTGAAAATCTTCGCCGCCGTAAGTTTGGGGGACGATGGCACCAGGCTGAAGCCAGACCGCAAGCATGCCTTTGTGCACATTTGGTGCACCACATACTACCTGAACCGTATTGGTGCGGGTGCCTCCCGCATCTATCTGACACAGGTGCAAGTGTGTGCCTTCAATAAGTTCGCACTCGGTCACCTTCACAATCATGCTTTTTTCATACTTGGGGGCGAGGGGGATCTTAGCCTCTACTTCCACCAAGCGCGAGCCGATGAGCTGGACTAAGTCGCTGGTGGAAACATCCTTAGGAATCTTAACTAATTTTTTAATCTCATTGAGGGAAATCTTCATATTTAAAACTCCTCCAAAAACTGCAATTTAC
>JAFRAP010000035.1 GCA_017405345.1 Candidatus Saccharimonadota bacterium
AAACCTTAAATTCTATTTCTCATGTCCTACCTTGACCATAGTGGCGCGCAAAACTTGCCCTTGGTACAAGTAGCCGGGACGTAGTGTCTCTATGATAACCTCGCGTTCGCCCTCGCCATCTTCCATAGTGACAGCCTCATGTAGGTCTGGGTTAAAATCGGTGCCAGGAGCGGAATTGATTTGTTCTAAATTTAATTCGCTGAGGGTCTTTTTAAAGGTCTTCTCTAATGGTTTTAGCTCTGGGTGAGCAGCAATAGCAAGTGCGAGATCGTCAAGTAGTGGCAGGAGCTTTATGACGGTGGCGTTAGCAGCTAAAGTTTTAGCCTGCTCGCGTTGAGCGTCGGTTTGCTTGCGAAAATTTTCAAAATCCGCACGCGTGCGCTGAAGATCATTAGTAAGCTCGGCGATTTGGGCGTTTAAATCTGGAGTGGCTTTTTGCTCTTTCATAAAGACTCCTCTAAAATATTACCGGCATAGCGAACCAGGCTCATCACTCTGCTATAATTTTGGCGAGTAGGCCCCAGCACACCGATGTAACTATTATCTGAAAAAGGAGAACGAAACTTACTGATGATAAGCGACACCTCGGAAGATTTGCCGAGGGGGTTCTCGTGACCGATGAAGATATTGAGCGGCTGGCCTGGTGCAGCCTCACGCAGCCAAGGCTCTAAGTTGTCTAGCAATTTAGCGACTGCCTGAACCCGACTATTATCGGTGAACTCTGGCTGAGTAAATAGGCGCGAGATGCCAGAGAGATAAAGCTGATCACCAATGGTAGCAAGACCAAGATTGCCCGTTAACTCTACTAAAGAATCTACTGCGCCACGGATAGCGTGGTCTGCCCGCGACTGAGAAGAGACGCGAATTTCTAGAGCGTGCGCACCGCGATCGGTAGGGCGGCCATCAATCTCCATCATGGCCGGCTCATCTGACTCGGATAGAGTGTTAACGTAAAGACGGTAGCCGGCGTCCGTAGGGATGCGGCCGGCAGAAGTATGTGGCTGAGCGATTAGCCCCAGCGACTCTAGGCGAGCCATTTCTGCCCGAATGGTAGCAGAGGACACATCAAACAATTTAGCTAGAGTAACGCTCCCAACCGGAGAGGCCACCTCAGCGTATTGCTCAATGATAGCAAAGAGAATTTGACGTTGGCGGTCAGTTAACTTCATAAGATTATTATATCACACCATACCATTTTGAACACGCTCCCGCAAAAAGATGGTATAATATGTACAGTAACTACCGTTAGGCACTTTGTTGGAGGTGAGTTTATGGCCCAAAAGAGACGTAAGGAAAAGACGATTTGGCGTGACGAAAGATGGCGAGTAGCACTGGTGGATCGCACCAATAACCCTGGCAAAAAGGCCTTGGCGTATTTTAAAGGCATAAAGGTGGCGAGCTACGATGAAAACGGTCTACACGATCACCAAGATGGCGCGGCTGTGCTGAGAGTTCCGATTTATGATGAAATCGCAGATGTACTAAAAGTCGCCTGGGAAAACCATCTCGTCATGCAGCAAGAAACGTTTGCAGTGGCATAACTTACACAACTAGCCCCGCTTTTCAAGTGGGGCTTTTTCATGCTAAAATTTAGCTATGGAAGAAAAGATTGCAGCGATAAAAAATTGGCTAGGTACTGGTAGTATTAACCTCTTTGGTATGCCGATGAGCGGAAAAGATACCGTGGGCATTCGGCTGGCGGAAGATTTAGGGGCAAAGTTTCTCTCTTCTGGATTGCTAATCCGCGCCGTAGAAAAGAGCGAAAATAGAGATTTAACCGCTAGTGGCAAGCTCATTCCAACAGAAGAATTTTATGATATTGTTTTACCATATTTTCAAAGAGAGGACCTAAAGCCATTCCCACTAGTATTGTCGTCGGTGGGGCGCTGGAAGGGCGAGGAAAATACCGTAATGAGTGCCGCTGAAGCAGCGGAGCATCCAATCAAGGTGGTGGTGGCACTTAATATTTCTGAGTCAGACGTGATGGAACGGTGGCGTACGGCACAAGCTCTGGGGGATCGGGGTGATCGTCCGGACGATAACAAGATAGAAGTCTTTCAGACCAGGATTGATGAGTTTAAGAGTAAGACCTTACCAGTACTGATGCACTATCAGCAGCTGGGGATGCTGGTGAGCGTCCAGGCAGATATGTCACGCGATGAAGTTTATCAAGCAGTTGTAGAGGCTCTCTATCAGCGAACACTTGGCAAAAATTAATCGCGCTTTAGCATTACAGTAAAGGCTTCTGACGGAATATCAATCTTGCCGAAACGCTTCATGCGGGCTTTGCCTTTCTTTTGCTTCTGTAATAATTTAGCCTTGCGATCGCGGTCTCCTGTGTGGATTTTAACAGTAACATCCTTGCGGTAAGCCCCGATAGTCTCGCGCGCTAAAATGCGTGAACCAATAGCGGCCTGCAAAGCCACTTCAAAGTTTTGACGGGGGATGACCTCTTTTAACTTTTTGGTAACTTCCCGGCCGATATAATCTGCCTCCGTGCGGTGACACATGACGGCAAGCGCATCAATCTTATTGCCGGCCACCAAAAAATCCACGCGCACTAAATCTTCTGCGCGATAATCATCTAGCTCATAATTAAAACTGGCGTAGCCAGAGGTGATAGACTTGAGCTGATCATAAAAATCGGTTAAGAGATTCGCCATGGGTGCTTCAAAGTTAATCATAGCGCGGTCTTCTAGATATGAGAGATTTTTTTGGCGTCCGCGTTTTTCAATGATTAAATTAAGTACACCGCCAATCATGGAACTTGGCAGGATAATTTCTCCCTTTACCCACGGCTCACGAATCTCCGACACTTCTGTAAGGTCTGGCAAATCGGCAGCAGATTTAATTTCTAATTCTTCACCAGTATTAAGAGTGACCTGATAATTGGTGGACGGGTTAGTCACCACTAGGTCAAGATTAAACTCGCGCTCCAGACGCTCACGAATGATGTCCATATGAAGCAAGCCTAAAAAGCCAATCCGCAAGCCAAAGCCCAGCACTGGGGAATTCTCTGGCTCAAAACGCAGAGCAGAGTCAGACAGGGCTAGCTTGTCTGTGGCGTCTTTTAACTCTTTGTATTGATCGTTACTGACCGGGAAAAATCCGGCATAAACAAATGGCAGAACGTCTTGATAACCTGGCAATGGTTGCGTAGCCGGTTGCTGAGTGAGAGTAACGGTATCGCCGACCTTGGCCTCACGAGTAGTCTTTAAGTTGGTAACAATGTAGCCAATCTCGCCGGGACCAAGCTGGGCTTTGGCATGCATGTCTGGCGTGAGACTGCCGACTTCCAGCGCCAGGCCAGTTTTATGGGCGGCCATCATGGTGATTTGAGCATTCTTCGGTAAGATGCCGTCCACAATGCGGACGTACAAGACTACGCCGCGGTAATCGTCAAAATAAGAATCAAAGATTAGGGCACGCAACGGTACGCGGGTCTTATTGCTTGGTGCGGGAGCGCGTTCTATAATTCTATCCAATACCGCATCCACGTTCTCGCCGGTTTTGGCGGAGACGCCAATGATTTCGTCTGGTTGGCAGCCGAGCAAATTGACAATCTCCTTCTTTACCTTCTCAGTGTTGGCGGCTGGTAAATCAATTTTATTAATTACTGGGATGATGTATAAGTCTTGCTCTAAGGCAAGGTAAACATTGGCGAGGGTCTGAGCCTGAATGCCCTGAGTGGCGTCTACCACCAAAATGGCTGTTTCTACCGCCTGCAAAGAGCGCGAAACTTCATAAGAAAAATCCACATGGCCGGGAGTATCAATCAGATTTAGCTCGTGACCTTTATAATGCATCTGCACTGGCGTGAGCTTAATAGTAATTCCCTTCTCTCGCTCTAGCTCCATAGAGTCTAAAAGCTGCGATTTCATCTGACGCTTTTCAACGGTGCCAGTTATCTCCATCATGCGATCTGCCAAAGTGGATTTGCCGTGGTCAATGTGGGCGATGATGCAAAAATTGCGGATTTTATCAGTGTCCATTAAAATATATTATAACATAAAATGGTCTTTATGTAATCTGACCAGCCGGCCACCCGGTAAGTTAAACTGCTTGCCGGGAGCATAGGTGCGAATAGCCGATAAAAATTCATGTAGCTGGGGGCGAGTGGCGGAGATATTATTCTGTGCTAATATTGCGCGCAGCAACTCCAGCGCGGTAGTGTCTTCTAAATTCTTAAACCAGGCTCGCTGGTAAAAATTATCCGTCTGAAGCAGCTCGGCGAGCAATTGCTCTATTTTATGCCGGATGGCCAACTGATCTTCTGCGCGGCCAAAAACTTCTGTTTTTAAAAACGGGTCTAATCTAGAGACCTCAGCGCGAACACGATTGCGCAGATAATGCTCCTCATTGTTGGTCGGGTCCTCACGATAGATAATTTTATGCTCGGCGGCATAACGCCGCAAATCGTTCTTTGAATAACTAAGTAGCGGCCGGTGAACCTGCGGATTATAAAACGGTGCCAAACCTCGCCAGCCAGTGCCGCGTAAAAAATTAATGATAACAGTCTCTATTAAATCGTCGGCATGATGAGCGGTGTAAATTTCAGCAGTCTGCTCCGCCGCGACTTGATGCAAGAATTGATAACGGGCAGCCCGCGCACGCTCCTCAGAAACATGCTCGCCTAAATGAGCGGTGGCAGTGAAAAAAGGCTTTTGGTAGTGCTTGGCCCAGTGCCGAACAAACTCTTGGTCAGTCTTAGCGGAAGGGCGTGTACCGTGGTTAAAGTGCGCGACTAGCACATCTGGAGCATCTTGAAACTGGTGCAATAGCACCATAGAATCCAGCCCCCCAGACACGGCCAAAAGTTTTTTCATTACCTTAATTATAGTATAATAGGGGTATGTTTATCAATGGCTCTAAACTTTTGGGTTGCCCGGTCTTGAGTTTACACGTGGGCGGGAAAATCGCCCAAGTTACCTCGCCAATCATTGACCCAAACAACCTTAAAATTATTGCCTATAAAATATCCGGGCCGATGGTGGGCAAAGAGACGGGAGATATTCTGCGCACAGAGCAGATTCGTGAGTTTTCTGA
>JAFRAP010000006.1 GCA_017405345.1 Candidatus Saccharimonadota bacterium
GAAATCTCCGGCTCTAATAACACTGCTCAGGTCTTCTCTCCCATTCCGCTCGCTACCGCCACCACCACCGTTAAGACTACTGCCACCCCCACTGCAGGAGATTCTACAGACGTTACCTTTGCTGCTAAAGTAGATACGTCTGTTCCGTCTGGTACTTATCTAGACACCGTAGTGTTCTCTGCTGTTACTAACTATCTTCCGCCAGTTCAGGCTAATGTTACTATCGCTCCTATTGAGACTACTGGCATAGATGGTGGGGAGACCTTTACCTTAAACACTGATGTAGAATGGATAGACAACATTGGCCAAATGGTGGTAACACTCTATCCAGCTAATGACATTACCAATACTGCTACCTGTACCAATCCTACTGCTGTTCAGTATACCTATGATGGTACTAATGGCCCAGCTAGCGGTAGCAGTACTATGGTAGTGGGGCAGGATTATTTAAGTATTACTTGTACTTCTCCAGCTAGAGATGCTGGGACATACAATGTAAAGCTAGAGTTACTCAGGTTTAATACCGAGTATACTGCTGCTAACACCATTACCTATACTGATCCGTTCTATGACGTTACTATCACTAAAGGTACTGGTATTAACCAAATCTCTGGTACTAACATTACTGCCACTACTGCTGCTACTGCTACTGGGCAGAATCGTTACACTACTACCGTGACATTAGAGGCTACTCTAGCTACTGGCTATAATACGCCTACCTGGACTGTTACTAGTGGTGGGGTTACGCTTAGTGCTGCTACTGGTACTAGTGTGTCCTTTACTATGCCAGCTGAGCCAGTGACTGTGTCCGTCTCTGCTCGGGTTAATACTTATACCATAGCCTATGCTGGTAATGGGGCTACGTCTGGCTCTACTGCTGCTACTACCGCTACTTATAATGCTGCGCATGGCTTAAGGGGCAATGGCTTTGCTAGGACTGGGCATACCTTCTTAGGCTGGTCTACTTCAGCTTCTGCTGGTTCTGCTAGCTATGGTAATGGTGCCACCTTAACTGCTGCCCAGGTTAATAGCTTGGTGAGTGGTCTAGCTAATGGTGCTACTAGGACGCTTTATGCCATATGGAGAGCTAATACTTATACGGTGACGTTTCACGTTAATGTTGATCCTGCAAATCCATTAGCGATCGCCTCAGTTTCACCTTCAAGTGTCTCTAGGACTTACGGGCAGGCTATCGGCTCATTGCCTACACCCACCACGGCAGGACAGATGGTTGGGTTTACATTTATGGGTTGGTATACTTCTGCTGGTTGTCGTGGCTCCAAGGTATCTGCCAGCACCACGGTCACCGGCAACGTTACTTATTACGCTAGGTGGTACCGTGGCGGGATATGCATTACATAACTCTACCACTTCACCACAAAATATAGCTGCTGCACGTGATTTTCTAAATAATAATAGTGCTTCACATAGCCTATCACTAGCCCCACTAAAATCACATCCACTACATACAGCGGCACCAGATACGGCCACACCGGCACCCAGAAAGAAAGCAGTAGTGACGCGCCTAAAAACAGCACTGCAATCAGTGTAAAAAACAGCGTAACTAAAAGGTGTATTAGCCGTTCATGCTGAAAGGCTTCCACCATGTGCCAGTGATGCTCTAACTGAGCTGACGTTAGTTTGCCATCTTTAGCTAATTTTGCTATTTCTTTTTCGTATTCGTGTAGCTTCTTTTCCATAGCTCTATCATATCATATGGTATAATAATTATATGTTAGACGTTAATTTTATTCGGGAGCATTTTGCCGAAGTAGAAAAGTCCACCAGAGAAAAAGGCTATCAAAATATTGACCTAAAGGCCATCTTACAGTTAGACGACGAGCGTAAAGCCACCCTAAAAGACACCGAGGAGCTACGCAAGGCTCGCAATGATACCGCCGCCCAGATGAAGAACGGCCGCCCCACCCCAGAGCTAATTAATAAAGGCAAAGAGATCAAGCAGCAGCTCAGTATCCTTGAAGAGCAGCTTTCTGCTACCGAAAGCCAGCTCTCTGCCGCCCTTAAGGCTGTGCCTAATGTCATCATGCCAGACGTACCGCTCGGCGGGGAAGCAGATTCCGTAGAAATTAAACAGTGGGGCGAGCAAAAGAAAGAGGGTGTAGATCATCTAGATTACGCCACCGAGCGCGACTGGGTAGATTTTGAACGTGGCGCTAAAGTTGCCGGCGCTAAATTTTACTATTTAAAGGGCGGCCTAGCCCTGCTAGAAAACGCCCTCATTCAATACGGCATTAAAAAGGTCACCGAAAAAGGCTTTACTCTAATGTCCGTACCAGACTTAATCAGCAGCAAAGTACTAGAAGGCACTGGCTTTAACCCTCGCTCCTCAGAGCAGAGTGATGAGTACTTCATAGAGGGGGAAGATTTAGCCCTCTCCGCTACCGCAGAGCTGCCCCTCACTGGCTACCATATGGACGAAATCCTAGACGAAAAGGATTTACCGCTACTTTACGCTGGCTTCTCTGCCTGCTTCCGCAAAGAGGCCGGCACTTACGGCAAGCACACCCGCGGGCTATTCCGCGTACACCAATTTAATAAGCTAGAGATGTACGTCTTTTGCCTCCCAGAAGATTCTGAGAGACTCCACGAGCAGATTTTAGCAATAGAAGAAGAAATCTGGCAAGAGCTTGGTATCCCTTACCACATCATTAATACCGCCGCCGGCGACCTCGGCGCCCCCGCCGCTAAGAAATACGACATTGAATATTGGTCTCCGGTAGATCAAAAATACCGCGAAATCACCTCTTGCTCTAACTGTACAGATTTTCAGGCTCGCGCACTCAATATCCGCGTACGCCGGGCAGACGGCAAGCTAGAAGTCGTCCACACTCTTAACGGCACCGCCATTTCACTAGCCCGCGCATTAGTCGCCATCATAGAAAACTACGCCACCATAGGCGGCAAGCTAACCGTGCCAGAGGCTCTGCAGCCTTATCTTGGCCAAAAGGAATTGTAAAAGGAGAACATATGATAGAAAAAATTGATATTAGCGGTAGCAACTACAAAGTAGAGGAGAGCTTCCAAAAATATGCCACCAAGCGTATCAGCAAGCTAGACAAATACCTGCCTCGCCACAACAAGAAAGATGTCGTGGCAAAGATTGTCGTCACAGAAGTAGATCGTGCCCATGGTAATAAATACGAGCTTTCTGCCACCCTAGAAATTCCTGGTGGTAAAGTCATCACCGCTAAAGATGAGTGCTCTAACGTTTTTGCTGGCATTGACATCCTAGAGGCCAAGCTAAACGGCCAGATTCGCCGCTATAAATTAGAAGCCACCCCACACCTACGCAAAAATCCCATCAAGAGACTCTTCAAGAAACGGGGATAGTGTAGTATAATACAGAGTAGTAATTCTGATTTGGAGGTTTTGGCTGATATGGCAAAAGATAAGATTAAAACCAAGCGCGCTAAGGTCGTCAAGGAAAAGCGGCCATCTGATAAGCTCGCCGATAAAACCTTAATGACTAAGTTCTTGCAGGGGGTGTTTGGTGATGCCCAAAAGCGCACCCTAAAGCGCATGTATAAGACCGTCCTTGGCATCAATAAATTAGAGCCTAAGTACCAAGCCATGACTAAAAAAGAGCTAGCCGAGCAAACCGCCATCTTTAAAGAACGGCTTAGCAAGCTAACTAAAAAGCAGCAGGCCGAATCTGCTAAGGCTGCCGTCTCTGCCAAAAAGTCCCTTAAGCTCACCACACCAAGCGAAGATAAAGTCTTAGATCAGCTTCTCCCAGAGGCCTTTGCCTTAGTGCGCGAGGCCACCAATCGCATTCTGGGTATGCGGCACTTTGACGTTCAGCTGATTGGCGGCATCGCTCTGCACGAGGGCAACGTCGCCGAGATGAAGACTGGTGAAGGTAAGACTTTAGTAGCCCTGCTCCCAGCTTATCTTAATGCCCTCAGCGGCCGCGGTGTCCACGTAGTCACCGTCAATGATTACCTCGCCCAGCGCGATGCCGGCTGGAACGGCCCCGTCTATGATTTTCTAGGGCTTTCTGTCGGTGTTATCATTGCAGATGCTTCCTTTATTTACGATAAAGATTATAACAATGAAGATCACGATGACGAGCGCTTCCGTCACCTCAAGCCTTGTACCCGCAAAGAGGCTTATGCTGCCGATGTTACCTATGGCACTAACAATGAATTTGGCTTTGACTACTTACGTGACAACATGGTCAACGAAGTCCAATTCCTCCGCCAGCGCGAGCTAAATTTTGCCATCGTGGATGAGGTAGACTCTATCTTAATTGATGAGGCTCGCACCCCGCTAATCATCTCTGCTCCTGCCGGTGACAATCCAGATTCTTATTATCAATTTGCTAAGATTGCCGCTACACTTGGCCCAGAAGATTACGCCCAAGATGAAAAGCGCCGCTCTGTCACCCTTACAGACGCTGGGGTAGATAAAGTCCAGAAGATGCTCGGCATAGACAATCTTTACTCCGTCAATAACACCCGCCTGGTTTATCATATGGATCAGGCTCTTCGTGCTGAGATCATCTTCCGTCGCGATAAAGATTACGTTGTCACCAATTCTGGCGAGGTCATTATTGTGGATGAGCATACCGGCCGCCTCATGCACGGTCGCCGCTATAACGAGGGCTTGCACCAGGCCATAGAAGCTAAAGAGGGCGTCCAGGTGAAGGAGGAGTCCATGACTCTTGCCACCATCTCTTTCCAGAATTTCTTCCGGCTCTATCGCAAGCTCTCCGGTATGACCGGTACCGCCTTTACCGAAGCAGAAGAGTTTCAACAGATTTATTCATTAGACGTGGTGCAAATTCCGCCTAATAAGCCCATCATCCGCGTAGATAAGGACGACCTCATCTATCGTACTGAGGCTGGCAAGATGCGCGCCATTGTGGCGGCAGTTAAGCAATACCACGAGAAGGGTCAGCCAGTGTTAATCGGCTCTGCCTCTATCGTTAAAAACGAGAAGCTCGCAGAATACCTCACCCAGGCTAAAATACCTTATGAAATTCTCAACGCTAAAAACAACGAACGTGAGGCCGCCATCATCGCCAAAGCCGGCGAGAAGGGCGCCGTTACTCTTGCTACCAACATGGCCGGTCGCGGTACCGATATTAAGCTTGCCAAAGGAGTTAAAGAGTTGGGCGGTCTAGTGGTAATCGGCTCAGAACGCCACGATTCCCGCCGAGTAGACAATCAGCTTCGCGGCCGTGGTGGCCGTCAAGGAGACCCTGGCACCACCCAGTTCTTCGTCTCTTGCGAGGATGACCTCATGCGGATCTTCCAGGGAGACCGTATCGCCGCCATCATGAACCGTCTTGGCGTAGATGAAGACACCCCCATCCAGACTCGCTCCGTTTCTAAGACTTTAGAATCTGCCCAAAAGCGCATAGAAGGATTTAACTTTGACTCCCGTAAAAATGTCGTTCAGTATGACAACGTCATTAACCGTCATCGTCGCGTCGTTTACTTAATGCGCCGCAAGATTTTGGAGGGAGAAGACATCTTTAATGAAATCCACCGCCTAATGAAAGAAGCCACCACCGACCTGACACAGTTCTCATCCCGCGTCAATAAAGATTTTGCCAAACATTTTAAGGCAGTCTTTGACCTGGACGACGACCTCATCACAGCCATTGGCCTTATGCGTAAAGAAAAGGAGCGCAACAAGCTCGCCCTCACTGCCGTAGAAGAGGCTTATTCATCTAAAGAAGCCGAATTTGGCGCAGAAACCATGCGTAAAATTGAGCGAGAAGTCTACCTCAAAGTACTAGACACTCTCTGGATGCAGCACCTAGAGAACATGCAGCACTTACGCGAGGGCATTCACTGGCGCAGTATTGGCCAGCGCGACCCATTAGTAGAATACCGCACCGAAAGCCAAAAGCTCTTTGATGGTCTGCAGCGCAACTTGCGCGAAGAAGTCCTAAAAATCCTCCTTTCTCTCACCCAGCAGGAAGCTTTTGCTACTGACATTATGGATGGCGAAGAATACGACACCGAGCTTACCAAGATGGCAGAAGGTGCCACAGAAAAGGGTGTTAATGAAATTTCCGGTGGCGTAAAAAACATGGATGATGAGTTCAAGAAAAATACCGACGGCACCCCCAAGCAATCCGCTAAAAATACCACCAAAAACCAAAAGCGCAATGCCGCCCGCAAAGCCAAGAAAAAACAGCGCCAAAACAAAAAGAAAGGGAAGAAGCGCTAACTACTAATCATGCGGCACTCCGTAGAAGAAATCACTCTAAAAAATGGCGCCAAGGGTCTGCTAATAGACATACCTGGCGCCAGCGTGATGAATATTAAGATTCAATTTCGCGGGGGTATTCGCTACGCTAAAACTCCCGAAGTTTATGAAATCGCCCACGTCGTAGAGCATCTTAGCTTTGGCGCCAATGCCAAATATAAAGACGAGCAAGCCTTTGAGACCGAATTTACCAAAAATGGTGCCTATCACAATGCTTGGACTTCTGATTTTTCCATCTGCTATGAGGCTGAATGTGCCGATTTTGAATGGGAGCGAATTTTAGACTTACAGCGCATCTCCATCACTTCGCCCCGCTTCAATGAAGAGGAGCTAAAGAGCGAGAAAGCCACCGTCCGCTCAGAGTTAACTGGCTATCTTAACGATTACACTCGTCTAGTTTGGCCAAGATTACAAAAAGCCATTGGCGAGGATTCGCCCACCTTTTCGGAACGCTTAAAGACCATCAGCAATATTGAGTTAAAGGACATTCGCGAGCATTATCGTCGCACTCATACCGCCGAAAACATGCGTTTTTGTATTGCCGGCCGAATTCGCCGCCGCAAGCGCGCCATTATCCGTCAATTAGAAAATTGGGAACTAAAGGCCGGCGCACGTCTCAGCATCCCAACCGATGAGCTACACTCGTCTGAGGCTATTCTCATCCGTCGTAAAGACGCTAGTAATATCACCTTTGGCTTTTCTTTTGTCATGCCTCGCCACTTAAACCGCAACGAGATCCAGGCTATGCACTGCCTAAATCACATCTTAACCGGCACAACATCCAGCCGCATTTTTGGCCAAGCCAGAAAGCATGGCTTAACTTATGGTATAGGCAGCAGCGTCACTAACGGTGTACATAGCTCTTCATGGGACTTTGAAGGGGAAGTAAATGAGGACAGCGCACTTGCTCTCTTTGACCTAATCAGAACAGAGCTTACCAAAGTCTTAAATGGCGACCTTTCCGATAAAGATATCGCCGCCGCCAAATCCTATGCGCTTGGCCGCTACCAAATGGGCGCTCAGACCGTTAATCAAATCGGTGATTATTACGCTTACAACTACTTCTTGACTGGCGAATTTGAAAAATACGATCGTATTCCAGATGTCATTAAATCTCTAACCAAGCCTGCCATCGTAGCTCTCGCACGAGAATTTGCTAGCTCCGGTATCCAGGCTCTAGTGGCCGTCAGCTCAGTAGAGAAGCCCCTCATCACCGAACTTGCGGCAAAGCTAAAAATTTAATATAATTTATTTATGAAAATTGCAATCTTAGGCTACGGCATAGAAGGTCGTGATGCCGAAAAATACTTCCGTGCCAAGGGTCACGATTGCCGAGTTTTTGACAATTTCCAGCCAGCTGATGTGCCCAATTTCCAGCTTGAAGATTATGATCTAGTCTTGCGCAGTCCTAGCGTTAAGCCAATGGGCAGCTGGTCTAGTTTAACACAGTATTTCTTTAAGCATTGTCCTTGCCCTATCATCGGCATTACCGGTACCAAGGGTAAAGGTACTACCTGTAGCATCATCACCGCATTACTAAAAGCACTGGGGAAGCATGCTCGGCTCGTTGGCAATATTGGCACTTCCGCCATCACTGTACTTGACAACCTTAAAGAAGATGATGTAATAGTATATGAATTAAGTAGTTTCCAGCTTTGGGACTTAAAGCAATCGCCTCACATTGCTGTGGTGCTCCGAATTGAGCCAGATCATCTGGACGTACATGATGATTACTCAGATTATCTCTCTGCTAAGTCCAATATCACTAAGCATCAATCCTCTGCGGATTACTGTATTTACTATCGCCATAATCCAGATTCTGTCGCCATCGCCGAGCAATCTCCTGGGACTAAGCTCCCATACCCATCCAGCGATGACCGTTCTGCTCTAGAACCTATCCTCTCCGAGCTAAACCTGCCCGGAGGCCACAATAAAGAAAATGCCGAAGCCGCCCTGCTCGCTGTGGCCGCCTTTTTAAAAATCTCTCTGGCCGAGCTTGTGTCTAACCACGCCGATACCATCATCCAGGCCTTCCGAGATTTTCAGGGCTTACCACACCGCATTCAATTCGTCAGGGAGTTAAACCACGTTAAATATTACGACGATAATTACTCATCCGCCCCGCCAGCATTAGATGTTGCGCTGAAGGCTTTTACTGAGCCATTGGTGCTGATTGCCGGGGGCAAGGATAAACATTTTGACTTAACTAGCACCAAGGAACGTATTTTTTCTACGCCCAATCTAATCCAAGCCATCTTCATTGGCGAGACTAAAGAGCAGCTTGCCGCAGGAGAAGACCCGTCTAAATTTAAACTAGCAAGCACCCTAAAAGAGGCCGTCCAGCTGGCTCAGCAATTTGCCGAGCAGGCTAAGACGCCGGCTGTCGTGGTGATGAGCCCTGGGACTTCCAGTTTTGATATGTTTAAAAATTTTAAGGACCGCGGCGAGCAGTTCCAACAAATCGTAAATAATTTAGGAGGAGATTTATGACCCCAGAACAAACCCCATTTAAATTTTTAAGCTACTACTTTGATAAGCGTTCATTTACCGCCACCTTCGCCTACCAGGGGATAGACAACTTCATCTTTTCTGAAAAAATTCAATTTTCTCGCTTTGAGGGTACTCATTTTAACATCACAGAAGACCCTTCCTTAGACCAACTTTTAGATAGAGCGCTCTTTTTAACTTTTATGATTATTGGCGTTTCTTACTTTAAGGCTCACCCCACACCTAACGTCCGTATTGATTTGCCATTAGACGAATGGCAGGCTAACTTCTTTAATAAAGTTTATCAAGAGGGCCTTTCTCAGTACGCCTTTGAAAACGGTCTCTCACGCGAATACTTGGCTAGATTTTCCGCCACTAATGGTTACACCGCACCAGAAGCTATTACCGGATATAAGGGAAGTGGCATCTTAAGCTTACAGAGCGGCGGCAAAGATTCTATCCTCACAGCTGAAATTTTGAAAGAAAAGGGGTTAAACTTTACCTCTTGGTATGTCAGCAATACAGATGAAAAAACTTACCCGGCCGTCTTAGACCAAATCCAATTCCCCAAGCATCCTCAGGTAGCCGTCCGCACGATTGACTTAGAACATCTACGCCAATCCGGCGGGCTAAACGGCCACGTGCCAATCACCTATATTCTGCAAAGTTTAGCACTAGTCCAGGCTATCCTCTTTAACCAAAAGACTATTCTGGTAAGTATCGGCCAAGAAGGGAACGAACCTCATTCTCAAATCGGCGACTTACCAGTCAACCATCAGTGGTCTAAAACCTGGGAGGCTGAACAGCTCTTTGCTGAATACGTTAAAAAGTACATTAGCCCGGATCTTAAAATTGGCTCACCCTTGCGCAATCTTAGCGAGCTAGCCATTGCCGAACAATTCATCACCAAATGTTGGGAAAAGTACGGTTATTCCTTTAGCTCATGTAATCGTTCTAATTACAAGCAAGGGGCTAATAATTCTGAACTTCATTGGTGCGGCAGTTGCGCTAAATGCGCTAATACCTACTTACTCTTTAGCCCATTTTTAGCTCCACATCCACTTAAGTCACTCTTTGCTGATGTTGATCTATTCGCTAACACTGAAAATGAAGAGCTGATGAATAATTTTCGTGGACTACTCGGCGTAGACGGCGTAATGAAGCCTTTTGAATGTGTTGGTAGTACCGATGAGCTTCGCACCGCCTATCATCATCGCCAGCCAGAGTATGCCTCACTACCGTTCATCGTCCCCGAGGGGCACTTTGATTACAAGGCCACCTACGAAATGCAAGGGGGGCTTTACTAGATTTCTACTAGCTCGTATGCTCTTGAACCCATCCCCAACTGCTCAGCAAATCCTAGCAACTCTCGCCCCTGCTGCCGCTCTACCCGCTCTACAAAATGATCTCTACCGCGATCATCACTCTCCCAAATCTTATCAATAGCAGCCTGATCCACCGCTACTGGGTCTACAGACGCCAATATGCCAATATCCGCCATGCAAGGATCTTCTGGTGACGAGCCACAATCGCAGTCTACCGACAAATTATTCATTACATCAATGTAGAGGATTTTTCCAGACTTTTGCCCACCATAATAATCTTGGATTGCTTTTGCCGATTCTGCCATTGACTCTAAAAAGTCCAGCTGCGCTGGCAAGTGCTGCCAGACGTAGTCTGGATCACGCGTAGTCCCTGCTCCATGAATATAGGCTTTACCGTTTCTAGAAGCAAAACCGATGGATTGGTTCTTTAGCACTCCGCCAAAACCACCCATCATGTGCCCTTTAAAGTGCGCCAAATTCAGCATAGAATCATAATCTTTCATGTGCGTCCCCACAATATCTACCTTTAAGTGCTTACCGTCCATCACCGGTATTTCAAATTCTCCGTCCGCATCTAAAATATCCACTGGGGCAATTTTTGTAAAACCGTGCTCTTCTGCTACCTTTAGATGATCCTCCGCCGTGTTACGTGCGCCGTCGTAAGCAGTGTTACATTCTACAATCGTACCGCCTAACTTTTTAACAAGTGCCCCAATCAGCTCTGGCTTTAAATAATTATTACCGCCCCTCTCTCCAGTAGAAATCTTCACCCCCACCTTTCCGGGCAATTCCACCCCCAAGGCTTCATAAATTTTTACTAAACTCTCTGGCGTAATTTCTTTTGTAAAATAAACCTTGCTCATCTTGCTCCTTTACATTACTTTATTTCATTTAGCCAATCTCGCAAGTGCTCTAGGCTTTTTTCTTCACGAGCGGCTCGCCCAGTAATCGCTAGGCCAGTTCTTAGTTTTGCCTCTGGAAACTTCTTTTTCAGAGTATCGTACGTTCCAGCATCACCAGAACCTTCATGCGTA
This sequence comes from Candidatus Saccharimonadota bacterium, assembly GCA_017405345.1. Taxonomy (GTDB): domain Bacteria; phylum Patescibacteriota; class Saccharimonadia; order Saccharimonadales; family Saccharimonadaceae; genus Nanosyncoccus. The sequence goes on from JAFRAP010000006.1 coordinate 11,090, forward strand.
TTAAAAGGAATTATCCACTTGTCCTTTAGGTCCATCTGCTCTAGCACAGAATATACTACCATCGGCAACTCACCCCACCAAATTGGATAGCCCACAAAAATCGCATCATAATCTGCCGTCTTTGGTGCCTCACCCTTAAAGTCTGGGCGAGCGTTTTGCTCTATCTCCTGCTGAGCAAGCTCTATTAGCGGCTGATATTCCAACGGATATGGCTCCACCGGTTCAATCTTAAATGTATCCACGGCAAAATCCCGCTCTCGCAAAATGTCGGCGATATTATTGGCCATAATTTCTGTGTTGCCAACTTCTACTGTCCCCACATTATAGACTTCCCCCGCTTGTGAAAAATAAACAATCAATACTCTTTTCATGCCTTCATTATAGCACATGGAAAAAAGCGACTTTTTATGGTAAAATAATAGCCATTGGGCCGTCGCCAAGCGGTAAGGCAACGGGTTTTGGTCCCGTCATGCGCAGGTTCGAATCCTGCCGGCCCAGCCAAATTTGTTTATGGAAACAATCAATAAAGATCTTGAGCGACTACTCTCCGAGCTAAACGATGCCTGGGAAAAACTTGCCATCTCTGAAAAGCTAAGCCACCTGCATCAATTGGAGGAAGCCGTGGCAGACCCAGAACTTTGGAAAAATCCCGAAGACGCTCGCACGAAAAACACCGAGCTAGCCCGGCTCCAAGACGAAACCTCCGAGTGGCTTTTACTCCGTACTCAGCTCAGTGATATTAAAGAGTTGCTAACCATTAGTGATGCTGAACTTCTGGATGAGCTTAAAAATCAAGTTTCTGCTCTGCAAGACAAGCTCACTGAACTTAAAAAATCCTTGCGCTTCACCGGAAAATACGATAGCAAAGATGCCATTTTGCGCATCACCGCTGGTGTGGGCGGGACAGAGGCGATGGACTGGGCCAGTATGCTAGAGCGCATGTACTTACGCTACCTGGAACAAAATAATTTTAAAGTCACCAATTTAGAACGCACCACCGGGGAAGAAGCTGGCATTAAGACCGCTGTTTACGAAGTCACAGGCACCAATGCCTATGGCACTCTTAAAAGCGAGCATGGCGTACATCGTTTAGTCCGGCTCAGCCCTTTTAATGCCGACAATCTCCGCCAAACTTCTTTTGCGTTAGTAGAAATTTTACCAGTGCTAAATAATAGCGACGATATTAAGATTGACGATAAAGACTTGCGCATTGACGTTTATCATTCTGGCGGCCACGGTGGGCAATCAGTTAACACCACCAATTCCGCCGTACGCATCACACATCTCCCAACTAATACCGTTGTGGCCATCCAAAATGAGCGCTCTCAGCTCCAAAACAAAGAAAAGGCCATGGAAATTTTGCGCGGTAAACTTATCCAAATGCAGCAAGAGCAACAGGCGGACAGTATAGATAAGCTCCGCGCTGGCGAATCCGCCAAATGGGGTCAACAAATCCGCAATTATGTCCTGCAGCCATACAAACTCGTCAAAGATACCCGTACTAAATATGAAGAGGCTGATGCCGAGTCCGTCTTAGACGGCAAAATCCAAGGATTCATTGACGCCTTTTTGGCAATTTAATAACGTTTATGGTATTATAGTAATATGATTCTCTTAGATCATGTTACTAAACAATATCCGGTGGATGCGCACCCCGCACTTGACAATATTTCCTTGCACATTTCTCCCAACGAATTTGTCTTTTTGGTGGGTGAGTCCGGCGCCGGTAAATCCACTCTACTAAAAATGATTACTAAGGAAGAGTCCCCAGATACTGGCAAAATCGTCATCGGTGGGATTGATTTAGACTACGTTAAAAAGCGTCATATCCCACATTACCGCCGGCGCCTAGGCGTAGTTTTTCAAGACTTTAAACTACTTCCCATGCGCACCGTTTATGAGAATGTGGCCTTTGCCCTAGAAATTGCCGGCATGAGCAATCGCGAAATTGAGCGCACAGTCCCCACCGTACTAAACTTAGTCGGCCTAGACGAAGAGGCTTATAAATTCCCCAATGAGCTATCTGGTGGCCAAGCACAGCGGGTCTCTATTGCTCGCTCAGTTGCCCGCCAGCCCAAGATTTTAATTGCAGACGAGCCTACTGGCAATCTTGACCCTCATACTGGCCAGGAAATTGTTGATCTCCTAAAGAAAATTAATGATTACGGCACCACAGTTTTAGTCACCACTCACGATGCAGAGGTTGTAAACCGTCTCAAAAAACGTGTTATCACTTTAAAAGACGGCAAAATTGTCTCAGATCAAAAAGAGCGCGGTATTTATCGCCTAGATAGCAATAATGACGGTATTAACTTACAGCGGCCAGGCCACAAGCTCACCAAAGAAGAGATAGCCCGTCTAGCTCAAATGCATAAAGCCGCCCCCGCTCCAGCTGCTCCTGCCGCTCCAGCACCTAAGGCTCGTACCACTAAAACCACCAAGTCCACCAAGCCAGCCACTCGCACCACCGTCAAGAAAAAACCACTTAACACCCCCGGAAGGAGCGTCATTTAATGGCTAAACGTAATAAAACCACTGGCAACCCTACTAAAGACCGTCTAAAGACCATGGCAAAGAGCGGTAGTGCACACAAATTACGCACCGCCTCACGTATCGCCAAGTACGGCGCCTCTGGATTTAAGCGCAACATTTGGCTTTCTGCCGCGGCTACACTAGTTATGACCTTTACCCTAGTACTGCTATTCGTTACCGTCATTGCCAGTATCGTTCTTTCTTCCACCGCGGATATCATGCGTGAAAAAATTGACATCACCATCTTCTTTAAGCCTGGCACCAGTATTGAAACTTTAAATAGCATGGCCAGCACCATGCGCCAAGATCCAAACATTAAAAATGTAGAGGTTGCCAGCTCTGATACGGAGTATGCTCGCTTCCTAGAAGAGACCAAGAAAAACGGAGACAAAGAGCTTCTGCAAACTTTAGATGACGAAAATATGCGCGAGATCATGCTTAACAATATGCAAGCCACCATGCGGGTAAAAGTCAATGATTCTAACGATCTCTCTAGCATTAAATACACCGTCTCTACCGATGAAGAATTCGTTGAAAACCTAGACAACACTAAAGCCCCCACCTATAGCACCAATGATCAAGCCATCAGCACTATCACTAGTTGGGCCAACATCGCTAAAAACGGCGGGCTAATCCTTTCTGCGCTCTTTCTAGTTATATCTGTACTAGTTATCTTTAATACTATCCGTATGGCCATCTTCTCTCGCCGTGAGGAAATTTACATGGAGAAGCTCGTCGGTGCTGATAACACCTTTATCCGTGGCCCCTTCCTGGTGGAAGCCATGATGAGCGGTGTCCTAGCAGGAATTCTAGCCAGTGGTATTGGCTATGCCACCTATCGTACACTTGGCCCCAAGCTAGCTGATTACGACATTGATATCAGCATCGTCTCCGGCGTATTAGATAGCAACTGGATCATCGCCGTCTTTGCTGCAATGATTATCCTTGGAGCAATCATCGGCCTACTCTCCGCTAGGCTTGCCGTACGGAAATATTTAAAGTAAAATACTTGCACTTTTTAACCATAAGTGGTACGATAAGCTTATGGCAAAACGCAAAATAAAAATTCTCAGTATTGCCCTGGTCATGGCCCTCGCCCCATCAGTGTCAGTCTTTCAGGCTCTAGAGACTCCCGCCATTGCCACTTCACCATTCTGTATTAGCGATAAGTGTAAAGAGGCCGAGGCCGCCGAGGCCGCCGCTAAAGAGAAGGCCGCTGGTGCCGCCGCAGCTGCTCAGACCCTGGAAGGAGAGGTTGCACGACTTAGCGCAGAAATCGCCGCCTACGAGGCTCGTATTGCCACTAATGAAGCCATTGCAGAAGACCTTGCAAAAAGCATCAAGGAAAATGAAGATAAATTAGATTTACAGCAAAACGCCCTCGCCAACATGCTAGTAGATATGCACTTTAACGGCCAGCCAGAGGCTATCATGATTTTGGCCGGAAGCAATTCTATCAGCGATTACGCAGAGAAGCAATCACGCTTAGACACCGTAAAAAATCAAATCAGTCTCTCTGCTCAGACTATTCGCAGCATTAAAGACGAGTTAGAACGCCAGAAAAAAGAGGTTGACCGTATTATTGCAGACCAAAAAGTCCAGCGTCAAGCCATTGCGGCCCGCCGCAATGAGCAGGCTGCACTAGTTGCTAAATACCGCGATAACGCCAGTGCCTACACCGCTGAGGCAGAAGAAGCCCGCAAGATCAAAGAGAACGAAATTCGCAATTACATCAGCTCTCTTAATAATCGCGCCGGCGGTACTGCCATTACAGAACCTGGCCTAGATTCCTACCCATTTAAGCATCAGTGTCCTGGCATTAACTGGCGCTACACTCGCGCCGGCTACACTAGCGTGTACGGTGGCTACTATTGTGAGTGTACTAGCTATGCCGGCTGGAAGACTTATGAATACTGGGGTTTCTCTATCTCTGGCTGGGGAGATGCTGCCAGCTGGGGCGCCACCGCCCGTAATTACGGCTTTGTCGTGGATGGTATTCCAGCTGCTCACACTGTGGGCTATAACACTAACGGAGCTTGGGGGCACGTAGTTTGGGTAGAGCGCGTTAATGCTAACGGCACCATAGATTATTCTGAGTATAACGGCCACAATTATCCTGCTGGATTCTCTTACGTTACCGGCGCCAGCCCCAATGCCTTCCGCTATATTCACTTTGATTAACAATCTCCTTTATGGTAAAATAGAAAGATGAAGCAAAATTGGTCTGCCCAAAAAGTTCATCTTGGCAGTGCCATCGTCGGTGGTGCTGTAGCCCTTTTTGTTGGGCTGGCGATTGGCTTTAACTGGCCAAATTTTACCAATTTTCTCCCTTATCTCGGCTTTAAAAAACCTACCGCTAACGATTGGTCTAGTCTTGACGAAGTTTACACTCAGCTAGAAGAGAATTATGATGGAGACTTAGACAAAGACGCTCTCATTGAGGGTGCTAAAAAAGGTCTGGTTGAGGCCGTAGGAGACACTTATACTGCTTATATGACTAAGGAAGAGGCCGCC
>JAFRAP010000036.1 GCA_017405345.1 Candidatus Saccharimonadota bacterium
CGAGCCTATTTTCGCCTATGCTCCGAGCTGCGCTCGGCGATAAAAAACGCGCTGGCGCGCGAAGATTTTTCAAAAAGTCCGGAAATGGTGGCTCCGACTGGACTTGAACCAGTGACACAAGGCTCTTCAGGCCTCTGCTCTACCAACTGAGCTACAGAGCCACGATTGTTATATTATATCACATCTTGTGTTGCGATTAAAGTGGTTTTACCCAATCTGGTGGTGTCATATCAAATAAAATCTCTGGCGTATGTAGATTTACCACGTCTGGCTCTACGCCAAAATAATGTTGGTAGGTAGTATCTACTGAGCCAAATTTTGCTTGGTCTTTATTCAACCCCAGCTTTTTCGCTGTATCCCAGACGGATTTTTCGCTAGGCCCCTCTATCTCTATGAATGTTGGAATCCACGGCCAAGTATCTATGCAGATTTCCACCTCATCAAAATGCCAGATTTCACGCTTAGTTTCCTGGCGAGCCTTGATTTTGAGGCCACAGCCCTTCAGCAACAAAATAGCATCATCATAATTATCTACACAGACATTAACTTCTTTGGTGCCTAAAATAGAATGGTTATCGCTGACGTTTTTATATGTCATCACAATCTTGTCACCTTCGTCGCGGACGCGGGCGAAAGAATGATCGCCAGTATAAAATACAGTGCGCCTCATTAAGACTTCTGGTTTTTCTAACTTAGCGCCGATTGATTTTAACTTTTGGCGAATAGTAGTCTTGTTGACATCTAAAAACTGTGCCTCTATCTCATTCTGCATATCTATATTATAATATAAGATATGAAAACTGGTGAGGATTTGATGGCTGGTCACAGGCCCTTAGCGGAGCGAATGCGCCCACAGACTCTGGATGAAGTAGTGGGGCAGGACGCGATTATTGGCGAGGGTAAGATTTTAACGGAAATTGTCAAAAAAGGCGAGCCGGTCAATTTGATTTTTTGGGGGCCACCAGGCACAGGCAAGACGACTCTGGCGCGCATCTTGGCCAAGGAATATCAGGCGGATTTTGTGGAGCTCTCCGCTGTAACCGCTGGCAAAAAAGATATTGCGGAAGTGGTGGAGCGTGCCCGCACCAACTGGAATCTAAAGACTCGCACGGTGCTATTTGTGGACGAGATTCACCGCTTTAATAAGGCACAACAAGATGCGTTTTTACCACATGTGGAGAGCGGTCTGATTATTTTGATTGGTGCCACCACAGAGAACCCGTCGTTTGAAGTGATTTCTCCCCTGCTCTCACGCTCACGCGTGGTGATTGTGGCCCCGCTGAATAAGGATGCTATCGTCACAGTATTAAAGCGGGCAATTAAGGCCGAGAAGGCGACTAAGCGAGTGAGCGCTAAGGCGATTGATTACCTGGCAGAGTTGTCTGGTGGCGATGCGCGCAGTGCGCTCGGCGACCTAGAACTGGCGCTGTCACTCGCGGACAAAGTAGATGTAGATATCGTAAAAGAAGCGGCTGGACGCAAAGTCCCAGGCTACGATAAAAAGGGCGACCATCATTACGACAACATCTCCGCTTTTATTAAATCCCTGCGCGGTAGCGATGCCGATGCGGCGCTTTATTACCTGGCGCGAATGGTGGAGGCGGGCGAGGATCCAAAATTTATTGCCAGGCGGATGGTGATTTTTGCATCTGAAGATATTGGGGTTGCTGGCAATGGCGGGCTTAATATGGCAGTGGCGTGCTTTGGGGCGGTGGAGCGGATTGGCATGCCAGAGTCTGGCTTGATTTTGGCTCATACCACGGTGGCGCTGGCACGCTCTAAAAAGTCTCGTGCCACTACGAACGCTTGGTATAAAGCGCAAGATTTAGCACATCGTACTATGAACCTACCAGTGCCAGTGTGGCTACGCAATGCTCCCACTAAACTGATGAAAGAGCTTGGTTTTGGCAAAGGTCAAAAATGGGAGGCGGGGTTCCATTTAGATAAAAACTATCTGCCAGATGAGATTAAGGACGAGAAAATCATTGGCAACTAGTGAATAAACTCTGGGCATTTTTATTCCGATTCTTCTAAGAACGCGCCGGATTGGCGAGACCATAACTTAGCATATGGTCCATTGCCTTTTAGTAGTTGCCTATGTGTGCCTTGTTCAACAATTTTACCGTCATTTAATACTACAATCCGATCTAAGCTTGCTACCGTGGAAAGACGATGCGCAATTACTATAGAGGTACGACCTTTCATTAATTCCTCAAGTGCTGACTGAATTAGCGCCTCTGATTCCGAATCCAGTGCCGAGGTGGCTTCGTCTAGTACCAAAATAGGCGCATCTTTCAAAATCGCTCGCGCAATAGCAATACGTTGACGTTGCCCACCAGACAGCTTAACTCCTCGTTCGCCAACTAGGGTATCATAACCATTTGGCAAATCTTTAATAAATTCATGCGCATTGGCAAGTTTGGCGGCACGGATAATTTCTGCCTGAGTGGCATTGGGTCTAGCGTAGGCAATATTGTCCGCAATTGAGCGATGAAAAAGTGATGTTTCTTGAGGAACATAGGCAATGTTCTTGCGCAAGGAGTGTTGTGTAACTTGACTGATATTTTGACCATCAATAAAAATACCACCATCCTGAACATCGGCAAAACGAAGTAAAAGCTTGGTGACAGTGGTTTTACCAGAACCAGAAACACCTACTAAGCCGACACGTTCGCCTGGTTGAATGCTAAGTGAAAAATCTTGAAAAATTGGTGCCTTGGCATCAGCATGACGAAAGGTAACGTGCGTGAAATCTACTGCTCCAGATTGTATTTTTAATGTAGTAGCATTTGGCGCATCAACTACGTCGTCCTCCATATCTAAAATCTCGGTCATCTCATAAGAATCGCCAAAAATGCGGTTAAAGGATTTGAAAACTGAATGAATGCTCCATAAGTCCCCCATAATATTCTGAGAATAATTAACAACTAGAATTAGCGTTGCCACAGAAAGCCCCAACCAAGTTTGACCGCCCATTAATAGTGCCACCACTAAAACAGAGATTGCCACATTGATGGAATCAAAAAAGTAATTGCGTTTGGTGTTGGCCCGGAGGGCAGCAAAAGTAGTGTTGATATAATCGCGCTGGAAGATACCATAGCGACGTTGCTCGTAGGTCTCTCCAGCATACGATTTTACTGAAGTAATATTGGTAATAGAATCGGCTAGCTGTCCGGTCTTTTTGTTTGCAACGCTGGCTTCACGCTCGTTAATGGGGGCGATTTTCTTGAACCAGATGATAGCAAAGATAATATAAATTATACTCAAAATAATAATACCTAGCGAGAAAAGTGGCGCGCGGGGAGTCATAATAATGAGAATCATTAGAATATCTAATATTACCGGGTAGACATTCCAAAAAAATTCATCCATAAAACGCTCATACGCGCCAACAAAGCGATTTACCTGCGAAACTAAAGAGCCGGAGAAGCGATTGTTATGAAATTGCATAGATTGCGCGCTGATAGTATTAAAAGCCAGCGTATCTAAATCATTGATAGTATAAACTTCCATTTTCCATACACAATAAAGACGGAGTGGGCCAAAAACAAAATTATTTAATGCCATGGCAACAATAACTGCCAGTGCTTGCGGTAACAATGTCGGAATAATTTGTTCCTCAGCAAGACCATTAGAAACATCACCAATCATATTGGCTAAATTTAGCGGAATAATTGCGCTGCGCAAAACAAAAACTGCAGTGGTAAGCAAAATTGCACCACAAGCGAGTAGCTTGTACTTTTTTGTGGCATACAAAAAATAATACAGCGTGCGCCGAACATTGGTTTTACGTTTTTCAGTTGATTTTGGCATAAAAATATTATATCATAAATACAGATTAAAAATTAACGTGGAGAAAATATGGCAGATTTTAATAAAATCTTGACTCCGGGGGATTATGAAAATGGTGAAATTAACGTGGTGGTAGAGATCCCAACTGGTTCTAACCACAAGATTGAGTGGGATCGCGAAAAGGCCTGCTTTATGCTGGACCGGGTAGACCCAATGGCTTTTGCTAAGCCTTGTAATTATGGTTTTATCCCACAGACGTTAGATGAAGACGGCGACGAGCTAGACGTGCTGCTAATTACTGACAGCCCGCTTGTTTCTGGCATTTACACCACGGCACGGATTTTGGGCGTGATGAAGTTTGTGGATGATGGCGAGGTGGACGATAAGATTATCTGTTTACCAGCTGATGACCGCAATAACGGCGACGCTTACCAGACATTAGAAGATTTGCCAAAGCGTCTCTTAGAGCAGATTGAGTTTCACTTTAATCACTACAAGGATTTGAAGAAACCTGGCACTACTAAGGTTGAGAAGTTTGGTGATATTGCTGAGGCTAAACAAGTTATCAAAGATGCGATTAAGCGCTGGAACGAAAAATAACTATTTTAACAACTAGACTTGAGAGCCTGTAAAAAATACAACCATATGGTTGTATTTTTTACGCTCTCAAATCCAGCTGGCAAAAAGCCTATTACTTGTCCCTACAAATCTGCGATTTTGATGCGTTTCTGCTTGGTGGTGTCTCGGTCACGGACAGTGACGGTGTCGTCCTCTAGAGTGTCAAAGTCAATCACGATACACTTAGGCGTGCCGATTTCGTCCTGCTTGCGATAGCGCTTGCCGATGTTACCAGAATCATCCCAGGTAACATTATGATATTTAGCTTTTAAGTCTTGATAAACTTTCTGGGCCTTTTTAACTAGCTCTGGCTTATTCTTTAGAAGTGGTGAGACGCAGAAGCGATATGGCGCTAAATGCTCTGGTAGGCGCATGACGATGCGCTTCTCGCCACCGACTTCATCCTCGTCATAGGCACTAGAGAGTACCGCCATAAACAGGCGCTCCACACCAAAGGATGGCTCAATTACATGCGGGATGAAGGTGGCGCCAGAATCCTTACGGCGATATTCCATACTTTTGCCAGATTCTCGCTGAATATTACCAAGATCAAAGTCAGTACGATAAGCTAAGCCCATTAGCTCTTCCCTACCAATCGGATAATCAAACTCTATATCAATGGTGCGCTTGGAGTAGTGGGCGCGGTCTTCTGCTGGGACATCCAACTCATGAATGCAGTCGGATGGTAAACCAATACGCTTTTCTAAGAACTCATGGCAGGCCTTTAGCCAGTGTTCAAAGCTTTCTTCCCATTCGTCTGGAGAAACAAAATACTCAATCTCCATCTGCTCAAACTCGCGTGAGCGAAAGATGAAATCCCGTGGGGAAATCTCGTTTCTGAAAGCCTTACCCTGCTGAGCTAAGCCAAAGGGTAAGTCTGGATAAATTGTGTCTACAACATTCTTGTAGTTAGTGAAGATACCTTGGGCAGTCTCTGGGCGCAAATAAGCAAGTGCAGTAGCGTCTTCTACGGCGCCAACGCTCGTCTTAAACATCATATTAAACTGCTTAACCTCGCCCCAGTTAGACTTACCACAAGTGGGGCATTTAACCTTAGCCTTGTTTAGCTCGGTCTTGGTAACTTTGGCAGACAGATCGTGGCCGTCGGCGGTTTTGCCGAGTTTGTCAGCGCGGAAGCGGCCATGACAATCGCCACATTCTACTAATGGATCAGAAAAAGTGGTGGTATGACCAGAAGCCACCCAGGTGCGTGGGTTCATAATAATGGCGGCATCAATGCCGTACATATCGTCACGCTCTTCAACAAAATACTGCCACCACTCAGACATTAGTTTGCGCTTTAGCATTACACCAAGCGGGCCGTAATCCCAAGTACCAGCCATGCCACCGTAAACGTCTGAGCCTGGAAAAATAAATCCGCGGCGCTTTGATAAACTCACAATATCATCTAGTCTGCTCATATCAATTATTATACTAGAAAATACCATTCTGGCAACGGGACTTTTGGACTTGTTAATTTTACAATACTTGTAAAATTAACGTCCAAAAATCTGGTCTAAATCTCATTATGTTGCCAGAATGGTATTTATCACTTCTAATAATTGTTCTACAGATTTTACTCTGGCAGCGATGGCGAGCGGGTTGGTGGAGAGCAGGCGCATAAATTTAATGTGGTTAGCGGTGATGGGGCCATCTGGCTGAGGGCGCAGAGCATTCTCTAGGTTATCCCAGCAATAGGTCTGGTCTGGCTGCAACTTTAACCCAGTGCTATCACGAAACAGGTTGATTGATTCCCCACTGATATTACTAAGATTAAAGTGCAGCCAAGCCTTAACTAATTCTGGATTTAGCCCATCATGCAGGCCGGCAAAAGCCTGCTCTAAAATACTAAACAGCTCTGGGTCTTTAATATCGTCCGCTAGGCGATTCACCTTACGGATGGCATTAGAAGCTAGTTCCAGGCGAGCAAGATCGGATAGGATATTATTATAAAACTTTAACATCCGTGAAGAAGTGAGGATGCCAAGCTGCCCTGGCCTGCCCTGATGGATCGTTATCTCAGAAACTGAAAATAGCTCAATCCCGCCGGCGAGCTTGGACTTTTCTTTGCGTACGCCCTTAGCAATGACGTCAACCTTGCCACTGGGGGTAAGTAACGAAAGAATGCGGTCTGACTCGCCATATTTAGTACGGCGCAGCACAATAGCCTTCTCACGCAAATCTCTGGGCATATTCCTTTATCTCCGCTGGAGTCATTTTAGCCTTGTCTAGCTTTCCCACCACGCCGTAGCTGGACAAATCTTGGTTCGCAAAATCTAATGAAGAGATAATTACGACGGGAATTTTAGCAGTGTCTTGATAAGAGGCCAACTCGTTCAAGAAGGTGAAGCCGTCTGGGCCGTCTAGTAAAATGTCTAGAAATATTAAGCTCGGCAAAGTTTGGTCTAGAGCGGACATCGCCGTCACCCCATTAGAAAAGTGGCGGCTCTTAGCGGGTTTAACGGCACTCGCAATACACTCTGCCATAATCTCATCGTCTTCAATGATGAAAATCATCCTAGCTCCGCTCTTTAGGAAATAGTGGAGTGGATGGAGGAGTAACTTGCTGGCTCAAGAAAACCTGCTCCACCTGCTCAGTAATGGGCAAGAAAGGCTTTAATAAGTGATTGGCAGCTAACAGTTGGTGGGTGAGCTTAATTAGCAGCTCTTTAGCCCTGGCTGGGTCGGACTTAGCAACGGCCCAGGGAGCGGTATCGTTAATCTCGCGATTAAGCTCTTGTAGCTTGCCCCAAGCGTAATCTATCGCCTTAGTAAACTCAAAATCATCCATCAGCTTTTCATAAGTTGGATCGGGCTGCG
>JAFRAP010000037.1 GCA_017405345.1 Candidatus Saccharimonadota bacterium
TGCCATTAGCAAACTGACGGGCGATTGGCTCGGTGAGAGCGGCTTTAATAGCATAAAATTTAACCAATGATTGGTCGTGGAAAGGTTTTTGTAAAGGATAAATGGAAATGTCTTGATGGAGAATCATCTCTTGGACAAAGGGGAACAACCCTCTGTGCAGGTCTGCATAATGATAAAGAATGCTGGCGACCTTGTTTTGCTTGATATTCTCTGGCTCGGAAAGTTCAATGGTGACAGTGCGCAATATGCGCCGGTGATTGAAGTTGTCAGTGATAATCATAAGCACCTCCTTTGTAAGTTGCACCTACCCTAGTGCTTCATTATAGCACCTTGGTGTGATAAAATGTAGATAATGGAAAAATTGCGAGAACAGCTGAAAAAGCAGGTTAGAGAACTTTTTGGTGTGGAGGTGGAGCCAGATTTAACAGTGGCACCAGAGGGGACGGGAGCGGATTTTGCTTCTAATGTGGCGATGAGATTGGCAGGCCAGTTGGGGCGGCCTCCACGAGAAGTGGCAGAGGAAATTGCTGCAAGCTTGGAAGGCTTGCAGGTGGAAGTAGCAGGGCCGGGATTCTTGAATTTTATGCTTCCGGATGAATATTTTTTAGAAAAAGTGAATAATTTTGGCGATTTTGGGGCAGAATTTGGTAAAAATATATCACAGGGTGAATATTTTGGGAAGACGGTGATTTGCGAGTTTTCTGACCCAAATCCGTTTAAAGTGTTGCACGTGGGGCATCTTTATACGTCGGTGGTGGGAGATGCAATTTCGCGGTTGTTTGAATTTGCAGGGGCAAAGGTGGTGCGGGCAAACTTTGGTGGAGATGTAGGCTTGCATGTGGCGAAGACGTTGTGGGCGCTGGAGAAAAAGTCGGTGGAAGACCTGACGATTGAAGATATTGCGGAATGCTATGTGGAAGGAACGAATGCTTATGAAGAATCGCAAGAAGCACATGAGGAAATTACCGCTCTGAACAAGCAAATTTATGAAATTGTTCGGGATCACGTTGACGACACGCGTTTAGCCAAATTATATTGGCAGGGACGAGAATTATCTTACAAGTACTTTAAGAAATTTTATGCGCGGATTGGGCTGAAGTTTGACGTGTATTATCCGGAGTCGCAGACGGCTGGGCGGGGACTTGATGTGGTGCGAGAACACATGGATGTGTACGAGGAAAGTGATGGTGCGGTGGTGTTTAAGGGAGAGCCATATGGCTTGCATACACGAGTTTTTATCAATAAGGAAGGCTTGCCAACCTATGAGGCGAAGGATGTGGGGCTACTCTTTACCAAGTGGGATGATTATCACTTTGATAAAAGCGTGGTAATCACAGGGAACGATATTATTGATTATATGAAAGTGGTGCTAAAGAGTGTGAGTATGTATGCGCCGGAGCTGACTGAGCGAACGGTGCATTTAACCCATGGGAACGTGCGTTTGCCGGGGAACGAGAAGATGTCATCACGGAAAGGTAACTTTATCAGGGCGGTGGATATTTTAGATAGAGTGGCGGAAGTCTTAAAGGAAAGCTACGATTCTGAGGATGAGAAGGTGGCGTTGGGGGCAATAAAATACGCCTTTTTAAAGTATAAAGTGGGAGGGAATATTGAGTTTAGTGTGGATGAGTCTGTGTCTATGACAGGGAATTCGGGGCCATATTTACAATATTCGGCAGTGCGGGCGAAGAAAGTCGTATCAGCGGTTTTTGGTTCAGACCGTTCTTCTTCGGGCCGCGTCGGCTCGGCCCATCGCCATGGGCGAGCCGCGCTTAACCTCGCGCTGCCGCGCTCCGGATGCCCTGCAGAAGAAGGTCCGAGCCAAAAATCTCCATACGAACTATCTTCACATGAGCGGAAGTTGGTAAAGAAGATGGCGGGGTATACGGAAGTGCTAGTAGAAGCGCTAAATGAGATGGCGCCGCATAAAATTTGTGCGTATTTATATGAATTGGCGCAAGAATTTAGCAGATTTTATGAGAATGTAAAGGTGGTGGGGAGCGAATATGAGGCAGAGCGGGGAGAGATGGTGCAGAATTACTTAAAAATTTTAACCCATGGATTGGGGCTGCTAGGGATTGAAGTACCGGAGAAAATGTGATGAAAAAGGCGAGCTTGCTGTGGATGGACTTAGAGATGACGGGACTTTTACCTGAGAAAGACCGAATTTTAGAAGTAGCGGCAATTGCAACAGACTGGAAATTAAACGTAGTGGCAGAGTATACAGCAGTAGTGAAAGTGTCGCCACGCTTGATGAAGCGGAGAATGGTGGGGGATTTTTGGGAAAAGAACCGGGAAGCGTATGAGGCACTGATGACACAGAATAGTAGTGGTCGCTCCGCGATGGAAGTAGAGCGAGAGCTGATAGAATGGGCAGGGCACTACTTTGGTAAGGATATAATCTTAGCAGGTAATTCTATTCATCAAGATCGGAAATTTATTGATCATGAATGGCCGGAGCTTGCAAGAATGTTGCATTATCGGATGTTGGATGTGAGCGCTTGGAAGGTATATTTTGAGAATGCACTGGGTAAGAAATTTGCCAAACGTGAGGCGCACCGGGCGCTGGATGACATTAACGGATCAATTGAGGAGTTAAAATGGTATTTGACATTCTTGAAGTAGGTGGAATTGGCAAGTTTTTAGTGACGGATAGTGAGGACGGGCAAGTCTTTTGGCGAGAAACGGATGAGGAGAAAAAAGCGTTTTTAGTGACGCACTTGGGGAGTGAGGGTGAGGTAAAGACAGTGGAAGTGCGCTGTGATAAGAATTTGTCGCAAGTACTACAAGAAAAATATGAGAGCGTGATGGAAAGCCGGTATTTTGGCCGAGGTGGAGTGGAGATTGTGCTATCTTCCCAAATGGAGCTGGTGGAAGTGTATGACTTAGTGCGGCTGAGCTATAATTTGACGGTGTAGACTAATCACAGCTGGGTGGATTAAGGCCGGTGACTTTGCCGGTTTTTAAAAGGTAGTGTTCTAAAGAATCATAGGCACCGTTATTATATTGTCCGGTGGCGATGGCGGTGGCGGCGGGGATGCCAACGTAGCGATAATGCCACGTTTCATAAAGACCAGTGGAGCCGTTAGCATCTACATTGAGCGGCTCAGACATAGAGCTACCAGCCCAAGCAGCAGGGAAGCGGTCAATGAAACCGTATTTATAAGAATTATCTTTTAGCCACTGCCACTCTAAGTGATGAGAGAGATGACTGGTATCTAGCTCGGTGCCATAAGCAGGATCAATGAGGTCGCAAGTGTAGCCGGTGTGATGATCTGAAGTGCCGGTGGGCATGCAGAGACGGCCACAAGAAGTTCCGCGAGAGCGAAAACAAGAGCGAGTCTCTAAATTATGACCAGGGTAAGCTGCTTGGTAAGCCTTAATCATGTCATTAAGATGGACAGCGGCTTCAGCATCCAGTAAGGGAGCACCGTTATATGGATTACCTTCTATCACACCGTAACGTTCAGCAACATTGACTAGCTCGCTGCGACGAGTAGCGATAAAATCATTGTTCACACGAAAGTTATAGTTAATAAGCATGAGTGGGCCAAGGCCAAGTGTGCAATTGCCGGAAGTAGTGGCGGTTCGGTAAGAGTTGGTGATGGGGGTACTGCTGGGAGTGGTATTGTCTGATAGGGAAGGAAGCTGCTCTAAAGTGGGGGATGATTCTGGCATAGGAGCCGGCTCTTCCTCGGTGGCAATGAAGGCAGCAGCCAAGGCGAGGAAAGCAAAAGTATTTGATGCAACAACTACAAAGACGAAGGCGATAATGACAAAAAGGTCTTTGCGGCGGAGAGCCATGGTTACTTCTTTTTCTTAACTAGGGCGTCACGAATCTCGCGGAGGAGCTGGGTGTTTTCATCCTCTTGTTTGGCCTCTTCGGCAGCCTTCTTGGCTTCTTCTGCGGCTATTTTAGCCTTGGCCTTAGTGATGACACGGATGAAGATAAAGATGGCAAAAGCAATGATGATGAAATCTACGACGTTCTGTAAGAAGTTACCGTAATTAATTCGGGCGGCGGTGTCTGCGCCGAAGAAATTGGGAATCTCCCAGTATAAATCGGTAAAGTCAACGCCACCACCAATCAGTCCGACAATGGGCATGATGATGTCTGCTACGAGCGAGGAGACAATCTGGCCAAAAGCGCCACCAATGACCACACCGACGGCGAGGTCAATTACGCTGCCTTGGTTAA
>JAFRAP010000038.1 GCA_017405345.1 Candidatus Saccharimonadota bacterium
GGCGTTAGCGATAAATACGAGTATCAGCTAGCCAAGGGCAAGCACGTCCCCTTTGCTGAGGCTTTTGAGCGCCCAGAGGGCGAGCCTACCCCAGCAGAAGAGCCATCCGCCCCTTATGAAGATTCCATCACCGCAGAAGAATCTGACCCCATTGAGGAAGATTCCGTCTCCACTGAAGAGTAACAAAAAGCGCGAGTTTTTCTTTACTCGCTCTATGGTGCAACGCGAGCTAACGCTCGCTAGGGCACCTGCGCTCGCTCAAAAGAAAAAGCGAGCTTTTTCTTTACTCGCTTCGCTTGGTGCCCGAGACTGGACTTGAACCAGCACGCCGTGAGGCATATGCTCCTAAGGCATACGTGTATACCAATTTCACCACTCGGGCTTTTCGCCCGCTGTGTCCTAAGGGGCAGACGGGCTAATACTTTAATTATACCACAAAAAGCCCAAAATAAAACTCCCCACAAACCACAAATGTATGCTAAAATAGACATAAGCTAAAAAGGTGGGTTATTGGATAACATCGCAAAACAGTTAAGTCAGCGTATTATCGGCAACGTCTATGCAGGCGAGGCCGTACTTGAGGCTTACTCTAAAGACCGTTCCATCCTAGAAATTACTCCGCAGCTAGTGGCTGTGCCGGCTGTGGCAGAGGATATCCAAGAGATCGTGCGCTTTGCCGCCAGTAAGGAGCTGGCCATTACCGTGCGAGGCAGCGGCCTAGACAAGACCGGTGCAGACCTTGGCTCTGGCATCGTCATCTCCACAGAGCACCTTAATCATGTTCAAGAAGTAGACGAAAAATCTCGCCTAGTGCGCGTGCAGGCCGGTGTTACTATTGAGAATCTTAATTCCGTCTTGGCTGTTTATGGCCTATGCATACCAATAGAAGTAAACCCTAAAGAGACTATCGGCGGCCTGATTGCCAATTTTCCTACCGACCCGCTCGCTCGTAAATACGGCAGTATTTACTATTATGTTGACCGTATAGAAACGGTGCTCTCTAGCGGAGACATCATCCAGACCGTTAGCTACACCAAGCGCGGCCTAGCCAAGGCCAAGCAGAGCAATACCTTTGAGGGGCAAATTTATCGCGAGCTAGACGGGCTACTCAATGAGAAGTTTGACCTCGTCCAAGATATCGCCAGCCAGCACGAGCATGATTTTGCCGGCTACCGCATGGTAACTGAGGTACAGCAGAGCCATCAGAAGATTTTTGACCTCATGCCACTGTTTTTTGCCAGCCAGGGCACGCTGGGTATCATTACAGAGGTTATTTTAAGGGCCGAGCCAATCAGCCATCCGGCCACGCACTTAGTCGTCTCCTTTAATTCTATTCGCCCAGCGCTAGATTACCTTCATGCTGTGGCTGCGCTGCATCCAGCCTCGTTGGATATTTACGATGCCCGAATCTTTAAAGATGCTACTCTCTTTGGCAAGAAGCTCAGCATCTTAAACCCACAGCTAGAGAGTGGTTTTTATGTCATGATTGCCTTTGATGAGTCGTCCTTCCGTAACCGTTCCAAGCTAAAGAAGGCTCTGCACCTAGCAGATAAAGCCAGCAATACTACCGTAGAAACGCCAGAAAATTCCGCCGAATTTAAAGAGGTAGTAAGCGCCCTCTTAGCCTATCATAACGACGGGCTAAAAGGCGAGCGCCTGACCGTGGCAGATAATTCGCGCTTGCCCAGCGACCAAATCCCGTCCTTTGTGGCGGAGCTGCGCGGCTTAGAGCGTACCTTTGATTTTGCTATTCCTCTGTACGGTTCTTTTGCCACTAATAATTATCATGTTCGTCCAGACGTGGAGTTAGGCTCTGTGGGGGGTCGTCAGACGGCTATTAACTTCTTGCGCTCTTATGCTGAGCTAGTACAGCAGCATGGTGGCTCCATCACCGGCACCATTGCTGAGGGTCGCACCAAGGGTACCATTACTACCCCCGCTCTCTCTGAGCGTGAGCGCGAGCTATACGAGCAGATTAAGCATATCTTTGACCCAGATAACCTGCTTAACCCAGAAGTTAAGCTTGGCGCCAAACTCCCCCAGGTCGTTCGCCACTTGCGCAAAGACATTCTGCCCGGAATTTCAGAAGGCAATTAGAGCATTTGTAGACGTTCCAGAGATAATATGGTATAATTGCGAGTATGAAAGTCACAACCAAGCAATTATCCGATACCAAAGTAGAAATCACCGTTAAACTAGACGCCAAGGATCTTGCCGCTGCTCATAAAAAAGCCGTTGCCCGCCTCTCTAAAGAGACCAAGGTTCCGGGTTTTCGCAAGGGTAAGGCTCCGGCTAGTATTGCAGAGGGCCACATGTCTCCTAACGACGTCAGTGGTCACACCCTAGATATTGCCGTACGTACCTCTGTGCCAAAGGCTTTTAAAGAGGCCGCCAAGGACCCAGTGATGATCCCAGAGATTAACGTCACCAAATACGTCCCAGATGAAGTAGTAGAATACGTCGCCACAGCAGATGTTTTGCCAGAGATTAAACTCGGCGACTATAAAAAACTCAAGGCTAAAAAGCCTGAC
The DNA here is from genome assembly GCA_017405345.1 of Candidatus Saccharimonadota bacterium. Taxonomy (GTDB): domain Bacteria; phylum Patescibacteriota; class Saccharimonadia; order Saccharimonadales; family Saccharimonadaceae; genus Nanosyncoccus. Next base: position 2,532 of record JAFRAP010000038.1, read on the forward strand.
ACTAAGGTTACCGAGCAAGATATTACAGAGATTATTGAGAATATTAGAGGCGCTTACGCCGAGAAAAAGACCGTTAAGCGTGCTGCCAAGCTCGGCGACGAAGTCATCATTGACTTTGAGGGGTCTAAGGACGGCGTAAAGTTTGAGGGCGGCTCTGCCAAGGGACACCACTTAACTCTCGGCTCCAAGTCCTTTATCCCTGGCTTTGAAGATGGCATAGTTGGCCACGAGCCAGGAGACCGCTTTGACTTAGCGCTCACTTTCCCCAGTGATTATCACAACAGTGACCTCGCTGGCGCCAAGACTAATTTTAGCGTCCTCTTAAAGCAGGTTAACGAGGTGGTAAAGCCCGCCCTAGACGATGCTCTCGCTAAAAAGTGTGGCCCCTTTAAGACCGTTAAGGAGCTAAAAGAAGACATCAAGAAAAACTTAGCCGCTCAGAATGAGCAACGTGCCACAGAGAAGTACAAGGATGACCTAGTGCTAGCGCTAGTCAATAGTTCTAAGGTGTCTGCCCCAGAGGTGATGGTGAAGGATCAGCTACGCTTCATCCGCGACGACATTGAGCGCAACGCTCAGAGCCACGGTATGACCTTTGACGATTACCTCCGCCAGACTGGCCAGTCTGAGGAAGAATGGGAGAAGGAAGCTCGCGCCATTGCCGAGACCAGAGTTAAGTCCTCGCTCTGCTTGCAGATACTTGCCAGAGATCACAAGATTGAGGCCTCAGACGACGAAGTAGAGGCTAAGCTCGCCGAGCTGAGGAACGTCTATCAGAATTCTAAAGAGGCTCTGCAGCAGCTAGATAATCCCAACGTTCGCCAGGACATTAAAAATCGCTTCACCATTGAAAAAGCCATAGACTTCTTAGCAGAAAACGCAAAATAATCTAAACCCGCAAAAAGCACCCTCTTGTAAGGGTGCTTTTTCTTTGAGTTTTTCCGAGCCGGACCTCTTGGTAGAGGTACACCTGAGATTAACTCTTATAACTCCATTATAGCACACTTGCCTGATTTTGTCAAGAGTAGTATAATAAGAGGCAGATGATTTACCTAGATTATGCCGCCGCCACCCCTGTTAACACCAAAGCCAAGCAGGCTATGATGCCATTTTTTAGTGAGCAATTTTTTAACCCTTCCGCCCCCTATCTTCCGGCTAAACATGTGCGAGCGGCTTATGCAGAGGCTAAGGATACCCTAGCGCATCTGATTGGTGCCAAGGGTGCAGACCTTGTGATTACTGCTGGCGCTACAGAGAGCATTAACCTCGCTTTTACCGCCTGTCAGGGGCATGCACTGATTCTGGCCACCGAGCATCCTGCGGTGCAGGCTGCTGCCACTGCCGCCGCCGAGGTGACAGAAATCAAGGCTGACCGCACCGGGCGTATTGATTTAGTAGATTTTCGCACCAAGCTTACCCCAGAGATTAGTTTTATCTCTATTGCCTTAGCGAACGGGGAACTTGGCACCATCCAGCCCCTAGCAGAAATCTCTGCCATTATTAATACAGAGCGCCAGCGCCGCCTGGCAGCAGGGGAGCAAACGCCGCTGTTTTTCCACTCGGACGCTTCACAAGCACTAGGATTAATGGATTTATCCGTCGCCCGGCTAGGGGTAGACTTGCTCACGCTTAATTCTGCTAAGGTTTACGGGCCAAAGGGTGTGGGGGCGCTTTATCTGTCGCACGACGTAAGATTAAAGCCGCTAATTCACGGTGGTGGCCAGGAGCTAGGATTGCGCTCTGGGACAGAGAATGTCCCAGGGGTGGTTGGCTTTGCGGTGGCTGCTAGCGAGGCCAAGGCCCACATCAGCTCTCACCGCAAGCAATACCAAAAGCTAGTAGCTCTGCTCCGTACAGAGCTTGCCAAATCTCCAGTGGAGCCAATTTTTCTGGGCGACCTAAAGCACCAGCTGGCTAATTTTTGTCCAGTATCTTTCCCAGGTATAGATGCAGAGCGCTTAATTTACCGGCTAGAGGAGCAAGAGATTTATCTCTCCACCGGCGCCGCTTGCGCTGCCTCTAAGGGGCAGCCATCTCGTGCGCTCACCGCCATTGGCTTAACTGATGCAGAAATTGCCGGGTCGCTTCGCATTACTCTCGGCACTCAAACCACCGAGGCCGACATCAAGGCAGCTGCCACCGCCATTGTTCACGTAGTAAAGGAGGAATATGACCGGCAGAATTAGAGAAGGCGGCAGGACCCGCGCTATCGTCTATGTGGGTATGTCCGGAGGCGTGGACTCTTCAGTAGCGGCTGCACTTTTAAAGGAGCAGGGCTACCACGTAGTTGGTGTCTATATGAAAAACTGGTCGCGCGATTTGCCCGGCA